>NZ_JBWJZD010000001.1:187500-655189 GCF_056429065.1 Bradyrhizobium sp. USDA3010
GTTTGGTTGGGTTTGGTAAGACGGTAAGTCCCCCTAGCCCATCCAGTGCTCTACCCCCTGAGGTATTCATCCGAGGCGATACCTAAATATCTTTCGCGGAGAACCAGCTATTTCCCAGTTTGATTGGCCTTTCACCCCTAACCACAAGTCATCGGAGTCTTTTTCAACAGACACCCGTTCGGTCCTCCAGTGAGTGTTACCTCACCTTCAACCTGCTCATGGCTAGATCACTAGGTTTCGGGTCTAATACAACGAACTTGACGCCCTATTCAGACTCGCTTTCGCTGCGCCTTCGCCTATCGGCTTAAGCTTGCTCGTTAAATTAAGTCGCTGGCCCATAATACAAAAGGTACGACGTCACCCAGAACGTATCTTGGGCTCCGTCTGTTTGTAGGTGTCCGGTTTCAGGTCTATTTCACTCCCCTCGTCGGGGTGCTTTTCACCTTTCCCTCACGGTACTGGTTCACTATCGGTCGCTGAGGAGTACTTAGGCTTGGAGGGTGGTCCCCCCGTGTTCAGACAGGATTACACGTGTCCCGCCTTACTCGTGGATACATCATCGCATTACTCGTACGGGGCTATCACCCTCTGAGGCCCTGCTTTCCTGACAGGTTCCGATTGTCTTTGATGTATCACTGGCCTGGTCCGCGTTCGCTCGCCACTACTAACGGAGTCTCGATTGATGTCCTTTCCTCCAGGTACTTAGATGTTTCAGTTCCCTGGGTTCGCTTAAAACCTCCTATTTTATTCGGAAGTCTCATACCTTCTCTTGATAACCGGAAATCCAAAACCTCGCGGTCTGATTTCTTCCATTTCTGGTCGAACCCCAAAACACAAGGTCTTGGAGTTCCGGCTATCGAAGGTGGGTTTCCCCATTCGGAAATCCGTGGATCAAAGCTTCTTCGCAGCTCCCCACGGCTTATCGCAGCGTAGCACGTCCTTCATCGCCTCTCAGCGCCAAGGCATCCACCGAACACCCTTAAGGCACTTGATTGCTCTCATTATCAATGTCCACACACTCGGCAGAATGTTGTCTGCACAACTGCCATTGAAGGCGCGCATCCTCGATGAATGCGATTGCGCAGCCGGACATTGACTAGAAAGACCAGCTTGCTTCGTAAGATCGGCCCGATAGCGAGGCGGTCAAGCTTCGCTACAAAGATCGTTTTACAACTCGCTCATCTCTCACTCATCTTGCGATGGGCTGCGATGCGCGAGCGCCGAAAACGATCTGGAGATTAGGAATGGTACCCGCGAATTGCTTCGCAGATCCAAACTCGGATCGATCTCCTCTTTACGATGTCAGAAAACACGCACGTCACCGTCCATCCGGACCAATGAGTGCGAAGTGATGTTTCGCGGACGATATGAACAGAGCTTCTTGCACCAAGTGCATTGTCGAGCCTCAATTCCATCTGGTGGAGCCAGACGGGATCGAACCGACGACCTCATGCTTGCAAAGCACGCGCTCTCCCAGCTGAGCTATGGCCCCGTACCAGAAGACGAATGCTCTGCACTCGATCAAAATGGTGGGCCTGGGAAGACTTGAACTTCCGACCTCACGCTTATCAAGCGCGCGCTCTAACCAACTGAGCTACAAGCCCCTAACACGAGGGACATGCCGGCGCGCACACGACTTGTCGTCGATGCATCGCACAGCGCTCAGCCCTGGCGCGTGTTCGTCCGCGAAGAAAGAGAAACGAAGACGGCGAAATCCCGCCAATGGAGCTCAACAATCCTGAAACTGTTGGCCCCTGAATGTTTCTAAAACGGTTCGATAGTGAGCGTGAGCTCGCTGAAGAACCATCCTTAGAAAGGAGGTGATCCAGCCGCAGGTTCCCCTACGGCTACCTTGTTACGACTTCACCCCAGTCGCTGACCCTACCGTGGCCGGCTGCCTCCCTTGCGGGTTAGCGCACCGTCTTCAGGTAAAACCAACTCCCATGGTGTGACGGGCGGTGTGTACAAGGCCCGGGAACGTATTCACCGTGGCGTGCTGATCCACGATTACTAGCGATTCCAACTTCATGGGCTCGAGTTGCAGAGCCCAATCCGAACTGAGACGGCTTTTTGAGATTTGCGAAGGGTCGCCCCTTAGCATCCCATTGTCACCGCCATTGTAGCACGTGTGTAGCCCAGCCCGTAAGGGCCATGAGGACTTGACGTCATCCCCACCTTCCTCGCGGCTTATCACCGGCAGTCTCCTTAGAGTGCTCAACTAAATGGTAGCAACTAAGGACGGGGGTTGCGCTCGTTGCGGGACTTAACCCAACATCTCACGACACGAGCTGACGACAGCCATGCAGCACCTGTCTCCGGTCCAGCCGAACTGAAGAACTCCGTCTCTGGAGTCCGCGACCGGGATGTCAAGGGCTGGTAAGGTTCTGCGCGTTGCGTCGAATTAAACCACATGCTCCACCGCTTGTGCGGGCCCCCGTCAATTCCTTTGAGTTTTAATCTTGCGACCGTACTCCCCAGGCGGAATGCTTAAAGCGTTAGCTGCGCCACTAGTGAGTAAACCCACTAACGGCTGGCATTCATCGTTTACGGCGTGGACTACCAGGGTATCTAATCCTGTTTGCTCCCCACGCTTTCGTGCCTCAGCGTCAGTATCGGGCCAGTGAGCCGCCTTCGCCACTGGTGTTCTTGCGAATATCTACGAATTTCACCTCTACACTCGCAGTTCCACTCACCTCTCCCGAACTCAAGATCTTCAGTATCAAAGGCAGTTCTGGAGTTGAGCTCCAGGATTTCACCCCTGACTTAAAGACCCGCCTACGCACCCTTTACGCCCAGTGATTCCGAGCAACGCTAGCCCCCTTCGTATTACCGCGGCTGCTGGCACGAAGTTAGCCGGGGCTTATTCTTGCGGTACCGTCATTATCTTCCCGCACAAAAGAGCTTTACAACCCTAGGGCCTTCATCACTCACGCGGCATGGCTGGATCAGGCTTGCGCCCATTGTCCAATATTCCCCACTGCTGCCTCCCGTAGGAGTTTGGGCCGTGTCTCAGTCCCAATGTGGCTGATCATCCTCTCAGACCAGCTACTGATCGTCGCCTTGGTGAGCCATTACCTCACCAACTAGCTAATCAGACGCGGGCCGATCTTTCGGCGATAAATCTTTCCCCGTAAGGGCTTATCCGGTATTAGCACAAGTTTCCCTGTGTTGTTCCGAACCAAAAGGTACGTTCCCACGCGTTACTCACCCGTCTGCCGCTGACATATTGCTATGCCCGCTCGACTTGCATGTGTTAAGCCTGCCGCCAGCGTTCGCTCTGAGCCAGGATCAAACTCTCAAGTTGGACTTGAACTTTGAACCGGCTGATCACAACGTTTGACGAGGTCCCACCATTCTTCGCCGACCGAAGTCTGCGAGCTGCCTACGATTCACATCGCTGGCAACGATGGTGTAACCTTTAAACGTGTACCGCCGAAGTCTTTCGTCCACCCTCAGAAAGTCAAAAGCCGAAGCTTTCAAGTATTCCGAGAGACGCAAGGACTCCGCCGTCCACGTTTCTCTTTCTTCATCTTCACTTGTCAAACAGCCCGGGATCCAATGACCCCACACCCTTAGAGGGTGGTTCTACCCTTCAGCGACGAACAGTGAACCTCAACCGATTTATGTCGGCTGCTGTGTCACTCATCGAAGTGAGGAGCATCAGTGGCGCGTTCGCTCGCCTTGGTCAGTGACCCGGCGGCGCCGCGCTCAGTGGTTGGTTTATAGTCCCCACCCCTCGGGATTGTCAACGACCATTGTCAACAAATCGTCGCACGCCCAAATCGCGTGTGCAGTGCGAAAAAGCTCTCGTGTTTTCTATGACTTAGATCGGAGGTAAAAATTCGCAACCCAACGCGCGCCGCAAAAAACTTCAAAAAAAGTTTGTCGCCGAAGGGCTCGTGAGGCCCTCCGGAACGGGTTCCCCGGCGCTCCAGAGCGGGCGGCGGCATCGACCTGCTTCAGGAAACTTTTCCATCTCAAATGCCGCACTTGAGCCACAATCCTGCGACGTTCTGGCTATATGACATGCATTGAACCGCTCGAAACCTGTGGGGGCTCGGGTGGTTTTTCTGAGGGACCAGGCGATTTTCTCCAAGAACCCGTCGCCTCTTCCCTTCGCGGCCGAGCAACATCGAGAGATCTGCACACCATTGACGTTCGAGAGTGCGGCTAGCTAATGGCCTTCGTCTTCTCGACTTCGATGCGTGTGGCTCGCCACACTGCCGAGATTCCTCTTCAGGGGATCGAGGTGGGGACGAGGACGAGCAGAGGTCGATCGCAGTTGCTGGAATTTGGGGGGATATCGGGTTGAGCCAACGGGCGTCACGCGGAAGCGGCATTGGGCGCGAGACCGGGATGATCGATCTCGGTCACGAACCGCCGCTTTCAGTCGACGGCACCGAGGCTGCGGTGATCGATCGCCGCCGTGTCTCCGTACAATGGTTCAGCGGCACCATTCTGACCGGACTATGTGGCGCGGCCCTGATCGGCGGCGCCGTTTTTGCGTCGCTCGATGGCGAGATGACCTTCGCCAAGGTGCCGGAGCGCGTCGAAGGCGCGCTGCGCGGCGCCTTCACCGGCAATGATCGCGTCGTCAGCCTGCACAAGGGCGACCGCCTGCCGCCGCCGAGCGAATCCTCCGCCTCCCGCAGCCTGGTGCGCGTGTCGACCGTGACCCGCGTCGGCAATCGCGACGTGATGCGGGTGCGGCCCTTCATCCGGATTTCCGGCAATCTCTCGATGACCACGAGCGATCTGTCGTCCAAGATACCGGCGTTCAACGCGCAGCGTCTGTTGACCGATGTCGGCTCTGACACGCCCGCTGCGGCCGAGGATCCGAATGCGGCCGACGCCGCCGAGCCCGACGCCGAGGTCTCTTTCGTCACCAAGGATCTCGGATCCGTGCTGCCGAAAGCCAAGCTCGCCGCCGTTGTCGCGCTCGACGACGTGCTGATGCGGGTCCGCGACGCTGCCAACTGGCGCGGCTCCGGCGGTTCGGTGCGCTACGCGTCACTCGCCAATGCCGCGGCCGATGCCACCGGCGCCGGTCCCGATATCAGGATGGCCTACGCCACCGAGGGCAACACCTCCGACCCCTATGCAGGCTTCGAGACGCGCGTGGTGCCGGAGAACGTCACCCTGCTGCCGAAGACCAAGGAGCAGGTCACCGGCGGCAATCCGGTCGGCGAACGGGTTCACCTCGTCAAGAAGGGCGACAGCATCACCTCGATCCTGCGCGATCAGGGCGCAACGCCCGACGAGGCGAAGGCGATTGCCGCAACGCTCGGCCCGCGCGGCCGCGACGGCGGCCTGAAGGAAGGCCAAAAGGTGCGGATCCTGATGGCGCCGTCAGCACCGGGCGCCCGGCTGCAACCCTATCGGGTGATCGTCGCCAACGACTCCGTCGTCGAAGCGGTCGCCGCACTGTCCGATATCGGCAAATACGTTGCCGTCGACGTGCAGAGCATGAACACCACGACCGATACCGCCGACAATTCCAGCGACGATGAAGAGGATGATGGCAGCGGCGTGCGGCTCTATCAGAGCATTTACGAGACCGCGCTGCGCAACAAGGTGCCCGCGACCGTCATCGACGATATGGTCAAGATCTACTCCTATGACGTCGATTTCCAGCGCAAGGTCCAGCCCGGCGACTCGTTCGACGTGTTCTATGCCGGCGAGGATGAGGGCGTCACCAGCACCGAAAAGACCGAAGTGCTCTACGCCGCGCTGACCGTCGGCGGCGAAACCAAGAAATACTACCGCTTCCAGAGCTCCGACGACGGCGTCGTCGACTACTATGACGAGACCGGCAAGAGCGCGAAGAAGTTCCTGGTCCGCAAGCCGGTCAACAACGCGATCATGCGTTCGGGCTTCGGCGGCCGCCGCCATCCGATCCTCGGCTACGTGAAGATGCACACCGGCGTCGACTGGGCCACCGCCTACGGAACGCCGATCTTCGCCTCCGGCAACGGCATGCTCGAGAAGGTCGGGTACGAGGGCGGTTACGGCAAATATATCCGCATCAAGCATTCCAATGGCTACGAGACGGCTTACGGCCATATGTCGGCCTTCGCCAAGGGCATGGAGATCGGCAAGAAGGTGCGGCAGGGCCAGGTGATCGGGTTTGTCGGCTCGACCGGCCAGTCGACCGGCCCGCACGTCCACTACGAAATCCTGGTCAACGGCCGATTCGTCGACCCGATGCGCGTGAAACTGCCGCGCGGCCGCTCGCTCGAAGGCCCGATGCTGACGGGCTTCGAGAAGGAGCGCGACCGGATCGAAGCCCAGATGTCCAGCCGCGGCAGCTCGCGCATCGTCTCGGATGCCACCGGCAGCGCGCCGATGACGCGGACCATCAGCAACCGCTGATGATGCAAAAGGCCGGCCCGTCCGGCCGCGCAGATCCCAGGAAACGCTGCAGGCGCAGATCAGATGCGATGCCGTTTCGAGGCCATGACGCCGGCAGTTTCAACAAATTTCGGGCCCGAGGACGGGAACCCGAACGGCGATCATCCAGTTGATTCAGCAGTAAAAACCTCCAATGGAGGGTGTCATGGAGAACTGGACCAACGCAAAACTGTGCGACGTCGCAAACCTGATCCTCGGCGCGATTCTCTTCCTGTCGCCGTGGCTGCTCAAGTTCGACGCCGGCACGGTTTCCACCAACGCCCACATCGTCGGCCTCGTGATGGCGGTCCTTGCGATCGCCGCGCTCGCGGCATTCGCGGTCTGGGAAGAATGGCTGAACCTCGTCGTCGGGCTTTGGGCAATGGTCTCACCCTGGGTCCTCGGGTTCCAGGCAATGACCACCGCGACGACCGTGCACGTGGTGATCGGCATCGCCGTCGCCGTCCTTGCCGCGATCGAACTCTGGGCGATGTCCCAGCATCCGCCTCGGCTCACAACGCACAGCTGAGGCCTTGAAACGATGCGTCCCTACCCGCTGGCGCGGATCGCCGGCGGGCGGGGGTTTGGTCGTGCTCAACGAAGATATCCACAAGGATTTGCGCCATGACCCAGCTCACCCGCGACGATGTGCTTAAAGCCGTCGGCCACGCCGACGATGTCACCATCGCCAGGATCATCGCATCCGGCGCCACGATCACCGAGCTTGCGGAAGCCCAGGCCTGGCTTGCCAATGACGAGCCGCTGATGAACGCCGGCAGGCCGCTGGCCACAGGCCGCACCCGCGAGCTGGTCGATATCCTGTCCGAACTCGAACCCGCCGATGACGACGAGCCCGGTCAGCTCAGTCCACCGATCGTTCCGCAGGACTAGCCTGGACAACGAAGCCCTCCCCGCGACCGCGGGGAGGGCTTTTGCATGCGCGTGTCAGTTCAGCTTGCGTTTCGAGACCGGGGTCTCGAACTGCACGATTTCGGCGGTTTTGGGCACCTGACCGTTGAAGGTCAGCACGTTGCCCTTCTCCGAGATCACCACGCGATCGCCGTCCTTGACGTCGCCGGCGAGGATCATCTCGGCCAGTGGGTCATGCACGCTGCGCTGGATCACCCGCTTCAACGGGCGGGCGCCATAAGCCGGATCCCAGCCCTTTTCCGCGAGCCAATTCCGCGCCTTCGCGTCGAGCGTGAGCTCGATCTTGCGATCCTCGAGCAGCTTGGTCAGCCGCGCGAACTGGATCTCGACGATGCGGCCCATCTCGTTCCGCTGCAGCCGGTGGAACAGGATGATCTCGTCGATGCGGTTCAGGAATTCCGGCCTGAAATGCGCCCGCACCACGCCCATCACCTGATCGCGGACCGCCGCGGTGTCCTCGCCTTCCGGCTGATTCACCAGGAATTCCGAACCGAGGTTCGAAGTCATGATGATCAGCGTGTTGCGGAAGTCGACGGTGCGGCCCTGACCATCGGTCAGGCGGCCGTCATCGAGCACCTGCAACAACACGTTGAAGACGTCGGGATGCGCCTTCTCGATCTCGTCGAACAGCACGACCTGGTAGGGCCGGCGCCGCACGGCTTCGGTCAGTGCGCCGCCCTCGTCGTAGCCGACATAGCCCGGAGGCGCGCCGATCAGCCGCGAGACCGAGTGCTTCTCCATGAACTCGGACATGTCGAGGCGAACCATCGCGGTCTCATCGTTGAACAGGTCAGCGGCGAGCGCCTTGGTCAGCTCGGTCTTGCCGACGCCGGTGGGGCCCAAGAACATGAACGAGCCGGTCGGCCGGTTCGGATCCTGCAGGCCTGCGCGGGCACGGCGCACCGCGGTTGCCACCGCACGCACCGCTTCGGCCTGGCCGACGACGCGCTTGGCGAGTGCGTCCTCCATTTTCAGGAGCTTGTCCTTTTCGCCCTCGAGCATCTTGTCGACCGGCACGCCGGTCCAGCGCGAGACGACCTGCGCGATGTGGTTGGCGGTGACCGCCTCCTCCATCATCTCACTGCCGTTCTGCTTACCGCTTTCGCTGGCCTCGATCTCGGCGAGCTTCTTTTCCAGCTCGGGAATCCGGCCGTAGGCCAGCTCGCCCGCCTTCTGGAATTCGCCGCGACGCTGCGCATTGGCAAGCTCGACGCGGAGCGCATCGAGTTCGCTCTTCAGCTTCTGGGCATTGGAGAGCTTGTTCTTCTCCGCGCTCCAGCGCGCCGTCAGCGCCGCCGACCTCTCCTCGAGCCCGGCGAGCTCCTTCTCCAGGGTCTGCAAGCGGCTCTTCGAGCCGGCATCGTTCTCCTTCTTCAGCGCCTCCTGCTCGATCTTCAGGCGGATGATGTCGCGATCCAGCGAATCGAGCTCTTCCGGTTTGGAATCGACCTGCATCTTCAGCCGCGCCGCCGCCTCGTCCATCAGGTCGATGGCCTTGTCGGGCAGGAAGCGGTCGGTGATGTAGCGGTTCGACAGCGTGGTCGCGGCCACCAACGCGGAGTCGGTGATGCGCACGCCGTGATGCTGCTCGTATTTGTCCTTGAGGCCGCGCAGGATCGAGATGGTATCCTCGACCGTCGGCTCGCTGACATAGATCGGCTGAAACCGGCGGGCCAGCGCCGCATCCTTTTCGACATGCTTGCGGTACTCGTCGAGCGTGGTCGCACCGATACAATGCAGCTCACCGCGCGCGAGCGCAGGCTTCAGGAGGTTGGACGCGTCCATCGCGCCGTCGGTCTTGCCGGCGCCGATCAGGGTGTGCATCTCGTCGATGAACAGGATGATGCCGCCCTCCGCGGACGAGACCTCCTGCAGGACGGACTTCAGCCGCTCCTCGAACTCGCCGCGATATTTCGCGCCGGCGATCAAGGCGCCCATGTCGAGCGACAAGAGCTTCTTGTCCTTCAGGCTCTCCGGCACGTCGCCGTTCAGAATGCGCAGCGCCAGCCCCTCGACTATCGCGGTCTTGCCGACGCCGGGTTCGCCGATCAGGACGGGATTGTTCTTGGTCCGCCGCGACAGCACCTGGATGGTACGGCGGATCTCCTCGTCACGGCCGATCACCGGGTCGAGCTTGCCGTCGCGCGCAGCCTGGGTCAGGTCGCGGGCATATTTCTTCAGCGCGTCGTAGGCGTTTTCGGCCGTCGCGGAATCAGCGGTGCGGCCCTTGCGCAGCGCTTCGATCGCCGCATTCAGGTTCTGCGCCGTGACGCCGCCCTTGCTCAGGATGGAGGCCGCCTCGCTGCCCTTCTCGAGCGTGAGCCCGAGCAGCAGCCGCTCGACGGTGACAAAGCTGTCGCCGGTCTTGTCGGCGGCCTTTTCCGCCGCATCGAAGGCGCGCGCCAGCTCCGGCGACAGGTAGACCTGTCCGGCACCATTGCCCGAGACCTTCGGCAGCTTGTTCAGCGCCTCTTCGGTCGCTTTCAGGATCGCCCTGGAATTGCCGCCTGCACGGTCGATCAGACCGCCGGCGAGCCCCTCATTGTCGTCCAGCAGCACCTTCAACAGATGCAAGGGCGAGAACTGCTGGTGACCGTCGCGCATTGCGAGCGACTGGGCAGACTGGATGAATCCGCGCGAGCGCTCGGTGTACTTCTCAATGTTCATTCGTTTTCCCTCGGCCTGCCATTGTCACCCATTCAGGCATGACAACGGCATCTTCATTGGGTTTCCGCGGGCCGCGTTGACGTTCCTCAACCAGCCTCTGGTCGTCGCCATCATTTTTCAGGCTTGCCGCAGATGTGGGCACTTGGTTCCAAAACGGAAGAGCCACAGTCGGCGATTTCACCCGACGAATCTCAGCGCCGCACAATGGCGACAAGGTAGCGGCAGGGCTGAGCAGTTTCGTTACGGAAGACGATGTCGGACGGCGGCCCTAGCTCGATGCGGTCACCCGCGGCGAGCTCGTGGCGCTCCGCCCCTTCCATCAAGGTGAGGCGGCCGCTGATGACCCAGACCACCTGACGGACTAGGTGATAGGCGCTGGCCGGGAAGCCGGCTTCCTGCCCGGCAGGCAGCTCGACCTCCACCAGCTCCAGCGGATTGGCCGGATGCAGGAACACCTGCCGCCGCAGATAGGCCGCCTTCGGGTCGCGCCACACCGGCTGATCCTTGGCCCGCTGCAGGCGGGAACTGTGTGAGGCAACCTCGAACAGCGCGGCCATGGTCAGGCCATAGGCCGTGGCAATCCGCGACAGCGTCGCCGCTGTCGGGCTGGCCTCCGCCCGCTCGATCTTGCTCAGCATGGCCTTGGACACGCCGGCCCGCCCGGCGAGTTCCGCCAGCGACCAGCCGCGGCCCTCCCGCTCGGCGCGAACCCGCCGCCCGAGAGCCTCATCCGCGTTGTCTTCTATAATTGACATTACGTCTTATATAGTGGACGATCGGGTTTGTGCAAGAGGCCCGTCGAGGAACGACCGAATGATGATCCGCCCCGCCACCGAGCAGGACATCCCTGCGATCACCGCGATCTTCAACGAGGCGGTCGCCAACTCGAACGCGATCTGGACCGAGAAGCAGGATTCCGACGCCGAACGGCTGACCTGGATGCAGGCCCGGCTGGCACTGGGCTACCCGGTGCTGGTCGCAGCCGAAGGGCCGGTGGTGCTTGGGTATGGCGCGTTCGGCGATTTCCGCGCCTTCCCGGGTTACCGCTACAGCGTCGAGCACAGCGTCTACATCCATGCCGACCATCGCGGCCGCGGCCTTGGCCGTGTCATCGTCGATGAGCTCGTGTCCACGGCAACGGCGCTCGGCAAGCACGTCATGATCGCCGGCATCGACGGCGGCAATCCCGCTTCGCTGCGGCTGCACGCGCGGGCCGGCTTTGTCGAGGTCGCGCGGATGCCGGAGGTCGGGCGCAAGTTCGGCCGCTGGCTCGATCTCGTGTTCATGCAGCGCCTGCTGGATGCCGCAGGCGCGGCGCGGCCCGACTAGCTGCCTTACTCTCGGCGGCGGTTCTCCTCGCGCGCCAAACAGGCTAGAGCGGGAGCATGGACAGCACGCACACCTCCTCCGCCCGGATCACCGGCATCTACCGCTATCCCGTCAAGGGTCTGACGCCCGAGCCCCTGCCCCGCGCCGAGCTCAAGGTCGGCGAGACGCTCCGCTCCGATCGCCGCTACGCGATCGAGAACGGTCCGAGCGGTTTCGATCCCTCGGCGCCGAAATGGCTGCCGAAGCCGCATTTCCTGATGCTGCAGCGGGACGAGTGGCTGGCGCCGCTGCGCGCCCATTTCGACGATGACAGCCATGTGCTGACCTTGCGCCGGGACGGCGCGATGGTGGCCCAGGGCGATCTCGAGACGGCAGCCGGGCGCGCGGCGATCGAGCGCTATTTCGCCGATCGTCATGCCGGCCAGATCAAGGGACCGCCCAAGGTGCTGGTGAGTCCCGGGCACAGTTTTTCCGACGTGCCGCGCAAGGTGGTCTCGATCATCAATCTGGCGAGCCTGCGGGCGATCGAGGACATGGTGCAGGCGCCGGTCCATCCGTTGCGCTTCCGCGCCAATCTCTATGTCGAGGGTTGGCCGGCCTGGCATGAGGCCAGCCTGCTCGACCAGACCATTGCGATCGGCAGCGCACGGGCCAAGGTGGTGAAGCGCATCACCCGCTGCGCCGCGGTCAATGTCGATCCCGACACCGGCGCGCGCAACCTCTCGGTCCCGAACACGCTGATGCAGCGCTTCGGCAACAACGAATGCGGCATCTACGCCGAGATCATCAGCGACGGCGGCGCGGCCGTCGGCGACACGATTGCCGCCGAATAGCCTGTAGTGTCGCAAGCGGGCAAGACGCGCGTGCGCCCTGCCCAGCTTTCGACAGCTCAGTTCGTCGGCATCACATAGGCATAGATCCGGCCGCGCGAGACCGGGGTCTCGCGGACGCGATGACCGCTATTGCCCGAGATCATGATCGGATTGCCCTTGGCGTCGACGCCGGTGATGATCCCGACATGACCGCCGCCGCGACGGCCCATCACGGCGATGGCGCCGACCTGCGGCCCGGAGACGCGCTGGCCGTATTTGGCGAACGAACTCGCCATGTCGGAGCCGGTGCCGCGATGGCCGGTCTGCTGCAGCACCATGTTCATGAAGCGCGCGCACCACAGGCTGGAGCGGCCGGTCGGGTTGCCGCCGAGATAGCGGCGCGCCGTGTCGACGATGCCGGAGGAGCCGAAGCCACCTGCCGCGTTCACATCGGTGTTGGACGCGGCCTCAGCGCTGCCCGGTAACACGGCCGCATTGGCCTCGCCAAAGCCGCCCGCCTGCATCTGGGCGCGACGCTCGGTGCGAGACGGCCGCGCTGCGTGCCGATGGTGATGATGGGAATAGTGCCGCGCGTGATGGCCGACATGGGCCGAATGCGCGTGACGCGAATGATGCGGACGGGCGGACGCCGGAGCGGCGGAGATCACGGCGAGCGTGAGCGAACACAGAGCCAACGCCAAAACTCGAAGCGACCGGCGAAACGCAAGCAACTGAACCATACTTCACGAGATCCTCTGAAACGCCCCCCAACTCCCCGTCGCATTCCCTCGGAAACGCGGCGGTGGTTTTGAAGATCGGGATGTGGCGAGAGGAAGATTTCATGCGGCGTTGCGAAAACGATTTCGGGGTCATTCCGCGCAAATTCCTTGACGAAAATAGCCAGAATAGCCGCATTGCAGCCGCGGAAATTAATTGCAAATCTGGGAGCGGCCAACGAGAGGAGAATTTCAATGCCCCATGCCATCACGAAAGATAATGTCCGCCTCCATTTCGAAGAGGCGGGCAGTGGCACCCCGATCATCTTTCTGCACGAATTCGCAGCTGATCACACCAACTGGGAACCGCAGATGCGCTACTTCTCGCGCGGACACCGCTGCATCGCCTATTCCGCGCGCGGCTACACGCCGTCGGACGTGCCGCCGAGCGCCGACGTCTACACCTACACGCATTTCTACACCGACGCGCTCGCGGTGCTCGACCACCTCGGCATCGCGAAGGCCCACTTCATCGGGCTCTCGATGGGCTCCTATTCCTCGCTGCAGGTCGCGCTCAACGCGCCGGAGCGCGCGCTGTCGATGACACTGGCCGCTGTCGGCTCCGGCTCAAGCCTCGAGCATCTCGATGCCTTCCGCGCGCAGTGCCGCGCCAATGCCGAGCAGCTCGAGTCCATCGGCTCCGCCGAGGTCGCCAAGGTGACGCGCGAGGCGCCGAGCCGGATTCCGTTCCTGGTCAAGGACCCGCGCGGCCATGCCGATTTCTACGCCGCGCTCGCCCGCCACGACGCCAAGGGCTCAGCCAACACGATGCGCAGCTTCCAGGGCGGCAGGCCCTCGATCTACACCATGACCGACGCCATCAAGCGCGCGGCGACGCCGGCGCTGATCCTGTGCGGCGACGAGGACGACAATTGCATCGCGCCGAGCATGTTCCTGAAGCAGCATCTGCCGGCCGCCGGCCTTTCCTTCTTCCCGAAATCGGGTCACGTGCTCAATCTCGAGGAGCCGGCGCTGTTCAACGAGATGGTCGAGCGCTTCATCGCGCTGGTGGAAGCCGGCCGCTGGCCGGCGCGCGATCCGAAGTCGCTGGTGGCGGCGCCGGTGTGACCCGTCATTCCGGGGCTCGCGAAGCGAGAACCCGGCATCCATTGGGCCGCAGGCTTCGTGGACTAAATGGATTCCGGGCTCGATGCTGCGCATCGCCCCGGAATGACGAGCGTACATTGCTGCGCAGCTACTACTTCCCCTTCCCACCCCGGCTGAGCAGGAACACGCCTTGCTCGCCGAACATGTTCCACACCCACCAGGGCAGGTTGAGCGGCACCGGGCGACCGTAGAGATCGAGCGCCACCGCGCGCTCCATCTTGACGTTGATCTCCTCGCAGAGCTGCACGAAATCCTTGATGGTGCAGAAATGGATGTTCGCGGTGTCGTACCAGCTCGCCGGCAGATTCTCGGTGCGCGGCATGTGACCGCCGACCAGCAGCTGCAGCCGCATCTTCCAGAACCCGAAATTCGGGAACGAGACGATCGCGCGATGGCCGATCCGCAGCAGGTTCTCCAGCACCACTTTGGGCTGCCGCGTCGCCTGCAAGGTCTGCGACAGGATCACATAGTCGAACGCATCATCGGGATAGTTGACGAGGTCGGTGTCGGCGTCGCCCTGCACCACCGCGAGGCCCTTGGCGACGCAGCCATTGACGCCCTCGCGCGACAGCTCGATGCCGCGGCCGTCGATGCCGCGGCTCTCCAGCAATTGCAGCAGTTCGCCGTCGCCGCAGCCGACGTCGAGCACGCGCGAGCCCGGCCGCACCATGTCGGCGACCAGCAGATGATCGGTGCGATAGCCGCCGGTCCGCTCCGGCGCGACGCCCGGCAAGGGCAATGTCTGCTGCATGCTCATGACTGGCCGTCGTCCTTCAGTCCGCGCGCCTTGCCCGCGGCCTGCAGGAAGGCGCGGGAGATCTCCAGGAATTCCGGCACGTCGAGCAGGAACGCGTCATGGCCGCGATCGGTCTCGATCTCGGCGAACGACACCCGTGCGCTCGACGCGTTCAGTGCATGCACCAAGGCACGCGATTCCGAGGTCGGAAACAGCCAGTCGCTGGTGAACGACACCACGCAGAACCGCGTCTTGATGCCGGTGAACGCTTTCGCAAGTACGCCGTTGTGGTCGGCGGCGATGTCGAAATAGTCCATCGCGCGCGTGAGATACAGATAGCTGTTGGCGTCGAAGCGCTCGACAAAGGACGAGCCCTGGTAGCGCAGATAGCTCTCGACCTGGAAATCCGCATCGAACGAGAAGGTCGGCAGCTCGCGATCCTGCATCCGCCGTCCGAACTTGCGGTGCAGCGCGGCGTCCGAGAGATAGGTGATGTGCGCCGCCATCCGCGCCACCGCCAGTCCGCGATGCGGATGGGTGTCCTCGTCGACATAGCGGCCGCCGCGCCAGTCCGGATCGGCCATCACCGCCTGACGGCCGAGCTCGTGGAACGCGATGTTCTGCGCCGAGTGGCGCGTCGAGCACGCGATCGCGAGCGTCGAGAACACGCGCTCGGGATAGGCCGCGGTCCATTGCAGCACCTGCATGCCGCCCATCGAGCCGCCGACCACGCAGAACAGTGTCGCAATGCCGAGGCGATCGATCAGCATCGCCTGCGCGCGCACCATGTCGGGGATCGTAATGATCGGGAAATCGAGCCCCCATACCTTGCCGGTCGCAGGGTTCAGCGACGCCGGGCCAGTCGAGCCCATGCAGCCGCCGATCACGTTGGAGCAGATGATGAAATATTGTTCGGGATCGATCGGCTTGCCGGCGCCGACCATGGTGTCCCACCAGCCGGGCTTGCCGGTGACGGGATGGATGTTGTTGACGTGCTGATCGCCGGTCAGCGCGTGGCAGATCAGGATCGCGTTGGACCTGTCAGCATTGAGCTGGCCATAGGTCTGATAGGCGATCTGGAACGGCGCGAGATCGACGCCGCAATCGAGCTTGAGCGGCTGATCCATGCCGAACTTCGCCACCAATGACGACGGGTGATCGGCCTCATGGGCGCGATCATCGCTCTGAGTTTGCGGGCTCGGTATCGGACGCACGTTGCTCATCTAGGCGACCCTGCCCTCGCACGGGAGGGCTCGAACAGAAATCAGGCCATAAAAAACCCGGCCTGAACAAGGTTCGGCCGGGAGCTGATCTGTCCCCGGCCTGTTTAGCGAGTTGTTTAACGTGGCTGCAAGCCGGCCGGCTCAAATGACCACGGAGTGCAGCGAACCTAGTCCTCAGGCCTGCCGTCGTCAAGGCGGCCAGCGAACCTCCCCTTGCCGGGCGCCGATGGTTAACCGAATGCGCAAGGCACGCCTGCGACGTTTCTCTTTGCTTTCGCTGGCCGTCTTTCCTAATCAGGGACCCTGTCCGGCACGGCATCGGGCCGCCCGGACGACAAGGTTTGAGAGCATGTCCAACCCACCCCCGTCGCCGCCCTCGCTGCAGGAGCTGCGCAAGGAAATCGATGCGATCGACGAGCAGGTTCACCGCCTGCTGATGGCGCGCGGCGACATCATCGACCGCCTGATCCAGGTCAAGAAGACCCAGGAGGTCGGCTCGGCGTTCCGCCCGGCGCGCGAGGCCAGCATGATGCGCGAGCTGGTGAGGCGCCATCGCGGCATCCTGCCGCTCGACACCATCGAGAGCATCTGGCGCGTCATCATCTCGACCTTCACCTATGTGCAGGCGCCGTTCGCCGTGCATGCCGATGTTTCCGTGGGCGAGTCCGCCATGCGCGACTCGGCGCGGTTTCACTTCGGCTTCGTGGTGCCTTACGTGTCGCATTTCAGCGCCCAGGCCGCGGTCGAGGCGGCGGCGAAGTCGAAGGGCGACCTCGCGCTGGTCTCCGCGATCGCGAGCCGCACGCCGTGGTGGAATGCGCTCGAAGCCGATGGCGCGCCGAAGATCATCGCACGGCTGCCGTTCCTCGAACGCGCCGACCATCCCGCCGCGCTGCCGGTGTTCGTGATCTCGCGGGTCGCCGACGACGCCATGGTGACCGAGGTGCAGACCTGGAGCGTGCGCGTCTCCGGCTGGAACGCCGATGTCGCCCGC
Organism: Bradyrhizobium sp. USDA3010; assembly: GCF_056429065.1. Taxonomy (NCBI): domain Bacteria; kingdom Pseudomonadati; phylum Pseudomonadota; class Alphaproteobacteria; order Hyphomicrobiales; family Nitrobacteraceae; genus Bradyrhizobium; species Bradyrhizobium sp. USDA3010. The sequence continues at coordinate 204,465 of NZ_JBWJZD010000001.1, forward strand.
GCGCTGGCCCCGCTCGCCGAGATCGTCGCGGTCCCCGACACCGCGTTCGACGGCGCGGCGCTCTTGGTCTCGGTCACCGGGCAAGACCTGACCAACAAGGGTTTCGAGAAGATCAAGCTCGCCTTGATCGAGGCCGGCGCCTCGGTGCGCTCTTCGGCCCTCGTCGGCAGCCACGCAACGCGCTATACGGTGCCCTCTAACGGATCGGCCAAGAGCTAGAATAAGAGCCAGGCTAAGCCCATCCGCCCATCGGAGTTGATGATGTCCCGCCCCGTGCCGAATCCCGGCATCCTCGATATTGCGCCCTACACGCCCGGCAAGAGCCCGGTGCCGGAACCGGGCCGCAAGGTGTTCAAGCTGTCCGCCAACGAGACGCCGTTCGGTCCGTCGCCGAAGGCGATCGCGGCCTACAAGGCCGCGGCTGACCATCTCGAGGACTATCCGGAAGGCACCTCGCGGGTGCTGCGCGAGGCGATCGGCCGCGCCTATGGGCTCGACCCCGACCGCATCATCTGCGGCGCCGGCTCCGATGAGATCCTCAATCTCCTGGCGCACACCTATCTCGCGCCGGGCGACGAGGCGATCTCGACCACCCATGGCTTCCTGGTCTACCCGATCGCCACCATGGCGAACGGCGCCAAGAACGTCATCGCGGCCGAGACCGACTTCACCGCTGACGTCGACGCCATCCTCAAGGTGGTGACGCCGCGCACGAAACTGGTCTGGCTCGCCAACCCGAACAATCCGACCGGCACCTATATCCCGTTCGACGAGGTCAAGCGGCTGCGCGCCGAACTCCCGTCGCATGTGCTGCTGGTGCTCGACGCCGCCTATGCCGACTACGTCTCGCGCAACGACTACGAGCTCGGCATCGAGCTGGTCGCGACCACGGACAACACGGTGGTGACGCACACCTTCTCGAAGATCCACGGCCTTGCCGCGCTGCGGGTCGGCTGGATGTTCGGGCCGGCGCATATCGTCGATGCCTGCAACCGCATCCGCGGTCCGTTCAACGTCACGACGCCGGCGATGCTGGCGGCGGTGGCGGCGATCGAGGACTCTGCCCATGTGCAGATGTCGCGGACGCACACCGAACAGTGGCGCAACTGGCTGACCGAGGAGATCCGCAAGCTCGGGCTCAAGGTGACGCCGAGCGTCGCCAACTTCGTGCTGATCCACTTCCCGGTCGACAAGGGCAAGACCGCGGCGGAAGCCGACGCCTATCTCACGCGGCGCGGCCTCGTGCTGCGCGCGCTCAACAATTACAAGCTGCCGCATGCGCTGCGCATGACCATTGGCACCGAGGAAGCCAACCGCCTCGTGGTCGAGGGCCTGCGCGACTTCCTGGCCGGAAAGTGAAAACCGACGTGACCACGGCTCCGCTCTTCAATCGCATCGCGCTGATCGGCTTCGGCCTGATCGGCGGCTCGATCGCGCGCGGCGCGCGCGCGCAAGGCCTGGTCGGCGAGATCGTGACCACCGCGCGCTCGGAGAAGACGCGCGCGCGCGTCGCCGAGCTCGGCATCGTCGATCGCGTCGTCGAGACCAATATCGAGGCGGTGAAGGATGCCGATCTCGTCATCCTCTGTATTCCCGTCGGCGCCTGCGGCCCGGTCGCGGCCGAGATCGCGGCCCACCTCAAGCCCGGCGCGATCATCTCCGACGTCGGCTCGGTGAAGGGCGCCGTCGTCAAGGACATGGCGCCGCATCTGCCCGACGGCGTGCACTTCGTGCCGGCGCATCCGGTGGCCGGCACCGAGCATTCGGGACCGGATTCCGGCTTCGCCGAGCTCTTCATCAACCGCTGGTGCATCCTGACGCCGCCCGAAGGCACCGATCCTGCGGCGACCGACCGGCTGCGCGCGTTCTGGGCCGCGCTCGGCGCCAAGGTCGAGATCATGACGCCGGATCATCATGACCTCGTGCTCGCGATCACCAGCCATCTGCCGCATCTGATCGCCTACACCATCGTCGGCACCGCCGACGAGCTGGCGCAGGTGACGGAATCCGAGGTCATCAAATTCTCCGCCGGCGGCTTCCGCGACTTCACCAGGATCGCGGCGTCCGACCCGACGATGTGGCGCGACGTGTTCCTCGCCAACAAGGACGCCGTGCTCGAAATGCTCGGCACATTCACCGAGGATCTGTCGAAGCTCACCCGCGCGATCCGGCGCGGCGACGGCGAAGCGCTGTTCGACCACTTCACCCGCACCCGCGCCATCCGCCGCGGCATCGTCGAGATCGGCCAGGATTCGGCTGCGCCCGATTTCGGCCGGCCGCATGCGAATTTGAAGAAGTAGCCGGGGCTCGGTCCACACACTCTCCGTCGTCCCTGCGAAAGCAGGGCCATACTCCGCGGCGGATATTGCGGAAGGGACTCGTCAACCCAGTATCGCTATGACAAACTGGCATTCGTGGTTATGGGTCCCTGCTTTCGCAGGGACGACACTGGGTGTGTCGCGCTGTTTGCGGTCATAACTTCGTATTCTCGCGACACGATTTGCCCGAGCTTTGCCCTTCGTTTCGCGGCCCTGAGATCAGAGGGCGCAGGGAAAGCCGGGTGCCGATAGGCAGCGCCGCTTCATCGCGTCTGGTCAAGGTAGCGACCGAAGCAACACGCCATCGATCTTTCCGTCGGATGCCAAAATGATCCGCCATTCCATGTCGACATTGGCGAAGTTGACGTCATAGACATCCCAACCGTCTCGCCCGACGCCCTTGAAGCGAATCGTTTGCATGCTCCCGGCCAGATCCAGCGCGGCGATGATCGCCGGAGCCTGCTCGCGGGCCACTGCCGCCATGAGGTCGCTCATGCCGGCGTAGTCGACGGCACCTTGCTGGTGCTGGACGATCAGGCGGCGGATCGCCTCCTCGGTTCCCGGCGACGGCGTCTTGTTATCTATCTTCTTTGCCAACGCGGCCGCCGCATCTTGGGCCTGCCGGTCGTCGATCCGGGTCGCATTATGCTTCAACCCGCCTTGATGAAGCGTGAGGGCGTTCGCGATTCCATCCGGCTCGACGGCGAAGGTAATCTGCGCCGCCGTGGTCTTGAGAAAAAACGTGTGCTCGCTTTCGGGATATATTTCCGAGGCGAACTGTCCGAGCGGCTTCGCGAACAGATGACCGCCATCGCGCGTGATCGTCACCACCTGCCCGCCGGTCTGAAACCGAAAATGACCGACGTAGCGCTCCATCACGCCGGGATCGATCTGAATCGCAGCGCGGGGCCGGGCCTGTTCGTAGCGCCGTTGCGCGACGGCATCGAACGATGCTTCGGCCATGTTGGTCTCTTTGGCCAGCGCAATGAGGTCGGCGATCGAGAGCGATCCGCCGGCAGAAAGCTTCAAACGCGCCACATTCACCAGCGCAAGGCCTTCATCGGCGCGGTTGCGCAGTTGAAGGATCGACGATTGTTGCATGGCCAGGATTCGGTCGAGGTCGATCGCGCGGCCTTCGAGAAGCTTGGCGATCTGCGCCAGGCTGAGCCCCATTCGCTTTAGCGCGAGGATCTCGTGCAGCCGGCTGATCTCCGCAGCCCCATAGAGCCGCCAACTCTTCGCCGTGCGGCGCGGCGAAATCAGGCCGCGGCTCTCATAGAGCCGAAGTCCGCGTACCGTGAGACCGATGCGGGCGGCGCACTCTGCCGCGGTCAGCAAAACGTCCTTGTCGGCTTTGTCTCTCGGCTCGTTCATCGACGGAGGCCCTTTCGCCCGTACCTTACGGTGTGACCTTAGGTCCGGCTCAAGGCCTTTTTCGGCGCGGCTGGCGATAAACCGCTTGAGCCGGCCCCAAGGTCATAGGTCAGAAGCGGGGCAGGACGACCCTTCAATGCGCAAGTCGCCCACAAGACACGCGCGCATGAACGACGGTCCACCGGATTCGCCACACAACCACAACAACGAGAAACCAACCTCATGAAAAAGCTTCTGCTCGGTGCGGTCGCTGGTATCGCCTGCGCGGCTCCCGCGTTCGCGGCCGATCTTCCGGCGCGAACCTATCCGAAGGCGCCGGCCTATACGGCGCCGGAGGCGGTCTATAACTGGACCGGCTTCTATATCGGCGGCCACGTCGGTGGTGCCTTCGCGGGCAACAACAGCTTGGACGGGGACAAGGTCCGGTTCCTGGGCGGCTTGCAGGGTGGCTTCGACTACCAGTTCGCATCGAACTGGGTGATCGGTGCCGAGGTTCAGTTTAGCGGGCTCACCGGCAACGGTGGCAAAGGCTCGACCCTTCCGGCAGGCACCCTGGTAACGAGCAATCAGCTTGGCTCGATCACCGGCCGGCTCGGCTACGCCTGGGGCCCGGCGCTCCTCTACACCAAGGGCGGTTACGCCGTCCGCGACAACCTCAATATCGGCGCCGGCTCCAGCGGAATTCCGGTGGTCGTTGCAACCAATGGCAGTCACCGGAGCGGCTTCACCCTCGGCGGCGGTCTCGAATACATGTTCGCGCGGAACTGGTCCGCGAAGGCCGAATATCAGTACTACAACTTCGGCAACACCACCTTCGCCGGCGGCCCCGCCACGATCGTCGGCGTCCGGTTCAGGGACGACGAGCATACCGTCAAGGTGGGCTTCAACTACCGCTTCGGCTGGGGCGGCTAGAGCGTTTTCGATTCCTGGCCGTCATGGCCGGGCTTAGCCGTTCGAAGAACAGCGTCGCTTCCGCTCGCCTATGCCCGGCCATCCACGTCTTTCTTCACGTTGGAAACCCAAGACGTGGATGCCCGGGACAAGCCCGGGCATGACGATCAAACAACCACCGCGCCGAACCTCACCGTCGCAACCGTTGATCCCGGATCGGCCCCGCCGCCGATATCGGCGCAATCTTCTGGGTCAGCCGCTGGCGGCCGACGAGGCCGGCGGTTGCCAGCATGACGTCGCCGCCGAACCACCACGAGCCGATCACGAACTCCCAGGCGCGCGGCGGAATCTCGTCGAATACGATGCCATAGACCGACACCAGCGCAGCCAGCGCGGCGAGGAAGACGCCGCCGGCGCTCATGACCTCGACGGCATCGATGCGCCCCGTGGCGCGCAAGGCCGGCCTTGGAATATCGATGCCGAGATAGAAGCCGACGGCACCGATCACGATCGTCGTCACGATGAAGGCAAGTGTACCGAAGAAAGCGATGTGCCCCTTCGCGAGCTGGGCGGCGACGAAGGTGCCGGCCATCGCACCGGCCATCGCCAGACCGGTTCGCTGCAACACATGCGCGGCGCGGCTGACCATCATCAGTTCGCGGGCGATCACGGCCCTCTCCTTTCTGCTCACGATCCTCATTTGTAGTGTCCTTTCCAGCTCGATGGCCCGAGGCGCTCCAGAACGTGATGAGATTAGGTCGAATAGCGACGGCGCTACGCTCCGCCCCCTCTCCCCGTTCTTGCGGGGAGAGGGTTGCGGTAAGGGGCCGTCACCGCACATACGGTGATAGCTGCGCTTGCGGAGGCTCCCCCTCACCTGGATTGCATCGCCGATGCAATCCGACCTCTCCCCGCACGCGGGGCGAGGTGGAACGGCGTCCGCGGCTCGACCCGGAGTAAAGTCACATCACATCCTAGAACGGGTAGTAGCGGATCTGGGTCATGATGATGTGGTCGTCGGTCTTCGGCGCGCCGCCGACACCTTGGAAGGCGAAGCGCTGGTTATAGGAATACTGCACGCCGGCCTTGATCGCTCCGTAATCACCCTTGAAGATCGTGTCGTAGAAGCCGGCGGTGTACTGCCTGACCTCCGAGGTGTTGCCGTTGCAGGTCGCCGCCGGCGAGTTCTCGATGTTGCAGCCGAGATTGTTGTAGAGCGGGTTGCCGTAGCCGAACGGCACCGTGCCGACATTGGAGAACGTCGCCTTGGTCTTCTCGAGGCCGGCATAGGCATAGAGATCGAGCGACGGCGTCGTGTGCCAGACCGTGCCGAGCAGGAACGCCGTGATCGGCAGTGGCTGGATCGAGCCGTCCTGGCGCACCGTCGCATCCGGGAACGGCGCGGCGGTGAAGCGGCCGAGCGCGCCGTGCGACGCGGAGCCCTGCAACTCCAGCAGCTTCGGCACGATCTCCGCCGAGAAATGCCCGCCGAAGCTCACCGTGTTGACGTCGTGATTGGCGAAGTTGAAGCGATCGTAGAAGTCGCGATACATCGCCCAGCCCTCGACATGCAGCTTGTAGGGCCCAAGCCGCGGATCCCACGCACCCTTCACGGTGAAATCAGGCACGTGATTGAGGCTGACATTGTTGGCATTGTTGAAGAAGCTGCCGCCCGGCCCGGTGAGGTTGACCAGGAGGTTCGGGTTGAGCACGCCCTGCGGACCGGCCGCGGGCGTGCCGACCAGCGGCGTGTTGCCGCCGAAGAACGACGTCTGCGGATTTTCCGCCGACACCGCGAGCTTGAATTCGGGCCCGATGTCCTGCCAGACGCGAATGCCGGGCTGCCGCGCCGCGAGGAAGCCGGGCACCGATTCGAAATCGATCACGCCGGGCGCATCGACCCCGCGCGGATCGATGCCGGACTTGCTCGGCGCATTCAGCGACCAGCTCTGACCGGCAAGCACGTGCAGGCCGAGATCGGTGCGGCTGACCTCGACGCTGGCCTGACGCAGCCGCGGGTTGAACGAGTTGGTGGCGACCGAGTTCGCGGTCTGCGCCGCGCCTTCGAAATCCATTTCGCCGTAGCCGGCGACGCGGGTGTTGGCGAATATTTCGGCTTCCGCAAGCACCGAGAAGCGGGTCTGCCGCGCCGAGAAGCGCGACTCGCCGGTGTTGAAGTTCTTGCTCTGCGGGAACGGAATGAAGGCGTAGACGGAGCCGGTGTCGGAGGCGAGATTGCGGGTCCGATAGATGCCGGTGAGATCGACCCAGCCGCCGAAGGTGAAGGTGACGCCCTTGTAGCAGAGCTTGCCCGACGCGCAGGGATCGAACGGCACCGGCGCCTTGGCCGCCATGTGCGTGTTCTGCATTGCGCTCTGTCTTGCCGCCAGCGCCTCCTCCTTGCGCGCCTGCACTTCCATTTTCTGTTCGAGCTGCTTGAGGCGTGCCTTCAACGCCTTCAGCTCCGACGCATCGTCTTCCGCAAACGCAGAACCAGTCGACAGCAGCATGCTGCCGAGCAGAATTCCCCCGAGAATTCGCATCGCTTCTCTCCCACGCGAGGTTGTTTCCTCAGGCCAGAGAGAGCGGTATTCGGGGACTGATATTCGCGGCGGCCCGCAATATTCCGGTCACGTTTTTCTCATCGCGGCGGCAGGAATGTTTTGCCGCGACGGACGATATCGCGCGCGAGGGATTAAGGTGTCGATGCAGTGCGGCGGGTGGATTTTGCGCAGCACAATTCGCCTCTCAACCCGCGGAGAATGATGGCGGACGTGTAACAACACCGGTCGCGAGATCGAATTGTCGTTCGGGGCCTGCTTCAGGCTGCCATGGACATTCGAAGGACGAAGGACAGCAACATGATCGGTGAAGTCATTGTGGTCGGCGACCTGAAGTTGCGGGATGACGCCTCGCTCGACGAATACGGCCGGCTGGGCGAACGCATGTACGAGATCGTCAGCCGCCTTCCGGGATTCCTGTCGGTGAAATCGTTCAAGGCGGCGGACGGCGAGAAGCTCACCCTGTTTCGCTTCACCTCGGAAGAGGCGCTTGAGACCTGGCGCCATCATCCGGACCATGTCGAAACCATGCAGCGCGGACATGCCGAATTCTATGCCAGTGGCTTCCTGCAGATCTGCAAGGTGATTCGCGAAGTCGGCCCGTTTGAGCATTCCTAACGATGCGCAGGTGCGTAGGGCGGATTAGCGTGGCGTAATCCGCCGCACAGCGGGGCGATGAACAACGGCGGGTTACGGCTTCGTCTAACCCGCCCTACGAAACACCGCTCAGAACAGCGGCGGAATCTGCGCGACTTTCAGCGGTCCCAAAAACACAGCGCCGTCGGCGAAGCGCAGCGGGAAGCTACGCGCCTTCTTGCCTTCGAGCGTCGCCTCGGTGCCGAGCGAATTGATGCCGGCGGAGATGCCGGCATTGGCGTTCTGCTTGATCACCTTGCCGAGGCCGGGGATGGCGCGATCCAGCGCGCCGAACAGATTGCTGAGGTCCTGGCTCTTCACGCCCGGTGCGACGCGGTCGAGCGTGGACTGCGGCACGCCCTCCTCCAGCATCTTGTCGATGCCGAGCGCAGGGATGACGCGCTCGAGGCCGGCGACCGTCATCTGCAGCTCGCCCTCGATGCGACCTTGGGCGTTGAGGCGGAGCGTGCCGGCCGCGACCGACAGGACGTCGCCCTGCTCGATCCGCGACTGCTGGATCTCGACGCTGCCGCCGGCCGCCTGGATCTCGCGGAAACGATCCGGCCACGGCTTGGGTGAAAAATCCTTCAGGCCGTTCAGCCGCGCATGGATGTCGGCGTTGAACGGCTGGGTGAGCAGCGGATGCACGTCCTGCAGGGTGCCGCCGGCGATCTGCAGCACTGTCTCGATCGCGGGGCTGTCCGGCGCCGAGCCGTCGACCTGCCTGCCGTGCAGTTCGATGTGATTGACGCGCATCAGCGGTGTCGGCGCGGGACCGCCGGTGCGGTCGATGGCGAGATTGTCGAATACCAGCGAGGCGCGCTGCGGCACCGCCGGCAGGCCGACCACGCTCGAGCGTCCAAGGCTCCAGTTCACCGACAATGTCGGCTGCGCGTTGCGCTCGGCGATCGTGGCCGGACCCTTGAACTCCGCGATCACGAGCTTGGGATCATAGATCTGCGCCACGACCAGGATCTCGGCGAGCCGCGCCACGAACGACATTTGCGGCGAGGCGGTCTGCGACACCAGCATCACGCTGGGCTGCTCGCAGCGGATTTCGAGCCGGAACGGATAACCCGCGACCGAGCGCTTGTCGCAATCATAGACCCGGCCGGCCTTCGCCTCCTGCCCACGCCAGGCATCCGCCTGCACGCCGACCTGCGAGGCGGCAAAGAACCAGAAGCCGCTCCAGAGCACCGCGGCGATCAGGACCACGACAGGGACGGCATAAAGGCCGAAGCGCGAGCGACGGCGGGGGGCGGAGGTCAAATCGGACATGCGGCGTCCTTTGGCGGTCGAATTTGTCAAAATCGAAGCGGCAGCAAGCCGCGGGCAACCCTTACGCACCGCTTGCGCAACCTTTGCGTAACTCTTGCGTAACCCGTGGAAACATCACGGAATCTGCTTCGCTTCGACGGCGTGTTCTGCTAGCCCATCTGCGCGATGTCAGCAAATCCTCCCCATTCCGAAACCGACGGCGACCTCTGGGTGTTCGGCTACGGCTCGCTGATGTGGAAACCGGGCTTCGAGTTCCTGGAGCAGGTGCCGGCGCGGCTGATCGGCGAGCATCGCGCGCTCTGCGTCTATTCGTTCGACCACCGCGGCACGCCGGAGAAGCCGGGCCTGGTGCTCGGCCTCGACCGTGGCGGGGCCTGCCGCGGCATCGCCTTCCGCGTCGCCGCCCGGCTGCGCCACGACACCATCGCTTATCTGCGGGCGCGCGAGCAGACCACCAACGTCTATCGCGAGGTGATGCGCTCGGTGTGGCTGGAGAATGCGGCGCGCGATCGCGTCTCCGCGCTGGCCTATGTGGTCGATCGCGGCCATGTGCAATATGCCGGACGGCTGTCGCTCTCCGAACAACTGCGCCTGGTGCAGCAGGGCCACGGCCGCTCCGGCAACAACCGCGACTATGTGCTCTCGACCGTCGCGGCGATCGAGAAGCAGGGCTTTCGCGATCAGCCGCTGCATCAGCTGGCGGTGATGCTGCATGATGCGGGCACGACGCTGCATCGCGATGCGCGTGCGGCGGACGGGCACGATTCGGCTTGAGCGCGGACGCGCCATTGGCGTCGATCTTGCGCATCGAGGAACCGGTTCGCGGAATTTTGCCACGGCGCGAACAATATTGTGGTCTCAATTTCCGGTCGCTGGAATGGAATGACCGGAATGCGCCCCTCATTGCTGAAGCTCGCCGCACTCGGCCTGCTGTTGCTGCTGAACTCACCATCTCATGCCGGTCTGAGAGAGGATGGTGCGGCGTGCGACGCCAAGGATCCGCACCCGGAGCTCGCGATTCCCGCCTGCACCCGCCTGATCGCGGCCAATCCGAGGGGACGCGACCTCGCGATCACCTATTACAACCGGGCGCTGGCCTGGCATAACAAGGGCGATCTGGAGAAAGCCAAGGCGGACTACGACCAGTCGATCGCGATCAATCCGTCGTTTGCGCCTTCCTACGGCCAGCGTGCGAAGGTCTATCTGCAGAACCAGGCCTATGACCGCGCGCTGAGCGACTTCGATCAGGCTATCCGGCTCAAGCCTGCCGGTCCGTTCAGCGCCGGCTGGTTCAACAATCGCGCCGAGCTGTTCGTCGCCATCGGGGACTATGATCGCGCGTTGGCCGATTACGGCAAGTCCATCGAGCTCGATCCCAACTCGTGGTACGCCTATGTCAATCGCGCGCTGGTCTATGATTTCAGCGGCAAGGACCGGCTCGCGGCGCTGCATTGCCAGGATGCGATCAAGCTCGCGCCGCGCGCAGCCGGCCCCTATTATTGCCGGGCGGTGGTCGAGATCAGCGCCGGCGATCTCGACAATGCGGCGCGCGACATCGAACGCGCGATCGGCATCCAGGACGGGCAAGCCGAGTTCTACTCGCTCCGTGGCCTCACGCTCGCCAGCAGAGGCGAGCTCGACCAGGCCATGCGCGACTACGACCACGCCACGCAGCTGAATGCACAGGGTGCGCTGAATTACGCACGGCGAGGTCTCGCCGACGAGAAGAAGGGCGATATCGAGGGTGCGCGCGCCGACTTCCGGCACGCGCTCGATGTCATCGGCCTCGATCAGCTCGATCGCACCCAGGGCCAGCGCGTCGCCAGGGAAGGCCTGCAACGGTTGAATCAGGTCGCCACCATGGAGAAGAGCGTCGTCGCCGATCACGGCGCGGCCAAACCTGGCCCGGCCAATCCTGCCCCCGCGCCCGCCGCGGCCGTTCCGGTCCCGCCGATCGGCGCAGGCCCGAAGGCAACGAGCGAACGGCGCGTCGCCTTGGTCGTGGGCAATTCGAAATATCGCTCCGTCCCGGTGCTGCCGAATCCCGGCCAGGACGCCGCGGCGATTGCCGACACGCTGCGCGCGGTGGGCTTTCAGGATGTCCGTCTCGTCACAGACGCCTCGCGGGACAGCCTGGTCGAAGCCCTCAAATCATTCGCCAACGCGGCTGACGGCGCCGACTGGGCCGTGATCTACTATGCCGGGCACGGCATGGAGATGGCGGGCGAGAACTATCTGGTGCCGGTCGACGCCAAACTCGCAACCGACCGCGACGTGTCGTTCGAGGCCGTCGCCCTGACCCAGGTGATGGGCGCCACCGAAGGCGCGCGCAAGCTGCATCTCGTCATTCTCGATGCCTGCCGCGACAATCCGTTCGCCAACCAGATCAAGCGAACCGTCGCGTCACGCTCGATCGGCAGGGGGTTGGCCCAGGTCGAGCCCGACAGCGGCACGCTCGTGGTCTACGCCGCCAAGCACGGCCAGGTCGCGCTCGACGGCGACGGCGGCCACAGCCCGTTCGTGACCGCCCTGATCAAGCGCATGCAGACGCCGCGGATCGAGATCCGCAAACTGTTCGACCTCGTGCGCGACGACGTCATGGCGGCCACGGATCGGCGCCAGCAGCCCTTCAGCTACGGTTCGGTTCCGGGAAGCGAGGATTTCTACTTTGTCAGCGCGAGCCAGAATGCGGCGAAGTAGTCCGCGTCCGCCTGGTCGAGAACGATACGACCAAGAATACGGCCGTCGTTGGGCCTCTGTTGCGAGCCGATCAATCGCGGCGGGCGCATGGCGGCGGCCTGTGACATTTAAGCTTTTGCATCGCGGCACGGACAGATAGAAGCTGATCCGCGAACATCGACACTGATGCAATGAACCTCTCCGCCCCCTTTATCCGCCGGCCGGTCGGCACCACGCTGCTGTCCCTTGGACTGGTGGTGGCGGGGATCATTGCGTTCTTCAAGCTGCCGGTGTCGCCGCTGCCCGACGTCGACATCCCGACCATCATGGTGCAGGCGACCCTGCCCGGCGCCAGCCCGGCCGACGTCGCTTCCACCGTGGCGAGCCCGCTCGAGCGTCATCTGGGCCAGATCGCGAGCGTCACCGAAATGACGTCGACGTCTTCGCTCGGCTCTGCCCGCGTCACGCTGCAGTTCGACATCGACCGCGACATCAACGGCGCCGCGCGCGACGTGCAGGCGGCGATCAACGCCGCGCGCGCCGACCTGCCGACCAACCTGCGCGCCAACCCCACCTACCGCAAGTTCAACCCGGCCTCGGCGCCGATCCTGATCTACACCCTGACCTCGGACACGCTGACGCCGGCCGAGCTCTATGACGCCGCCTCGACCGTGCTGGCCCAGAAGCTGTCGCAGGTCGAGGGCGTCGGCGAAGTCTCGGTCGGCGGCGGCTCGCTGCCCGCGGTGCGCGTCGAGCTGATCCCGCCGGCGCTCTACAAATACGGCATCGGGCTCGAGGACGTCCGCGCCGCGCTGTCGAGCGCCAACGCGCACAGCCCGAAGGGCGGCATCGACGTCGGCGACCAGCGCTACCAGATCTACGCCAACGACCAGGCGCGGAAGGCCGCCGACTACAAGCCGCTCGTCGTCGCCTATCGCAACGGCGCGGCGGTACGCCTGACCGATGTCGGCGACGTCATCGATTCCGTGGAGAATGTGCGCACGCTCGGCCTGTCCAACGGCAAGCCGGCCGTCGTGATGATCGTGTACCGGCAATCGGGCGCCAACATCATCAAGATGGTCGACAGCGTGAAAGGGCTGATGCCGCAGCTCAGGGCCTCGGTTTCGCCCGCGATCGACATCACCCTGGCGATGGACCGCTCGAAGACGATCCGGGCCTCGCTGCACGACGTCGAGATCACGCTCCTGATCGCCGTCGCCCTGGTGATCCTGGTCGTGTTCGCCTTCCTGCGCAATGCGCGGGCGACACTGGTGCCTGTGGTGGCGGTCGGCGTGTCGCTGATCGCGACCTTTGCCGTGATGTATTTGCTGGGCTACACGCTCGACATCTTCTCGCTGATGGCGCTGACGGTGGCGACCGGTTTCGTGGTCGATGACGCCATCGTGGTGCTGGAGAACATCGCCCGTCACTTGGATGCCGGGATGTCGCGGCTGGAGGCGACGCTGGTCGGCACCCGCGAGGTCGGCTTCACCGTGCTGTCGATGAGCGTGTCGCTGATCGCGGTGTTCGTGCCGATCCTGCTGATGGGCGGCCTGGTCGGCCGCCTGTTCCGCGAATTCGCCATGACCATCACCATCGCGATCGTGATCTCGCTGGTGGTCTCGCTGACGACGACGCCGATGATGTGCGCGGTGCTGCTGCGCAAGGAGGAAGGCCAGCCGCATGGCTGGATCTACCGGATCAACGAGCGCGCCTTCGAGCTGATGCTGAGCGGCTACCGCACGACGCTCGGCCTCGCGCTGCGGCATCCGCTGCTGGTGATGCTGATCCTGGGCTGCACGCTCTATCTGAACGTGCACCTCTACACGGTGGTGCCCAAGGGCTTCGTTCCGCAACAGGATACCGGCCTGCTGATCGGCTCGATCCAGGCCGACCAGAGCACCTCGTTCCAGCTGATGCAGCAGAAGCTGACCCAGTTCATCGACATCGTGAAATCGGATCCGGCGGTCGATACCGCCGTCGGCTTCACCGGCGGCGGCGGCGTGGGTCCGGGCGGCACCAACACCGGCACCGTGTTCGCGTCGCTGAAGCCGATGGACGAACGCAAGCTGCGCGCCGACAAGGTGATCGAGCGGCTGCGCGATCCCTTGGCAAAGGTGGCGGGCGCCACCCTGTTCCTGCAATCGATCGGCGATCTCGGCGCCGGAGGGCGCTCGGGCAATGCGGCCTATCAATACACGCTGAAGGGCTCGACCTTCGAGGAGCTGAACGAGTGGACGCCCAAGCTCGTCGCCGCGCTGCAGAAAGAGCCGACGCTCGCCGACGTCAACACCGACCAGCAGAACAAGGCGCTGCAAGCCAATCTGGTCATCGATCGCGACGCCGCCTCGCGGCTCGGGATCACGGTCAGCCAGCTCGACAACACGCTCTATGACGCGTTCGGGCAGCGCCAAGTCTCGACCATCTTCGTCGCGCGCAACCAGTATCACGTGATCATGGAGGTCGCGCCGCGCTTCTCGCAGGACCCGCAGACCCTGAAGGAGGTCTACATCTCGACTGCGGGCGGATCGGCGACCGGCACGCAGAGCACCAATGCGGTGGCCGGCACGGTGGCCTCGTCGTCGCAGAAGAGCTCGATCAGCGCGGTCGCCGCCAATGTGGTGCGCAATCAGGCGACCAACTCGATCGGCGCCACCGGCAAGGGCGTCGCCTCGACCGGAACCGCGGTCTCGACCAGCGCCGAGACGATGATCCCGCTGTCGAGCGTCGCCCGCTTCGAGCATGGCGAGACGCCGCTTGCGGTGAATCACCAGGATTTGCTGGTCGCCAGCACCATCTCGTTCAACCTGCCGCCGGGCGTCTCGCTCAGCACCGCAACCACCACGATCGAGAACGCAATGCACACGCTCGGCATGCCGGCGGGCATTTCCGGCGGATTCGCCGGCTCCGCAAAGATCTTCCAGCAGGCGCTGGCGAACGAGCTGTTCCTGATTCTCGCAGCACTCGCGACGATCTACATCTCGCTCGGCATGCTCTACGAGAGCTACGTCCACCCGCTGACCATCCTCTCCACTTTGCCCTCGGCCGGCGTCGGCGCAGTGGCGGCACTGATGCTGTCGCACACCGATTTCGACATCATCGGCATGATCGGCGTGATCCTCCTGGTCGGCATCGTCAAGAAGAACGCGATCATGATGATCGACTTCGCGCTCGATGCCGAACGCCAGCGCGGGCTGTCGTCGCGCGATGCGATCTACCAAGCCTGCCTGATGCGGTTCCGCCCGATCATGATGACGACGCTCGCTGCGCTGTTCGGCGCGGTGCCGCTGATGATCGGCCTCGGCGAAGGCAGCGAGCTGCGCCAGCCGCTCGGCATCGCGATCTTCGGCGGCCTGATCCTGAGCCAGATCCTGACGCTCTACACCACCCCGGTGGTCTATCTCTATCTCGACCGCGCGAGACTCTGGACCCAGCGCCGCCGCGCCGCGCGCCGTGCACGGCGGGCCGCGGCACGCGCGTCCTGACTAGCCCTCGTTGACAGGCCGGCGCCAGTCTTGCCAACCTCGCGATCACCGCAGCCGAGCGCGCCGCGCGGCTGACGCGCCCTGCCCGACTGCAACCCATTCACGCGGCTGCGTTATGACGGCCTCGCGAAATGCGTGATACGGTTTCACCAACCAGACCCATCGCCTTGCGGGAGGATCTCATGAAGACCTATCAGCTCTACATCAACGGCCAGTATGTCGACCCCGCCAATGGCGAGTGGTTCGACAGCATCGATCCCTATCGCGGCGAGGCCTGGGCCAAAATTCCGCGCGGCTCGGCGGCCGATGCCGACAAGGCGGTGAAAGCCGCCAATGAGGCGATGTGGCGCGGCCCATGGGCGAAGATGACGGCGTCCGCGCGCGGCAAGGTGATGCGCAAGCTCGGCGACCTCGTCGCGGCCCACGCGGAGCGTCTCGCCGAGATCGAGGTGCGCGACAACGGCAAGCTGATGGCCGAGATGCTGGGCCAGCTGCGCTACCATCCGGAGTGGTGGTGGTATTTCGGCGGCCTGGTCGACAAGCTCGAGGGCGGCCTGGTGCCGATCGACAAGGCGGACACCTTCGCCTACACGACGCATGAGCCGGTCGGCGTCGTCGCGGCGCTGACCGCCTGGAATTCGCCGCTGCTGTTCGTCGCCTGGAAATGCGCCGCAGCGCTCGCCGCCGGCTGCGCCGTGGTCGTGAAGCCCTCGGAATTCACCTCGGCCAGCACGCTGGAGTTCGCGGCGCTGACCAAGGAAGCCGGAATTCCCGACGGCATCTTCAACGTGGTGACCGGCTTCGGGCCCGAGGCAGGCTCCGCGCTGATCGCCCATCCCGGCGTCGCCAAGATCACCTTCACCGGATCGGACACCACCGGTGCAAAGGTCTACGAGACCGCGGCCAAGAGCCTGAAGCGGGTCTCGCTCGAGCTCGGCGGCAAGTCCCCCAACATCGTGTTCGAGGATGCCGACCTGACCGCGGCTGCGGCCGGCGCGATCTCCGGCATCTTCGCCGCCACCGGCCAGACCTGCATCGCCGGATCGCGCCTGCTGGTGCAGAGCTCGATCAAGGAGAAGTTCGTCGCGCGCGTGCTGGAGCTGGCAAAATCCGCCAAGATCGGCGATCCCATGCAAGCCGACACCAATGTCGGCCCGATCACGACGCCCGCGCAGTACAAGAAGGTGCTCGACTACATCGATATCGCGAAAGCCGAAGGCGCGCGCTGCCTGCTCGGCGGCAAGCCGGCCTCCGGCGAGGGCATCAAGGGCGGCCAGTTCGTCGAACCGACCATCTTCACCGATGTCGACAACACCATGCGGATCGCCCGCGAGGAGGTGTTCGGGCCGGTGCTGTCGATCATCTCCTTCGACACCGAGGAAGACGCCATCCGCATCGCCAACGACACGATCTACGGCCTTGCCGCCGGCATCTGGACCAAGGATCTGGCGCGCGCCATCCGCGTGCCTAAGCAGCTGCGCGCCGGCACGGTGTGGGTGAACACCTACCGCGCCATCAGCTACATGATGCCGTTCGGCGGCATGAAGTTCTCCGGCGTCGGCCGCGAGAGCGGCATCGACGCGGTGCGCGAATATCAGGAGACGAAAAGCGTCTGGATCTCGACCGCGACGGACGTGCCGGCGAATCCGTTCGTGATGCGGTAACTCTCCGCCTACCCCTTCGCGGCACCCGGCACCCCGCCGAACAACTGCGCCTGCTCGGCGCGGCCGGCTTCGACGATGCGGGTGGTGGCGGTTTCGATCTGATCGCGCAGGCGGGTCATGAACTCGTCGCGCGGCAGGCCCGGCGGCAATGGATCGAGGAATTCGACCACCAGCGTTCCGGGATAGCGCATGAAGGTGCGGCGCGGCCAGAACAGCCCGGAATTGAGCGCGACCGGCAGGCACGGCACGCCGCTCTCGGCATAGATCTGCGCGACGCCGGCCTTGTAGTTCGGCGCAGCGCCGGGCGCGGTGCGGGTGCCTTCCGGGAAGATCACGAGTTGCCGGCCGAGCTTCACTTCGGCCGCCGCACGCTTCAGCGTCTTGACTAGCGAGCGCGGGCCGCCGCCGCGCTCGACCGAGATCATGCCGACCTTCTTCAGGTACAAGCCGAACACCGGGATCATCATCAGCTCGCGCTTGAGGATGAACAGCGGATGCTCGAAGAAGCGCACCAGCGCAAACGTCTCCCAGAACGACTGGTGCTTGGAGGCGACGATGAGCGGCCCGCTTGGAATCTTCTCGACGCCGCGGAACTCGATCCTGATGTTGCAGATCACGCGCATCAGGAACAGGCTGGCGTTGGCCCACGCGGCCTCGATCGCCATCATCGCGCCGCGCGGCAGCAGCAGCGCCGGCAGCGCGACGATGCAGAGCAGCACCAGCACCAGGTAGAACAGCACGTTGAAGATCAGCGAGCGCAGGAAAATCATTTCAGTCCTTGTTTGAGCATGATCTCCACGCAAACGCGTTCCGCGTCTGTCGCGAAGGAAAATCGCTCCGCACCTTTCCGGATCATGCCTAGTCCCTATTCGCCTGCGCCGTCGCCGGGCGGCGTGGCACGGCTGCCGGCTCGGCGAGATCGGAGGTCAGGTCGAGGCCGATGTCGGCCAGCCGCACCCGCATCTCCGCGGCGACATATTTGGCGTATTCCGATAGCAAGAGACGAAACGTTCCGCCACTCGTCCACCACGGCTCGTCGCGCCATTTGTCGCCGACGACCGCGAACGGGATCAGCGTGATATCCGGCATCGCGTGTGACAGTTCCACGATCGCGCGCGGCATGTGGTAGTTCGAGGTCACCACGATCAGCGACTTGAAGCCGCGCTCGTGCGCCCAGCGCCGCGTCTCCGCCGCATTGCTGCGGGTGTTCACCGCCGAACGGTCGAGATCGACGCAGCACCGCATCAGCCCCTGGCTGTCCGGAACCGAGCGCGAAATGTCGTTGGCGTCATTGGTCGGATGCACGCCGGAAATCAGCAGGCGCTTGCCGTAGCCCGCCGCCAACAGCTCCATGGCGTCGGACACCCGCGACGAGCCGCCGGTCAGCACCACGATGCCGTCGGCATTGTGCGGCGGATCGGTCTCGACGCCGCGCAATTGCGACAGGAAGCCGATGAAGCCGACCGCGGCGGCAACGAAGGCGAGCGCCAGCGGCACGACGATGACGACGCGCAGCCAGCCGCGCGGCTGCGCGGCATGGCCTTTCGGCGACGTATCGTCGGGCTGCAAACTCATGTGATGCTGATATCCTTCCCCCCGGGGATTTTAGAGCATGATCCGGAAAAGTGGAAACCGGTTTTGCCCGGCCAGGGCCGTGCGGATGCGCGCGAAATCACACTCTGGCGACGACCCGCGATCACGAAACCGGCCCCATGATTGCGACGCCGCGGGCCGTCAGTCGATGTCGTCGAGCGTGGCAAACAGGGTGCGCCGCGACGCCCAAGCGGTGATCGCCGCGATCAGCACCGCCTGCAACGCCAGGACGAGGTAGCCCGACGGACGCAGCGAGAACGTGCCGAGCAGCGCCGCGAACTGGTCGCCCACCGGCGTGCCGGAGAACCAGTTGGCGATCGACTCGGAGAAGCCGAACGCCAGCATGGCCGCGCCGCCGCCGATCAGCCCGCCCTCGAGACCGAGCCGGAGGAAATGCCGCAGGAAGCGGTTGGCGATGAAGCTGTCGCCGGCGCCGACGAAATGCAGCACCTCGACGATCGGACGGTTGGCGGCCATCGCGCCGCGGGTCGCGAACGACACCGAGATGATGGTGGCGATGATCACGAGGATCAGGATGCCGACGCCGGCAAACACCGTGGCGCCGGTCATCGAGCGCATGCGCTCGATCCAGGCGCGATGATCGTCGACACTTGCGGTCGGCGCCACCTGCGTCACCCGCGCGCGCAACGCGGCGAGATCGAGCGTGGTGCCGGGCTGCACCCGCGCCACGATCACGCGCGGCACCGGCAGTTCGTCGATCGAAAGCCCGCTGCCGAGCCACGGCTCCAGCAGCTTGGCGGATTCCTCCTTGCTGAACGGACGCACCTCGAGAATGCCGGACCGCGACCGCATCGCCTCCACGGCGGCCTGCGCGTCGCGATCGAGGTCGCGGCCCGGCGCGGGGCGCACCTGGATGGTGATCTCGCTTGACACCTCCGACTGCCATTCGGCCGCGGATGCGCTGACCAGGAGCACGGTGCCCGTCGTCAGCGAGGCGAGGAAGGTCATGATCGCGACCACCGCGACCAGCGCGCGGCCCGAGATCGAGGCGCGCGGCACGATCGGCGACATGTTGCGCGCGGTGGCCGGGACCTGCGGGCGCTCGCGCCCGAGATCGACCAACGACACTTTCTCGTCGCCGCTCCTACTCATAGATGTGCAGCCGTCCCTGATGCAGCACCAGCCGCCGCGCCTCGTATTGATCCATCAATGTGATGTCGTGGGTCGCGATGATAACGGCGGTACCCGATTTGTTGAGCTCGATGAACAGCCGCAACAGGCGGCGCCCGAGGGTCGGGTCGACGCTGCCGGTCGGCTCGTCCGCCAGCAGCAATTGCGGCCGCGAGATCACCGCGCGCGCGATCGCCGCGCGCTGCTTCTCGCCGCCCGACAGGATCGGCGGCAGCGCATCCATGCGCTCGCCGAGGCCGACCCATTTCAAGAGGTCGATCACCTCGCGGCGATAGGTCGATTCCTCGCGGCCCATCACGCGGAACGGCAGCGCGACGTTCTCATAGGTCGTCATATGGTCGAGCAGGCGAAAATCCTGCAGCACGATGCCGATCCGCTTGCGCAGGTCGGCGACCTGGTCCTTGCTCAGCAGGGAGACGTCCTTGCCGAACAAATTGACCAGCCCGCGGGTCGGCCGCAGCGACAGGAACAACAGCCGCAGCAGCGAGGTCTTGCCCGCGCCCGACGGCCCGGTGAGGAACTGGAACGAATGCGCCGGGATCATGAAGGAGAGGTCGCGCAAAATCTCCGGGCCGAGCCCGTAGCGCAGACCGACATTTTCGAACCGAACCAATGCGCTAGCTCCGTTCGAGAGGGCCTGTGGCCCAATACCCAACTCCAGAGCCTTTTCGGTTCCGATGAAATCGGAACGGGGCTCTGGATTCTTGTTTGGACGCGTTTTCTTCACGCGAACCGGTACCCACTTCGCTCGAAAACGCTTTCGCGGCCCGAACATCCGCCGAGCGGCCGCGAACCGCACAGAAAGCTTGTGCGTCGGTTATGGTTTCCGATTCGTTAACGGTCGCTCGGTAGCATCCGGGCATACCACACGGTGGAGATTCGGCTCCATATGCATATCGTTTGCCCGCATTGTACAACATCTTACGCCATCAATCCGGCCACCCTGGGCGAGGCCGGACGCACGGTCCGTTGTTCCCGCTGCCGCGAGGTCTGGCTGGCCCGACCGGAGGACGCGATCGGGGCGACCGCACCCGGTTTGGCCTACGAGGCCGCCGGCTCCAATCTCGCCGCCGAATGGGAGGCGATGGGCCGCGAGGAGGCTGACACGACCCCGATGGTCGACAGCCCCTCGATTTCGGCCGATTTACCCGCCGACGGGGACGCCGCCACGGAATGGCCGGCGGTGGCCGAGGCGGATGCCGCCGCCCATGCCGGCACCCAGGACGCCGGAAAGCGCCGCTTCCGCCTGCCGCGGCTTCCCCGCCTGTTCCGCCTGCCCTCGCTGCCCCGCATTCCCTTCATGCCCATGATCGGCGCCCTGCCGACCACCTGCGCCGCGATGGGCGCGCTGATCATTGCGCTGTTCGTCTGGCGCAACGACGTGGTGCGGCTGCTGCCGCAGACCGCGCTGTTCTACAAGATGGTCGGGCTCGACGTGAATTTGCGCGGCCTCGCCTTCAAGGACCTCAAGATCACCAACGAGACCGTGGACGGCAAGCCGGTGCTGGTGATCGAAGGCATGATCGTCGGCCAGACCCGGAAGCCGGTCGAATTGCCGCGGCTGCGCTTCTCGGTGCGCGACGCGCAGGGCGCCGAAATCTATGCCTGGAACGCGGTGCTGGAGCAGCCGGTGCTCAATCCCGGCGAGCGCGCCTTCTTCAAGTCGCGCCTCGCCTCGCCGCCGCCCGAAGGCCGCAATATCGACGTACGCTTCTTCAACAAGCATGATCTCACCGGCGGCCGCGCCTGAGGCTAGCGGCCACCACTTTCGGAAACCGACCATCACCATGACGCGTGTTCTGATCGCCGACGACGAAGACTCGATGCGCTCGCTGGTCGCGCGCGCCATCGCCATGGACGGCCACGAGACCGTGACCGCGCAGGACGGCGCCGAGGCGCTGGAGATGCTGACGCGCGATGAAGGCGCGTTCGACCTGCTGCTGACCGACATCCAGATGCCCATCATGGATGGCATCGCGCTGGCGCTGACCGCGGCCCGCGATTTCCCCGATCTGAAGATCCTGCTGATGACCGGCTTCGCCCATCAGCGCGAACGCGCCTCAGGCCTCGAGGCGATCGTGCACGACGTGGTCACCAAGCCGTTCTCGGTGGCCGATATCCGCACTGCGGTCGCGGATGCGCTGGCGGCGCGGAAGGCGAGCTAGGGCGGGTAGTCATGAAGTCCCGATGGGCTGCGGGAAGGCCCGATCCTCGAACGCCGAACGTCCGGTGCGTCGGTCGAGCAAACGCGGCACGCGACTGCTATCGCTCCTTCAACGCCTCGGATGCAACCTTGGCAAGCGGCGAGAGCAGGTAGTCGATTACGCGGCGGCTGTCGGTCTTGATTTCCACGGTCACGGTCATGCCCGGAGTCAGACCGATCATCGTGCCGTCGACATTGATCGCCTGATCTTCGAGCGCGATGGTAACCGGAAAGACGAAGCTCGGGGACTGTCCGGCCTGGCTGGCAGGCTGGGCGCCGGACGTATTGGCGGTGGCGGGCGCGTTGGCGAGACCGCGCTTGGCCTCCTGTTCCTCGACCGCCTCGGACGCGATGCGCATGACCGTTCCGTGCAGAACGCCGAAACGGGTGAAGGGGAAGGCATCGACCTTGATCGCCGCAGTCTGACCGGGCTTGATGAAGCCGATGTCGAGATTGGCGACCAGCGCCTCGATTTGCAGCGCTCCTTCGGCCGGCGCCACGACCAGCAGCTGCTGCCCGGTGGTGACGACTTGACCGACGGTGGTCACTGCCATCTGCTGCGCGACGCCGTCCACCGGCGAATGGAGCCTGGTACGCGCCAGACGCACCGACGCCTTGACCTGCGCCTGTTTGGCTCCATCCGCCTTGCGCTCGGCGTCCGCCTGCTTGTTTCCATTGTCAGCGGCGAATTGCGACAGCGTCTTGATCTTCTCGCTCGCGAGCTCGATCAGCGCAGCCTCGGTTTCGATCAGCTCGCCCTGGTCGGAGGCTCGCGACGATTGCGACTTCTCCAGCTCCCCCCTGGCGTCGTACAGATTGATCTTGGTCCCGACCTTGAGATCGAACGAGGCCTGGCGCACGCCGAGGAGGTCGGTCAGCGTCTGGATCAGTTTGTCCTGATAGGCGATCCTCATGTCCAGGCGCTGGCGCGTCGCCTCCTTCTGGGCCATCTGCTTGTCGATGCTTTGCAAGGCGCCGATGAGGTGGTTGACGTCGGCCGTCAACACCGCGGTCTCGCGCAAGCGGATCGCCTCGGGGAGGTCGGCGCCCCAGACGATGCGCGGCGCCGGGTCCGCGGCGGCTTGCTCGAGTTCCGCGATAACGGCTTCCCGCGCGCCCGCTTCCCTTGATTTCGCCGGACCGTCGAGCACGGCGCGCACAACCGCGGTGGCGAAACGCCGGCGGGCGATTTCGGCGAGATTGGCATCGAGCGCATCGCGCTGGGCATTTTCCTCCGCGGCCGCTTCCGCGGGATCGAGTTCGAGCAGCAATTCGCCCGCCCTGACGCGCTGGCCATTCTCGACGTGGAGGGCGGCGATCTTGCCGGGGTCGAGCGGCTGGATCACTTTGGCGCGTCCGGCCGTGTCGATTTTGCCGGGCGCCACCGCATGCACGTCGAGTCGCCCGTAGAACGACCAGGCAAGTGCGACCGCGAAGAACAGGCAGATCGTCAGCATCGTCACGACGGGCAGGGGCGGCGCCGGAGTCTCCAGGATCTCGATCGCGGCCGGCAGAAATTCGCGGTCACGGCCGCTGACGATCGCGGCGGGCGAAGGAACCGGCTGACGGGGCGCCGGCGCGGGCGGCGCAGCTCTTTGGTTCATGCCCGCGCCCTCGCCTGGTCCGACTGCAACGCCCAGAGCCGTGCGTAGAGACCGCCCGGACGCGCCAGCAGTTCCTCGTGAGTTCCGATCTCGACGATCTCCCCCTTGTCCATTCCGACAATGCGCGTGCACGGGCGCACCGCCGCCAGCCGATGGGCGATGATCAGCACCGTGCGGCCGCGCACGATCGCACGCATGTTCTCCTGGATGATGCGCTCGCTTTCGTAATCCAGCGACGAGGTCGCCTCGTCGAGAATGAGGATGCGCGGATTGGTGGCGAGCGCGCGGGCGATGGCGATGCGCTGGCGCTGGCCGCCGGAGAGATTGGCGCCGCGCTCCTCGATGACCGTGTCATAGCCCTGCGGCATCTGCGCGATGAACTCGTCGGCGCCGGCGAGCCTCGCCGCCTGGATCACCCATGCCCGGGGTGCGGCGGGATCGCCGAGCGCGATGTTCTCGTGGATCGACCGGTTGAACAGGATGTTCTCCTGCAGCACCACGCCGATCTGGCGGCGAAGCCAGCCTGGATCGAGCTGCGCGATGTCGACCCCGTCAAGCATCACCTGGCCTGCCTGCGGCGCGTAAAGCCTCTGCACCAGCTTGACGAGGGTCGACTTGCCCGAGCCCGACGCCCCGACGAACCCGATGACTTCGCCGGAGGCGATCGACAGGGTGACGTTGCGCAGCGCTTCGGCCGCATCTGCCCGGTAGCGCAACGACACGCCGCGCAGTTCGATCGCGCCCCTCGGCGGCGGCAGGGTCAACAGGTTCTGCGGCGTGGGTTCCGGCGGCGTATTCAGGATGTCGCCGAGCCGCGCCACCGAAACCTGGACCTGCTGGAAGTCCTGCCAGAGCTGCGCGAGACGCAGAATCGGTGCCACGACCTGGGAGGCGATCATGTTGAACGCGATCAGCTCGCCGACGGTCATTGCACCCTCGATCACCGCCTGCGCGCCGAACAGCAGAATGAGCGCCGTCGTTGCTTTGCTCACATACTGCACGAGATTCTGGCCGAGCGTGCCGGTGACGCCGGCGTCGAACGAGGTGCGGACATAAGACGCCAGCCGCTCCTCCCACTGTGCTTGCATCATCGGCTCGACGCTCGCCGCCTTCAACGTCGGCGCCCCGACGATCGACTCGACGAGAAACTGCTGCGATCGCGCGCCACGGTTGAACTTCTCGTTGATCTGTTCGCGCAGAACCGGGCGGATCAGCACCGCGATCAGAAGATAGACGGGGATCGTGCCGAGCACGACCAGCGTCAGCCTGGTCGAGTAGATGAACATCACCACGAAGAAGACGAGGGTAAAGACGAGATCGAGCAGCGAAGTCAGTCCTTGTCCGGTCAGGAAGCTGCGGATCGTCTCGAGCTCGCGCACGCGCGCGACGGTCTGGCCGGCCGCTCGCGTCTCGAAATAGGCCAGCGGCAGGCGAAAGAGGTGGTGGAACAGACGCCGGCCGAGCTCCACGTCGATCCGGTTGGTGGTGTGACTCAGTGTATAGGCGCGCAGGAATTGCAGGACCGATTCGAACAGTCCGAGCGTCAACATGCCGACGATCAGGACGGTCAGCGTTGAGAGGCCCTTGTGCACCAGCACCTTGTCGACGACGAGCTGGAAAAAAATCGGCGTGACGAGTGCGAACAGCTGCACGAAAAGCGATGCGACCGCGACCTGGGCAAGGGGCCGCCGGTAGCGCAGGATCGACGGCAGAAACCAGCGGAATCCGAATGTCGTCGGGCTTGTTCCGGCCCCGCCCAGGCGGCGCGTGATCAGCACCACCTCACCCGATGACAGCGCCACGATCTCATCGATCGGCAGCTCCCGCGCAATGCGGGCGATCGGATCGAGCAGCCGCGCGAATCCCGTTGTAGGTGAGGCCGCCAGCACGCTGAAGGTGCCGTCCTTGAGACCGATCAGCGCGGGATAGGGTATGCTCGCAAGGCGTTTGGCGGTGACGCCGCGCAGGACGCGCGAGCGCAGTTCCAGTTGATTGGCGCCGCGGATGATGTCGTTCGCCCCTGCAAACCTTCCGGTCAGCGCGAGTTGATGGCGCAATTGCGCCGGGTCGGCTGCGATCCGGTAGTACCCCGCGACCACGGCGAGCCCGGCGAGCCCGGAGTCCATCGGCGTGAACGGCGTGGACGACGGCTCGATCGTGGGCGGCTCGGCCGGCGCCGGCCCGACCACGACGGATTCCGCGATTTGCGCCGTGACGTCGCTCATCTCGCGCTCCGCACGGTTCAGTCCCGCGCCAGGCCCGGGCCGGGCTCCTCGCCCGCCCCGGGATTGCTGACGTATTGCGCTCGTCCGGATGCCATCACGCGTGCGTCGGCGCGGTCAGGTTGATGTTGAGCGTGCCTGTCCCCACTTCCGTGAGATTGCCGGTCCCTCCCATTGCGCTATTGGACGCATCAAAATCCTGCAGCGCCAGGTTGAAGGACATGCTGACGGGTTGACCGACGTTGAAGGTCGAGACCGACACCGCGCCCATGTCGAACGAGTTCTTGTTGCTGTAGACACTGCCGATATTGGTCGCCAGCAAGCGATCGAACCCGGTCGCCGTGCTCACCAGAACGAACTCTCCGGGGGCCAATTTAAGGCCTTGCAGGTCCACGCCATTACTGTCGCCTGTTGGTGCGAAGTCCGCTGTCACGGTTTGGCTGACGCCGCCACCGGTGAACGTCTTCGTCCCGTCTGCCGTGAAGTCCGCAAGCGTGCCAGTGATATTGCCGCTAGCGTCCTCGGTCACGATCTTGACCTCGGTGATCGCCTCATGCGTGCCGCTCGAGTCGGCCGGGAACGCCCCGCCGGGGGAGAGCGACGTCGCTTCCGGCATCTCGTAGGCGTCGAGACGGATGTCGACGGCCTTTCCATTCGGATTGACCTGCGAGAGCGTGAAGCCGCTGTTGTTGACCTCGTAGTGATCAAGATAGCCAAGGGTACTGAGCGACTTCAGGTCGGTCGTGCTGGTGATCGAGTGGACGTTGTCGACGAAGTCGATGCGGATGGCTTTACCCGGGGCCACCGCCTGCTTGTCGGTGCCGACGCCGATGTTGCTGGGGTTGACGGTGTCGACGCCGGGGCTCAGCCCGGTGAAGACCACCGACTTGCCCGGGCTGACGGGCTCCTTCGTCGTCGGATTGAAGGGCAGTGAGAACCACGCGTAGTCGCCGGCCGGTACGTCGGCGAAGTCGCTGAACGTGAAACTCGAGCCGTTGCCGATCGGCTGGAGCATATGGAAGCTATATTGGCCGTTCGCCGGATCGAGCGTGATCGTGAACACGTCGTCCGCCGCGTTGGTTCCGTTCGGGTCGGTGGTCGCCGTCAGCGTACCCGTGCCGAACCCGAACAGGTAGATGTCGCTCCCGTTCGCTTGCAGGGTCTGGGACGAGCCTCCGTCGAGCTTGCCCGTGAGCTTCGAGCCGTTCGTGCCGGTGAAGAATGCGGCGCCAAAGCCATCAGCACCGCTGTGGTGCTCGAAGGTGAGTGTCGAATTGGGATCGATGGTTCCATCGGCCGCATCCGTGTTGACCAGGTTCCCGGTGAAGGTCGAGCCGGCAGCATCTTGCACGTTATCCGCGCTTACGATCGCCTCCGGGTTGAAGTTCGCCGGCACGTCGTCGATAACCGTCACCGTCAGCGCTCCGGCACCGGCAGTGGCGGTATCGCCGGCAGCGAAATTGCCGTCGGCGTCGGTCGCCAGAACTAGCGCGCCGAAGTCGATCGAGGTCTGGCTCGCGTCGTTCGCGCCGGACGCTTGATCGACTGGCGCCGAGAGCGTGAATGTCCAGTTTCCGCTTGTATCCAATGTCAGCGTGAACACTGTCGCGCCGCCCGAGCCCGCGGTCGCGGTCAGCGTGCCACCGTCGATCGAGACGCTGTAGGCGAGCGCCGTTCCGCCGGAGACGAGGTTTTGGCTGGTCAGGCTGGAGAAATCGCTCGACAGCTTATAGGAGAGCGGCGTGTCGACACCCGGATTGAACAGGGTCGACACCGAGCCGTTGGCCGTCGCGCTGCCGTCCTTGTCTGGAAGGAGATTGGTCGACAACTGGTCTTCGTCGACGGTCCCCGTCACGGTCTTGCCGCTCGCGGTCGGCACGCTGTCCTCGAAGATGATGTGCGAGCCGACTTCCGTGTGGTCGGTGTTCGTCTGCGTCTGTGTTTCCGTGACGTTGAGAATATCGAATCCCGGTGTATTGCCCGGAGGGTTGATGTTCTTGACCACGAACTGGTCAAACTGCGCGCTGCTCAGGGAGGTGAACTGGATGGTTTCTCCCGCTGTAAGGCCATTGACGGTGCCGTCGGGAGCGCTTGTGCTGCCGCCGAAGGTGATGCCGTTGTTACCGGTCGTCCGCGCAGAGTCGGCGAGCAGGGTCCCGCCAATACCGCCGGTCCAGACCTTGATGTCTCCGAGCGCGACCGTGTTTGTGGAAATGTTGGTCTGCGTGGCGCCGAACGTGGTGCTGGACTCGTTCTGGGCGATAATCTTCACGTTGACCAGGCTGTGCGTGGGGGTCACCTGGCTGATGTCGAAGGTCGCTCCCGTTCCTTCGGTATAGA
The DNA here is from genome assembly GCF_056429065.1 of Bradyrhizobium sp. USDA3010. NCBI lineage: Bacteria > Pseudomonadati > Pseudomonadota > Alphaproteobacteria > Hyphomicrobiales > Nitrobacteraceae > Bradyrhizobium > Bradyrhizobium sp. USDA3010. Next base: position 232,465 of record NZ_JBWJZD010000001.1, read on the forward strand.
CGAGGGTATTCAGCGAACCGTCGGTGAGGAAGGTCTTGTCCTTGGTCGAGCCGCCCGTGAAGCTCGAGACGAAATCGAAGCGCAGCGCCTGGCCGGGGGTGATCGCCTGACTGTCGCTGCCGTCGCCGACCGAACTGGTATTGACGGTGTCGGGATTGGACGTGCTCGCGTCGAGCCCGGTCACGAGGACAGTCTGGGTGCCGGTGCTGTTGGCGAACGGCAACCAGTAGTTCTGTCCGGGCTGCTTGGTGCCGATGCTGAACGACGAAGTGGAGGTGGACGAGCCGCTGACGTAGACCAGATTGGAGAGATCGAGGGTGTTGGCGTCCTCGCCTGCGGCCGGATTCGTGTTGAAGAGCGCCTCGTACTGCACGACCCAGATCGTCGCGCCGCCGGTCGTCGGCTGCAGAAGCAGCGCGAAGGCGACTTTGCCGCTGGGGTTCGCAGTCGTGCCAGTCCCCTCGAGGCCAAGCACGATGTCGGGATTGCTCGAATCGGAATAGAGGAAGATCTCGTTGCCATCGAGGGCATCGAAGTTAGTCGGGACGGCACTTAGCGTCCCACCGGTGCTGTTGCTGAAGATCAAATTCATGTCGGTGCTAGTGACGATCGCGTTCTCGGCGATCCCGATCGTGTTCGTCAAGGTGGGATAGATGTTCAGGGCGTTGAGCCGTTGTCCGATGCCCCCATCCGTGGTCGAAAAATTGCTGTTGAAAGAAGTGGGCGAACCGGAGAGCGTGACGTTGTTGTCGGGATCGGTTGCATCGTTGCTATCGATCGCGAGCGTGCCGATTCCTAGATTCTCGTCCTCAATGACTTTGCCGGTGATGGTGAGTGACATAGCGTGCTCCTCGGAAAATTTGAGAAAGATTCAGCTATTGCGCCGCGCGATTCCGCACGCCGCGTCGCTCTCCGGGCGTGCGCCGCCGCGGGGAGCCGTCAGTGTTGGCAATCAGAAGACTTGACCAAAGCGAAACGCGGCCGCGTGAGAGCTGTTGCTAACCCTCGTTCAGCCGGCTGACGTTGCTCGAAGCGCCGCTTGAGAAAAGCAGCTCCGATAATTGCATGATGCACTGCTGCTGTTGCTGCATGCTCCTCCTATCCGCGGCAAATCCCGCGAGGGCAAGCAAACCAAGAAAACACTTTCGTCAAAATTCACCGCGGTCTGCGAATCGATTGGCGTGAGCGCGGCCCGCGATTATGCAATAGGGAACCAAGTAAACAGGTTTTGACGAGTTATTCAATCACCTTTTAGTGAAAAGCACGGCAGGTGGATTTTCCCGCATCGCAATAGTCGTTCCGGCGAACCACGCCTCGGCACATCTGGCTCAGCGTCAGCAGTTGCTGCGGGGCTCGTGCACAACTTCAAAACCCAAGCACGCGACCGATGCCGCTTAAGAGTCGGACCGGCAGTGCTATGATCGACGAAGAGGCCTCTGCCTAGCTTAAGAAGCCGACGTACATCTGCCGCTTCACGACCGTGCTGGTCGCCGTCGCACACATCCTCGTCATGCCCGCGTGGACGCATCCAGCACGCTGCGGCTTTTGGATTTATCCCGTGATGCCTCTGGGGTACCGGGTCATCCGCCTCGCGGATGACGACAATTGTGACCGCTGCGCGGACCTCAATAATCCTTCAGCAGCCGCTCGATGTAGTCGAGCTCGATCTGCGGCCGTGACGGATCGGCGAGGCGGCGGCGCAGCTCTTCGAGGATGCGGCGGACGCGCTGGACGTCGATCTCGCCGGGGATCTTCACGGTGTAGTCGTCGCCGAATTCGCGGCCGTGCAGCGGACGGCCGAGCGGATCGGTCTGGTTGCCGCCGCTCTGCTGGCGGCCGGCGCGGTTGCCGGGGCCGTCGCCGGGCTGGTCGCCATCGCCCTGCTGCATCGCATCGGCGAGGCTCTGGGCGCCCTTGCGCAGCGCATCCAGCGCGCGGCCCTGCGAATCGACCGCACCGTCGGCATTGCCCTCGCCGAGCCGCCCGGAGGCATCGCCCATCGCGGAGTCCGCCTGGTCGAGCCCGTCGCCGTCGTCATCACCCTGATCGCCGCCCTGGTCGCCCTGCTGCGCCTGATCGCCCTTCTGGCCTTGCCCCTTCTGGCCCTTCTGGCCGCGCTGCTCCGGACCCATGCCGCGCTTGGCGAGCTCTTCCTGCAGCTTCTTCAGCCGGTCGCGCAGCGCCTGCTGATCCTGCTGCAGGTCGCCCATCGACTGGTCGCCCTGCTTGCCGCGCATGCGGTCGCGGCGGGAATCCTGGCCCTGCTTGAAGGTCTTGTCGCGCAACTGCTGTTGCTTGCGGATCATGTCGCCGAGCTCGTTGAGCGACTGCTGCATGTCGTCGTCGCCCTGGTTGGGCTGCGCCATCTGCAGGTTTTCCAGCATCTGCTGCATCTGTTCCAGCAACTGCCGCGCCGCATCCTTGTCGCCGGAGCGCGACAGCCGCTCCATGCGATCGAGCATGTTCTTGAGATCCTGCTGGCTCAGCACCTTGGCATTGGGATCGAGCGGGCGCGCGAGCTGCTGCGGATTGTTGCGGAATTGCTCGACCATCTGGCGCAGGAAATTGTCCAGCGCCGCGCGCAGATTGTCGGTGAGCTTCTTGATCTCCTCGTCGCTCGCGCCGCGCTCCAATGCCTGCTTGAGCGCGTCCTGCGCCGCGCGCAGCGCCTTGTCGACGTCACTGATGTTGCCGTCCTCGATGGTGACGGCGAGCGCCCACAGGCTGGCGACGACCTCGCGCAGCTGGTCGTCGGTGCGCGCCGCCTCGAGCTGGCGGCTCACGGTGTGGAGGCCGAGATAATAGCCGGTTTCCGGCATGAACATTTCCGGCGCGATCATCAGCGCGTCGAGCGCGGCATAGACCTGGCCGTTCTGGTTGGCATCGAGCGCGAGGATGCGGCGCTGCTCGATCAGCGCGCGCGCCAGGGGCTTGGTGAACAGCCGCTCGGGCAGCCGCATATTGAACGGCTCGCTCTTGCCCTCATTGCCGGCCTCATCCTTCGCCGTCAGCGTCAGCGTCACGTCGGCGCCGGCATAAGGGTCCTCGCTGAGGTCCTTGACGGTCTGACCGACGCCGTTTCGAGTGCGCGCATTCGGCAGCACCAGTGCGAATTGCGGCGGCTCGAACAGCGGACGCGGCTGTGCCGCCTTGCCGTCGGCATCCTTCTTGCCGTCAGCGTCCTTCGGCGCATCGGTCGGCCGCGCCGCGAACTGCGCGCGCGCTTCGGTGACGCCGTAATCGTCCTCGAGCCTGTACGACATCTGCAAGGCGCCGCGCGCCTGCCGCTCCGGATCCTTGGCGAGCGCAATCGACGGCGGGCGGTCCGGCGTCGCGGTGAACTTCCACTGCGGCTGGCCGGCCGGGGCGCGGACATGCGCGGTGCCGTCGCCGGTGATCTTGAAATGCCGCTCATTGGTGCCCTTGGGCGCCTGCCCCTGCGGCGCGACCTCGGCGACGCCGCCACCGACCACGACGTCGATGGTGCCGCCGCTGGAGCGCACCAAGAGCGTGCTGCCGGCCGGAACCGCGAGCGGAGTGGAGTCCGCCGCGTTGGCGTCCTTGTTGGCGTTGGACAGGATGATCGGCGGCTTGCCGGTGTAGTTCGGCGGCGTCACCCAGGCGTCGACCCGGACATTGGCCGGCGCCATGATGCCGTTCCAGTCGAACGCGGAGGCGACCCGCAGGCCGCGCTCGTCTCCGGCGGCGACATAGGTCGCGACCAGCATCACGATGACCAGCGCGCGCAGCGCCCAGGGGTCGTGCAGCGAGAGGTGCGGCCGCGGCAGGCCGGCGCGGATGCGCTTGATCGAGGCCAGTGTGCGCTCGCGCTGCGCCTGCCACAGCGCCAGCGCGAACGGATCCTTGTTGGTGAGCGTGTCGGAGAGCGTGGTCGCGGGGCGATGGCGGACGCCGGCACCGCGGTCGAGCCGGCTCAGGCCCTCCTCGCGGCTCGGCCAGCGGAAGCGCAGCAGCGGCGCCAGCGCCGCGAGCGCGGCAATGCCGAACAGGGCGGCGCCGGCCACGCGTGCGGCAAACGGCAGCAGCAGCCACAGCCCGGCCCAGGACGCGACCAGGAACAGACCGGCGACCGTCAGGAACCGCGCCAGATGCGGCCACGCCCGTTCCCACGCAATCGCGAATTTCGCCCGCTGCAGAGCCTCGGTCAGCTTCAGTTGCGTCAGCTTCAGCCGCGCGTCCGCATCGCTGTCGCGGGCGGCGCGTGACGGGTTCTCAGACGGGTCGATGTTGGCTCCGCTCAATAACATCTCCGGGGTAGCCGGCAGGTCACCCTAGCACAGCGGCGGCTTTGAGGCACCCGTTCCGGGACGTAACCCACACCGGGAAATACGCATAACACGAAGGCGTGACTGCGGCGGTTCGACCCCGTAACGTCCCGGCCGAACCAACGCCTTACGCATGAGGAAACGACATGGACCAAAAGACGCACGACAAGGGGCTCGAGATCCGCAAGGCGGTGCTCGGCGAGGCCTATGTCAACAATGCGCTGAAGAATTCGGACAGCTTCAACAAGCCGTTCCAGGAACTCGTCACGGAATATTGCTGGGGCGCGGTCTGGGGCCGCGAGGAATTGCCGCGCAAGACGCGCAGCATGCTCAACCTCGCCATGATCTCGATCCTGAACCGGCCGCACGAGCTGAAGGCGCACATCAAGGGCGCGCTGACCAACGGCGTGTCGCGCGACGAGATCCGCGAGATCTTCATGCAGGTCTCGATCTATGCCGGCATTCCCGCCGGCGTCGACAGCTTCCGCATCGCGCGCGAAGTGTTTGCCGAGCTCGACAACAAGGCGTGAGGCGCTGCTGCCTTCGCATGGTCGTCCCGGCGAAAGCAGGGACGACCTCGAATGTGGGGCGCGCGGCTCGGCACATAACGACGTAGAGGAAACAACCTATGGAAATCGGATTCATCGGCCTCGGGAAGATGGGCTTCCCGATGGCGCGCCGGCTGATCGAGGCTGGCCACAAGCTCACCGCGTTCGACACAAGCAAGGACGCACGCGACAGGCTTGTTGCGCTCGGCGCCGCGGCTGCGACATCGCCCCAAGATATCGCCGACCGCGTCGAGACCGTGATGGCGAGCCTGCCCTCGCTGCAGGCCTCGCTCGAGGTTGCGACCGGCGCTGGCGGCGTGATCGAGGGCAAGCGCGTCAAGCGCTTCATCGATCTCTCCACCGTCGGCTCGCAGATGGCGGTGAAGATCCACGACCTGCTGGCCAAGAAGAACATCGTGCAGATCGACAGCCCGGTCTCCGGCGGCGTCTCCGGCGCCGAGAAGGGCACGCTGGCGGTGATGGTGTCGGGCCCGCGCGCCGATTTCGAGCTGGTGAAAGGCGTGCTCGGCGTCATCGGCAAGGTGTTCTTCATCGGCACCAAGCCGGGCTCCGGCCAGACCATGAAACTCGCCAACAACTTCCTGTCGGCGACGGCGATGGTCGCGACTTCGGAAGCGGTGGTGATGGGCGTGAAGTCCGGGCTCGATCCGGCCGTGATGATCGACGTCATCAACGCGGGCTCGGGGCTGAACACCGCGAGCCGCGACAAGTTTCCGCGTTCGGTGCTGCCGCGCAGCTTCGACTTCGGTTTCGCCACCGGCCTGATGGTCAAGGACGTGCGGCTCGCGGTCGAGGAGATGCGCTCGCTCGGGCTGTCGATGGAAGTTGCCGAAGCGGTCGGCCGGCTCTGGGAAGTCATCATCCGCGAGGAGGGACCGGACTCGGATTTCACCGCGGCGATCAAGCCGATCGAGAAGGCCGCGGGCGTGATCGTGGGTGGTAGCAAGGGCGGCAGTCACGCCGCGAAGTAGACGCTGTCGCCGAAATAAATGCTGTCGTCCCGAGCAAGCGAAGCGCGACCCGGGACCAATAACCACAGGCGCTTGTGGTTTGAGGGGCTGGGGCCCCAGCCAACTGCAACAACAACAAGCGGTGGTTATGGGCCCCTGCTTTCGCAGGGACGACACCGAGCATGAGGGGCTATCGGTGGCTCACAGCCACGGCGCGGGCTTGTCCATCGCGATCAGCGCGTCGACGTCGATGCGCGGGCGGACCACGGCGTACTGGTCGTCCTTGACCAGCACTTCCGGCACCAAGGGCCGCGTGTTGTAGGTGCCGGCCTGCACCGCGCCATAGGCGCCGGCGGTCATGACGGCCAGCAGATCGCCGGCCTTCGGCTGCGGCAGCGAACGGTCGAGCGCGAGATAGTCGCCGGTCTCGCAGACCGGGCCGACCACGTCGGCGACCATGGTCGGCGTACCCGGCGCGGGCTGGCGCACCGGCAGGATATCGTGATGCGCTTCATACAGCGTCGGCCGGATCAGGTCGTTCATCGCGGCATCGATGATCACGAAGTTCTTGGCATCGCCCGGCTTCACATGGATCACGCGGCTGACGAGGATGCCGGCATTGCCGACGATCAGGCGGCCGGGCTCGAACATCAGCGTGCAGCCGAGATTATGCGTGACGCGCTTGACCATCGCGGCATAGGCGGCCGGCGCCGGCGGCGCGGCGCGATCCATGTAGTAGGGAATGCCGAGGCCGCCGCCGAAATCGATATGCGAGATGTTATGGCCATCGGCGCGCAGCGTCTGCACGAATTCGGCGAGCAGCCGGAACGCTGCCTCCAGCGGACCGAGATCGGTGATCTGGCTGCCGATATGCACGTCGGTGCCGGTGACCTGGATGCCCGGCAGCTTCGCCGCGCGGGCATAGACCTCGCGGGCGCGCGCGATCGGAATGCCGAACTTGTTCTCCGACTTGCCGGTCGATATCTTGGCGTGGGTGCCGGCATCGACGTCGGGATTGACCCGCACCGAGATGCGCGCGGTCGTCTTCATCTCGACCGCAAGGCGCGACAGCATCTCGAGCTCCGGCTCGGACTCGATATTGATGCAGAGGATGTCGGCGGCGAGCGCGGCGCGCAGTTCGCCTTCGGTCTTGCCGACGCCGGAGAACAGGATCTTCGACGGCGGGATGCCGGCCGCGAGTGCCCGCTTCAACTCACCGCCGGACACCACGTCGGCGCCGGCGCCGAGCTTGGCCAGCGTGCGCAGCACCGACTGGTTGGAGTTGGCCTTCATCGCGTAGCAGACCAGCGCCTTCTCGCCGGCAAAGGCCTCGGTGAAGACGCGGTAGTGGCGCTCCAGCGTCGCGGTCGAATAGCAATAGAACGGCGTGCCGACGGCCTCCGCCAGCTCGATGAGATTGACCGCCTCGGCATGCAGCACGCCGTTGCGATAGTCGAAATGGTTCATGACAGGCTTGATTGTTCGAGCATGATCTCCGCGCAAACGCGTTCCGCGTTTGTCGCGAGGGAAAACCGGTTTCCACTTTTCCGGATCATGCTCCAGATACTAGTTGCCGAGCAGCGGATCGAGGACGAAAGACCGTTTATTGCCTTTCGACGCGGCCGGCGCGGCATCCGAGCCATAGGTCGGATTGAACACGCTGGGCTGTGCCGCCCGCTCGCTCTCGGTGTCGCCCGGTGCTGTGGCCGGCGCGCCGTTCGCGGTCGGCGGCAGGTCGAGCGGTCCCTTGCGGCCGCAGCCGCCGAGCGCAAGCGTTGCAGCGCTCAGCACAATGATGGCCCATCCCGAGGGGGTCAGGCGGTTCTTGCTAATCACGACGAATTCCCCAATTCGGGCGGCACCATACAAACATTGACGTGCTCTGGCGAGAGGCGGAGGCCTGAGAAATCACGACCAAATTTTCCGGATCAGCCCAATTTTCGCTCTTTTTCCAGCCGCTTGGCCCAGGCTTTGGCCTGCGCCATCACATTCTTCGGCGCCGTGCCGCCAAACGAGGTCCGGCTCTTGACCGAGGATTCGACGCTGAGCACCCTCAGCGCCTCCGCCGTAATCTTCGGCTCGACCTCCTGCATGGCCTTGAGCGGCAGCTCGTGCAGCGCCACGCCTTGGGCCGAGGCCAGGCCGACGATGCGCCCGGTCACGTGGTGGGCGTCGCGGAACGGCATCTTCAGGGTGCGCACCAGCCAGTCGGCCAGGTCGGTCGCGGTGGCATAGCCCTCGCCGGCCGCGGCCTTCATCTTGGCTTCGTCCGGCACCAGGTCCTCGACCATGCCGGTCATGGCGCGGATCGCGAGCGACAGCGCCTCGAACGCCTCCATCGCGCCCTGCTTGTCCTCCTGCATGTCCTTTTGATAGGCGAGCGGCAGGCCCTTCATCACGATCAGGAGCGCGGTCAGCGCACCGATCACGCGGCCGGTCTTGGCGCGCACGAGCTCGGCCGCGTCCGGGTTGCGCTTCTGCGGCATGATCGACGAGCCGGTGGTGAACTTGTCACTGAGCTTGACGAGACCGACCAAGGGCGAGGTCCAGATCACAATTTCCTCGGCAAAGCGTGACATGTGCACCGCGCAGATCGAGGCCGCCGACAGCGTTTCCAGCACGAAATCGCGATCGGACACCGCGTCGAGCGAATTGGCCATCGGCCGGTCGAAGCCGAGCGCCCTGGCGGTAGCAGTGCGGTCGATCGGAAACGAGGTGCCGGCGAGCGCGGCGGCGCCGAGCGGCGATTCGTTCAGCCGCTTGCGCGCGTCGATAAAGCGGCCGCGGTCGCGGCCGGCCATCTCGACATAGGCCAAGAGATGATGACCGAAGGTCACGGGCTGCGCGGTCTGCAGATGGGTAAAGCCCGGCATCACGGTTCCGGCATGCTCCAGCGCGCGGGTGACCAGCGCCTGCTGGAACGCGGCGAGCGCGGCATTTGTCTCGTCGATGGTGTCGCGGACATAGAGCCGGAAATCGGTCGCGACCTGGTCGTTGCGCGAGCGCGCGGTGTGCAGCCGGCCCGCAGCGGGCCCGATCAATTCGGACAGCCGCGACTCGACATTCATATGGATGTCCTCGAGCGCACGCTTGAAATCGAAATCGCCCTTGCCGATTTCTGACAAAATCGTGTCTAGACCTTTGCCGATATTTTTCGCATCAGCTGAGGTGATGATGCCCTGCGCGGCGAGCATCGCGGCGTGGGCCTTGGACGCTGCAATGTCCTGGGCATAAAGGTGACGGTCGACGTCGATGGAGACGTTGATTTCCTCCATGATGGCGTCGGGGCGCTCCGAGAACCGGCCGCCCCACATCTTGTTGCTCATGACATCTCGCTCACGAATTCGTATTTCAGGCCTTGCGGTTTCATCGCCGGAGCGGCGAAACAGCGTGGCGGTTCCGATCGTATTCCTAGCCACTGCATAGCCATATCTGACCCAGGATGACAAACGATATGCCCGAGACGACCCCATCCGAACCGACCGCCAAGCCGACTGCCAAATGGCGCATCCCGCTGGTGATCGGCGCCGTGCTGGCCGGGGCCGTGATCGGCTATGTCGGGGTCTCCGGCCTCAGGCATCCCGCCGGCGGCGACGTCGCCTGCAACAGCGCGGTGAATCTGGCGAAGAAGATCGCCCCGCTCGCCCATGGCGAGGTCGCCGCGCTGACCATGGCGACCACCCCCTTGCGGCTTCCCGACCTGACCTTCGAGGACGCCAACGGCCAGCCGAAGAAACTGTCGGATTGGCGCGGCAAGACCGTGCTGGTCAATTTGTGGGCGACCTGGTGCGTGCCCTGCCGCAAGGAAATGCCGGCCCTCGACAGCCTGCAGACCAAGCTCGGCGGCAAGGATTTCGAGGTGGTCGCGATCAACATCGACACCCGCGATCCGGACAAGCCGAAGAACTTCCTGAAGGAAGCCAATCTGACCAATCTCGGCTATTTCAGCGATCAGAAAGCCAAGGTCTTTCAGGACCTTAAGAACATAGGCAAGGCGCTGGGTATGCCGACTTCGGTGCTGGTCGACGGCAAGGGCTGCGAAATTGCCAATATCGCCGGTCCCGCCGAATGGGCGAGCGACGATGCGATCAAGCTGGTGAAGGCGGCGCTAGCCCCGGCCGCGGCGGGGTTCTGATCAGGCGACGGCGTCGAGGTTGCCACCGACGCCGGGACCGAGATTGGCAGTCGACGGCGTACCGAGCAGGGTCTGAACCGCGAACTTTTCCGCGTCGAGGTTCTGCTTGGTCACGCGAGTCGCGATCTGACCCTGCAAATTGCCCTGCTGCATCGACAAGATGCTCGACACCATGCTCATCATGTCCATACGCGGCACTCCCAAACTTGCTCTTGCGTAGCGCGCGAAAGTTAATGCTTGGGTAACGGATGGCCGCGTCAGGCTGACGCATCGTCCTCTTCGTGGCGCAGCAAGTCGCCGGGCTGGCACTTCAGATAGGTGCAGATCCGTTCCAGCGTATCGAACCTGACGCCCTTCACCTTGCCCTGCTTGAGCAAGGACAGATTGGCCTCGGTGATTCCGACATATTCGGCGAGCTCCTTCGATTTCACATTGCGCTCGGCGAGCATCACGTTGAGCCGGACCCGGATCGGCATTGCAAAGGCCTCAGACGAATTGCGCGTGCTCGTCGGCGATCGCATTGGCTTCGGCCATCACCCAGGCCGTCACCGCAACCAGACCCGCGAACAGCAGCGCCAGCAGCGTGTCGGAGCCGAGCACGATGACGACGGACTTGCCCTGCGCGTAGGTTTGCCAGCTCAGCAGGATTGAAAGCAACGCGCCGATCACCGGCTTCAGCAAGGTCGAGAGCAGCATCGCGATCGCGAGGTCACGCAACCCGGCGACGTTTGCCGCCGTGAAGAAGCGGCCTGCCGCGAACGACGTGAAAGCGCGGCGCACGCGCGACAAGCCCCAGATCAGACAGGCGAGCGGCAACGCCGAGACCACGAGACCCATCAGGCGGACGAGCCAGCCGATCGGATGGAACGCAATGCTGGTCAGCCCTGCATCGCGCAGGATCGCCTCATCCGGGCTCGCCAGCCAATAGGCCAGCAAGCCAACCGCGAGCACGAACGAGATGCCAGTGCAGGCGTAGGCAAGCACGCGGCTGACCGCGCGGATGCGTTCGAGGCGGCCCGGCCGCGGGGTGGGGGAAAGCTCTGACGAGAGGGACGCGGACATGGCTCGACCTCGGGATTGCTGATCTGATATTATCGTTTTACGATAATTAATATCTGCAAGTCAACCTGTCTCAGGAGATGAAGTCATGCTCGTCCGTCCCGCTCACGCCATCTGCGCCGTCCTTCTATTGACGACCGCGGCTCACGCGCAGCCCTCGACATCGCGCGGGCAGATCTCGGTCGCACAAGTCAGGGCCATGCTGGACCAGGCCGCGACCAATCCGACCGCGCGACAGACGCTGACGGCCTATCTGGCCGGTACCGGCGAAACCGTCGGCTGGCTGCTCGATGCCGCACGCGGCCTGCCGCCCTGCGCGCGGCGGCTGACACTCGACGCGCGTCAGGCGCGTGACGCGATCGCAAGCGCGGCTGCCACGGCGGCAACCGAGACACCGGCCACGCCGCTGATCATCCGCGACATGCTCAAGCGCGCGGGATGCCGCGTGACAGAATGAGGAGCGGCCAATGCTTCCGAGGTCAGGCCGCCTTTGCGGCAAAGGCCGCACCGAGCGTGCGCAGCGCCTGCGACGCTTGCACGGCGCGGACGCTGATATCTGACCAGAGCGCGTGGATTACCGCGTCGGGACCGGCTTGTCGCCGCGGTAGTCATAGAAGCCGCGCTGGCTCTTGCGTCCGAGCCAGCCGGCCTCGACATATTTCACCAGCAGCGGGCACGGCCGGTACTTGGAATCGGCGAGCCCCTCGTGCAGCACCTGCATGATCGACAGGCAGGTGTCGAGGCCGATGAAATCGGCGAGCTCGAGCGGGCCCATCGGATGGTGCGCGCCGAGCTTCATCGCGGCATCGATCGCCTCGACGTTACCGACGCCCTCATACAGCGTGTAGATCGCCTCGTTGATCATCGGCAGCAGAATGCGGTTGACGATGAAGGCGGGGAAATCTTCCGACACCGCGACCTGCTTGCCGAGCTTGGCGACGAACGCCTTGGCGGTGTCGAAGGTCGTGTCGTCGGTGGCGATGCCGCGGATCAGCTCGACCAACTCCATCGCCGGCACCGGATTCATGAAGTGAATGCCGATGAATTTCTCCGGGCGGTCGGTCGAGGCCGCGAGCCGTGTGATCGAGATCGACGACGAGTTGGTCGCGACGATCGCTTCCGGCTTCAGCACCGCACAGACGTCGTGGAAAATCTTGCGCTTGGTCTCTTCCTTTTCGACCGCGGTCTCGATCACGAGATCGCAATCGGCCAGCGCATCGATCGCCTCGGCGGAGGTGATGCGGTCGAGCGCCTGCTTGCGCTCGCCCTCGCTGATCGCCTTCTTGGCGACCTGGCGGGTCAGATTGCCGTTGATGGTCGCCAGCGCCGACTTCAGCCGGTCCGCGGAGACGTCATTGAGCACCACGTCGAAACCGGCCAGCGCCGCCACATGGGCAATACCATTGCCCATCTGGCCCGAACCGATCACGCCGACCTTTTTGATTGCCACCGTCATCTTGTCATCCACCGGAACGGCGCGCATGTCGCGCCTGCCCAATTCCAACGATACCCGAAGTGAAGCCTTCCGGGTTGCCCAATCCGCCGGAAAACGCTTCCCGGGACCATGATGTGATTACGACGTAATCGCACCCGATCCATCTTCCCTGCCGGACACGATCCTTTCGGAAAACCGTTTCCGGATCGTTGCGCCCCAAGAGTTGCGCCCCAAGAATAGTAACACCGGCCGCAGCTTACCCACCCGGCCGGTGTCTTGTCGCTTACTTTCCGAGCTTGCCGAGCGCTTCGGTCAGCTCCGGAACCGCCTGGTAGAGGTCGGCGACCAGGCCGTAATCGGCGACCTGGAAGATCGGTGCGTCCTCATCCTTGTTGATGGCGACGATCACCTTGGAGTCCTTCATGCCGGCCAGATGCTGGATCGCGCCGGAGATGCCGACCGCGACATAGAGTTCCGGGGCCACCACCTTGCCGGTCTGGCCCACCTGCCAGTCGTTCGGCGCATAGCCGGCATCGACCGCGGCACGCGAGGCGCCGACGCCGGCGCCGAGCTTGTCGGCGAGCGGCTCGATGTACTTGGCGAAGTTCTCGCGGCTCTGCATGGCCCGGCCGCCCGAGACGATGATCTTGGCCGAGGTCAGTTCCGGACGGTCGCTCTTGGCGACTTCCTCGCCGACGAACGTCGACAGGCCCGGATCGGCGGCGGATGCGGCGTTCTCGATCGCGGCGCTGCCGCCTTCGCCGGCCGCGGCGAAGGTCGAGGTGCGGACCGTGATCACCTTCTTGGCGTCCTTCGACTTCACGGTCTGGATCGCGTTGCCGGCATAGATCGGCCGCTCATAGGTGTCGGGCGCGACGACCTTGATGATCTCGGAGACCTGCATGACGTCGAGCAGCGCTGCGACGCGCGGCATCACGTTCTTGAAGCGCGAGGTCGCGGGCGCGACGAACGCATCGTAGCCCGGCGCCAGCGCGACGATCAGCGCAGCCAGCGGCTCGGCAAGATCGTGCTCATAGGCGGGGCCTTCGGCCACCAGCACCTTGGTGACGCCGGCAAGCTTGGCGGCCGCTTCCGCCGCCGCCTTGGTGCCCTGGCCGCCACCGGCAACCAGCACGTGGACGTCGCCGCCGAGCTGGCTCGCCGCGGTCAGCGCCTTGTTGGTCGAGTCCTTCAGCGTCTCGTGGTCGTGTTCAGCAATCAACAGCGTCGTCATCAGAGAACCCCGGCTTCGGTCTTGAGCTTGTTCACGAGTTCGGCGACGTCCTTGACCTTGACGCCCGCCTTGCGGTCTGCCGGTTCCGCGGTCTTCAGCACTTCCAGACGCGGCGTGAGATCGACGCCGTAATCCGACGCGCTCTTGTCGTCGATCGGCTTCTTCTTCGCCTTCATGATGTTGGGCAGCGACGCATAGCGTGGCTCGTTGAGGCGCAGGTCAGTGGTGACGATCGCCGGGCCCTTGAGCTTGATGGTCTGCAGGCCGCCGTCGACTTCGCGCGTGACCTTGAAGTCGGAGCCTTCGACCTCGAGCTTGGAGGCGAAGGTCGCCTGCGACCAGCCGAGCAGCGCGGCCAGCATCTGACCAGTCTGATTGCTATCGTCGTCAATCGCCTGCTTGCCGAGGATGACGAGGCCGGGCTGCTCCGCCTCGACCACCGCCTTGAGGATCTTGGCAACCGCGAGCGGCTCGACATTACCTTCGGCCTTGACGAGGATGCCGCGGTCGGCACCCATCGCGAGCCCGGTGCGAATGGTCTCGGAAGCCTGCGCCGGTCCGATCGACACCACCACCACTTCGGTCGCCTTGCCGGCTTCCTTCAGCCGCAGCGCTTCCTCGACGGCAATTTCGTCGAACGGGTTCATCGACATCTTGACGTTGGCGAGCTCCACGCCCGTCCCGTCACTCTTGACGCGGACCTTGACGTTGTAGTCGACGACCCGCTTTACCGGCACAAGAACCTTCATCGATCCTCTTTCGCTTTGATTTTATGGGTTTCGGTTGGCTGGCGCGGAACCTAAAGGTCCCGTACCCCCCGGTCAACGCGGCAAAGCCAAAAAACCGTCCCTCGATTTTGAACCAGTTTAGCGGTTCTGGCCCGGCACCCACAACACGTCACCGGCCCCTTTATTATTCTGGAAGCGGCTGGCCACGAACAGGAAATCCGACAGTCGGTTCATATACTGGATGCCAGCGGCATTGACCGTCTCGTCCGGCCGGGCTGCGAGTTCCACCATCATGCGTTCCGCGCGGCGACATATCGTGCGGGTGAGATGCAGATATGCAGAAGCCGGCGTGCCGCCGGGAAGCACGAACGAGGTCAGCGGCGCCAACTGGTCGTTGAGGCTGTCGATGTCATGCTCGAGCCGCTCGACCTGGCTCGCCAGCACCCGCAGACGCTCAGCCTTGCCCTCGCGCTCGGGCACCGCAAGGTCGGCGCCGAGATCGAACAGATCGTTCTGGATCCGGCCGAGCATCGCATCGACCTCGGGACTGTCGGCCAGGTGCAGCCGCACCACGCCGATCGCGGCATTGGTCTCGTCGACGGTGCCATAGGCTGCAACCCGCAAATCGTATTTCGGCCGCCGTTCGCCGGAGCCGAGCGCGGTGGTGCCGTCATCGCCGGTGCGCGTGTAGATCCGATTGAGTACGACCATGGCCGTGATCCTCTAAGGTTTGCGCATCGCGTCTATCGCCCCATCGCCCAGACCGCGAGCATCGCGATGACGATGGCGACGAACTGCAGCAGCACGCGCAGCCGCATCAGCTTCTGCGATGTGTTCGGCGAGCCGCCCTTCATCATGTTGACGAGGCCGAGCAGGAGCACCAGCGCGACGGCGCCGACGGCAACGGGAAGAATGATCGTGCTGAGGACAGATGTCATCTGCGGTACATAACACCGCAGGACGCGGACTTCCACACAGGCGGCGCATGCAACCAACTGGCTTTTCACTGCGTAATATCAGATGCTGGGTCCGTCCTCGGACCGAGCGGTTTTCGACAATGCCGGGTGGAATGTGAAGCAGCTTCGTTACGTCTACCACGTCGTGATGGATGCCTTTTACACGTTCCTCGCCGACGACGGCTGGGCGATCGCGAGCCACATCGCGCTGTCGACCCTGATGGCGCTGTTTCCGTTCCTGATCGTGCTGACGTCGGTGGCCGGCTTCTTCGGCTCCAAGGAGCTTGCCGACCAGGCCGTCGGACTGTTGCTGCAGGTCTGGCCACAGCAGGTCGCCGAGGCCTTGTCCGGCCAGATCCACGACGTGCTGACCAACACCCGCGGCGGCATCCTGACCATCGGCGCGGTGCTCGCGGTGTACTTCGCCTCCAACGGCGTCGAGGCGCTGCGGGTGGCGCTGAACCGCGCCTATGCCGTGATCGAGCCGCGGCGCTGGTACTGGCTGCGGCTGGAATCGATCGGCTACACGCTGGTCGCGGCGTTCACCTCGCTCGCGATGGCATTCCTGATCGTGCTCGGGCCGCTGATCATCGAGGCGGCGCGGCGCTATATTCCGTTCTTCGTCGAATCGAACGAGAGCCTGCTCAACACCGCCCGTTACGGCATCACCGTGCTGGCGCTGGTCGTCGCGCTCTTCATCCTGCACGCCTGGCTGCCGGCGGGCCGCCGCGGCTTCACGCAGATCCTGCCCGGCATCATCTTCACCATAGTGGCGTCGCTGATCTCGGGCATCGGCTTCGGCATGTATCTGGCGCGCTTCGCCAACAACTACGTCACGATGTATGCGGGGCTCGCCTCGGTGGTGATCGCACTGGTGTTCCTGTATTTCATCGCCGCGATCTTCGTGTTCGGCGGCGAGCTGAACGCGGCGATCATCAAGTCGCGGCTGCCGCACGGCGTGCCGCTTCAAGCAGAGCAGTCGCGAGCGCCCGCGGAGAAACAGGTTTGACCAGGAAGGCGTCGGCGCCGGCGGCGCGCGCCGCGGCCTCGTCCTCGGCACGCCCGGAGATCCCGACGATCACGATGCGGCCGTGCGGCGGCGGCAGCGCGCGGATGCGCTTGATAGCTTCGACACCGCCGATGCCGGGCAGCACCATGTCCATCAGCACGGCATCGAAGGCCCCCTGTCCGAGCCGATCGGGCGCCCCCTCACCCTGACCGATGAATTCGGCATGGTGACCGAGTTCGGTCAGGATCGTGTTGAGCACGACGCGGCCGAACGGATTGTCCTCGACGCTGAGCAGCCGCAGTCCCTGCGATGACGGCACCGCCGCGCCTTCGCTCGACGCAGCGCCGGCCGGTCCTGCGGCTGAAACCAGCACCACGTTGAGCGTGAAGACGGTGCCGCCGCCCTTGCGCTGGGCCACGACGATGTCGCCGCCCATGGCGCGCGCGAGCTGCTTGACCGAGGACAGGCCGAGCCCGGCGCCGCCGAACCGCGCGGCGATCGAGACATTGGCCTGCGAGAACGGCCGGAACAGGCGCTTGACCTCCGATAGCGTCAGGCCGATGCCGCTGTCGGAGATCACAAAGGCAACGCCGATCCTGCCGTCCGCCTTTCCCTTGGCCGCTCCCTTGACCGCTCCCTTGGCCGCGCGCACCGGCGCGACATGCAGCTCGATGCTGCCCTGCTCGGTGAACTTGACGGCGTTGTCGATCAGGTTTTCCAGCGCCGCCCGCAGCCGGACGGGATCGCCGACCGCAAACGCCGGCAGCTTCGCGGAGATCTCGACCGAGGCCCGCAATCCCTTGGCTGCGGCACGGCCGGCCAGCGAATCCCCGGCGTGGCGCGCCAGCGTGCGCAGGTCGAAGAAATCCTGCCGGATCTCGAGTCCCGGCCCCTCGCTCCGGGCAGCGTCGACGAACAGGGTCGCAAGGCTCGCCAGATGCTCGGCGCCGGCCTTGATGGTATCGACCCAGCGCCGCTCGCGCTCGCCGAGATCCGATGTCGCGAGCAGGTTGCTGATCGCCAGGATTCCGGTCAACGGAGTCCGGACCTCATGGGCAAAGGAAGCAAGCGCGGTCTCGATCAGGCCGGGACCGGCCTTCGGGGAGGCCTTCGGCGCAGCCCGCTTGCGGCCCGGCTTGGCCGCCGCCTTCACGGCGCGCGTCTTGGTAGCGCGCGTCTTGGCAGCGCTCGGCTTCGGCGGCATCCGTTTGGATTGCCGCTTGCTGCGCCGTACGCGCGATTTTGACGCCATGGTCTCCGTGATCCCCGCCCCTGATAACAACATGGCATGCCCGGCGGGCCGGTGTCACGGCGCCGTTTGCGGCTCGCCGCAGCGGTGCCCTGTGATGGTAACCACCGTGCTTCGCGATCAAATGCGGCCGGATCTATGGCAAGCCGACCAGGCGGCGGATATCGGCCGGGCTAGCGCCCTCCGCCCGCAGCTCGCGCAGTCCGGTCGCCCGGGTCGATTTCGACAGCTTTTGGCCGGCGGCGTCCCGGATCAGCGCATGGTGCCGGTAGGCCGGCACGGGCAGGCCGAGCAGCTTCTGCAGCAGCCGATGCACGCTGGTTGACCAGAACAGGTCAACGCCCCTGACCACATCGGTGACGCCTTGCAGGGCGTCGTCGATCACGACCGAGAGATGGTAACTGGTTGGGGTCTCCTTGCGCGCCAGGATCACGTCGCCCCAAGCCTCCGGCCGGGCCGCCACGTCCCCGGTCTCGCCGGCCGGACCCTCACCCGCTTCCTGCCAGCGCAGGCCGCCGCTGCGCGCGCATGCTGCCGCCATGTCGAGCCGCAGCGCGAACGGCGCGCCCTGCCCGATCAGTCGGTCGCGCTGCTCGGCCGAGAGGGATTTCGCCGTTCCCGGATAGAGCGGCCCGCCGTCCGGATCGCGCGGCCACGCGCCAGCGGCCTCGCGTTCCGCGACCAGCCGCGCGATCTCGGCGCGGCTCTCGAAGCTCGGATAGACCAGCCGCTCGGCCGACAGGCGGTCGACCGCCGCGCGGTAGGCGGCAAAATGCTCCGACTGCCGCCGCACCGGGGTCTCCCAGGCGATGCCGAGCCAGGCCAGATCCTCGTAGATCGTCTGCTCGAATTCGACCCGGCAGCGCGTCGCGTCGATGTCCTCGATCCGCAGCAGGAAGCGTCCGCCCGCGGCACGCGCCAGGTCGTGGTTGAGCAGCGCCGAATAGGCATGGCCGAGATGCAGGTAGCCATTCGGACTCGGGGCGAAACGGAAAACGGGTGGCATGGCGTTCGATCGCGGGTCATTGCCGGGCCCGACCCGGCGATCCTTGTTTGGGCATGATCTTCGCGCAAACGCATTGCGTTTGTCGCAAGCGAAAACCGGTTTCCACTTTTCCGGACCATGCGGCTGGACAAGACTCTGTTACGATAGGAGATGGATGCGCGGGTCAAGCCCGCGCATGACGAGCCGAATGCAGATCCCGCAATGCTGATCCATCTCGAAACCCAGGCCGACCTCGACGAGGCCATCCACAAACTGGTCGACCAGGATCGCCGGCTGCGCCCGATCCTCGAACTGACCGGCATGCCGGCCATCCGGCAGCGCGAGCCGGGGTTTGCGGGGCTTGCCGCGATCATCTGCGGTCAGCAGCTGTCGACCGCGAGTGCTGCCGCTATCTGGGGCCGCGTGAGCCAGGCGTTCGACCCGTTCCACCATGATGCGATCCGCAAGGCGCGGGCCGACCGGCTCGGCCGGCTCGGGCTCTCGGCAGCCAAGATCAAGACGCTGAAGCATATCGCGCGCGAGCTCGCCGAGGAGCGGCTGAATCTCGACGTGCTCGCCAACGAAGAGGCCGATGCGGCGCACAACACGCTGACCGCGCTGCCCGGGATCGGCCCGTGGACCGCCGACGTCTATCTCTTGTTCTGCCTCGGCCATGGCGATGCGTGGCCGGCGGGCGACCTCGCCGTCCAGGAAGCGGTCAGGGTCGGGCTCGGGCTGAAGGAGCGGCCGACGCCGAAGCAGATGGCACCGCTTGCCGAGCCGTGGCGTCCGCTGCGCGGCGCCGCCGCGCATCTGTGGTGGGCGTATTATCGCGTGCTCAGGAATCGCGAAGGCGTGATCGCCGGCGCGAAGTAGGTCGTCGAGAAAACATTCCAACTGCGTGAACGCGTGTTATAGCATCAACAGACGAATACTCATTCAATTTGCCGGCCTCGCCCATTTTGCCCAGCACATCCTTCCTGCAAGGAGGACGGACCTGGTTTCACTTCGCACTCCGCTGCTTCTCCTGATATCCCTCGGGGCTATCGCCGCGGCGTGGTGGTGGCTGGGCATCCCGGTCAGCCTGGTGCGCGCTCCGATCGATCCGAGCGATAAAGTCCAGTGCATCTCCTACGCCCCGTTCCGCAACAATCAGACATCACTTGCTCCCGCGACGCAGGTCACGCCGGAACAGATCGCGGAAGATCTCGCGCAACTCGCGAAGATATCCGACTGCATCCGCACCTATGCGACCGATCTCGGTCTCGACCAGATTCCCGGGCTCGCAGCCAGGGCGGGGCTGAAAGTCATTCAGGGCATTTTCCTCGATCGGGATCGAAAGAAGAATGCAACGCAGGTCGAAACGGCGATACGCCTCGCCAAGCAATATCCAGACACGATCATTGCTCTCGTGGTCGGCAACGAGGTTCTGCTGCGCAAGGAAATGTCGGCGTCCGACCTCGGTGACCTGATCCGCTCGATCAAGGCGCAGGTTAGCGTCCCCGTCACCTACGCCGACGTCTGGGAGTTCTGGCTGAGCAATCGCGAACTTTCCGACGCCGTCGATTTCGTCACGGTTCATATCCTGCCCTACTGGGAGAATATCCCAATCCCCGCGGAACGTGCCGCGGCTCACGCCGACGAGATGCGCCGGCAGATCGCGGCGGTTTTTCCGGGCAAGGAGATCTTTATCGGAGAAATAGGTTGGCCGAGTGAAGGGCGGATGCGCGAATCCGCGCTGCCATCGCGCGTCAATCAGGCGCGGGTCGTCTCGGAAGTGCTCGACCTTGCCCGGCGCGAGCATTTCCGCGTCAACCTGTTCGAGGCCTATGACGAGGGATGGAAGCGGGAGATCGAGGGCACGGTCGGCGGATCCTGGGGCCTGTTCGATTCGGAAGCGCGCACGCTGAAATATCCGCCTGGCCTGCCGATCAGCAATTTTCCGTTCTGGAAACTGCAAATGTGCAGCGGAATGGCGCTGGCGATCCTGGTGTTCGGCGCAGCCTGGCTGACCTCGCGCCGCAAGCCGAACGAGCCCGAATTCGTGTCATGGCTCGCGGTCGGACTCTCGGCGACCACAACCGGAATCCTGTTCGGGGTGGCCACGCAAAGACTGGTCTATGAAAGCCATGGAACGGGAGGCTGGCTTGTGTGGGGCTCGCTTCTGGCGGCGGCAACAGCCTCGCCGGTGTTCGGCGCCAACGCGCTGATGTCGGGTCGCGCGCCGCCCAGCTTCCAGGAATTGTTGGGTCCGAAGGGCTACCACACCGAAACGGTGCTGGTGACCGTGCACGGATTGGCCTTGATCGTCACCACGGTGATCGGGACGGCGGCCGCACTGGGCCTGATATTTGACCCGCGCTTCATCGATTTTCCTTTCGCGCCTCTGACCATGGCGGCGGTGCCGTTCGCGGCCATGACATTGCTCAATCCTGCTACGAAGGGAGTCCGCCCTCTGGCGGAATCGATCTTTGCCGGCATTTTTGTCGCAGCCGCCATCTATGTGGGCTTCAACGAAGGACCAGAGAACTGGCAGGCGCTGTGGACGTGCGCCGTCTTTATGCTGCTTGCGTTGACGCTGTGGCGGGCGCGAGCCTGAGAACCGGCTCTAGCCGCGCAGCCTGACGCGATCCTCGCGCGCGCAATCGGTGACGAAGCCGATGACGGCACGCACCGGGGGAAGCTCGACCAGGTCGGGATGGGCGAGCAGCCAGAGATCGGAGAGGCTCGACAGCTTTTGCGGAGCGACCCGAGCCAGATCGGGATAGTCGGCCCCGACCAAACAGGACAGCGCGCAAATCCCAAGCCCGGCCCGCGCCGCCGCCAGCATGTCGCCCTGCGAGGAGCAGCGCATCACCAGCGTGCCCTGCCGCGTGATGACATCGCTCCACCGCGCCAGCCGCGCATTCGATGCCTGGTCGGCAAACCCGATCACGCTGTGCCCCCGCCACTCGTCCGGCCGCTCCGGCAGCTTGCGCCCGGCGGCATAGCCGCGTGACGCGTAGAAGCCGGCGCCGAGCCGTCCGATCTTGCGCCCGATCAGGTTCTCGTCGCCGGCGTCGACCGGCCGCAGCACCACGTCGGCCTCCCGGCGCCTGACACTCGCCGGAAACGGGTGGGTGATGATCTCGAGCTGGATGTTGGCGTGATCGCGCAGGAACGGCCCGAGGCGCGGCATCAGCCAATGCGCGGCCAGCGTCGCGCCGATCGACAGCTTCACGACGCCGCGGGCCTGCTCCCCGGTGGCGGACGCGGCCGCCTCCGCGCGCAGGGCTGCTGCCGCCATTACCTCGGTGTGCTCGCGGAACTTGCGGCCATGCGATGTCAGGGACAGGCCATCATTCGAACGGGCGAATAGGCGGGTCCCGAGCTGCTTCTCGAGCGCTGCGACGTTGCGGCCGACGGTGGGGTGGCTGATGCGCAGCCGCCGCGCCGCGCCGGCGAAGCTGCGCGTCTCCGCCACCGCGACGAACGTCTTGCAAAGCTCCCAGTCCATGCCGCCGCCCGCGCCTCTGTTCATTTCTGGCCAATCAGCTGTTCAATATTGAACGTCATGACGCAGCCGTCCAGCCTTATATTGCCGCGCCAAGGGAGCCGCCGCTCCAGCCATCACAACAAATCGCGATTCGCCCCGGCACCGGCCGGGCGGCGCACATGGAGGATCCGAACAATGTCGCTGCCCGCCTCGCTCGCCAACCGGCTTGAACTGCCGGTCGTCGGTTCCCCGCTGTTCATCGTCTCGGGGCCCGAGCTCGTGATCGCGCAGTGCAAGGCCGGCATCGTCGGCTCATTCCCGGCGCTCAACGCCCGCCCGGTCGAGAAGCTCGACGAATGGCTGACACAGATCGAGAACGAGCTCGGCGAGTACCAGGCGAAGCATCCGGAGAAGAAGGTCGCGCCCTACGCGGTCAACCAGATCTGCCACGCCTCCAATGACCGGCTGATGCATGACATGGAAACCTGCGTGAAGCACAAGGTGCCCATCATCATCACTTCGCTGCGCCCGCCGTCCGAAATCGTCGAGGCCGCGCATTCCTATGGCGGCGTGGTGTTCCACGACGTCATCAACGTGAAGCACGCCCGCAAGGCCGCCCAGCAGGGCGTCGACGGATTGATCCTGGTCTGCGCCGGCGCGGGTGGCCATGCCGGCACGCTGTCGCCGTTCGCGCTGGTGCGCGAGGTCAAGCAATGGTTCAAGGGCACCATCCTGCTGTCGGGTGCGATCTCCGACGGCTGGAGCATCGCGTCCGCACTCGCGCTCGGCGCCGACCTCGCCTATGTGGGCACCCGCTTCATCGCGACCGAGGAGGCCAATGCCGACATCAGGTACAAGCAGGCGCTGACCGAATACGCCGCGCACGACATCGTCTATTCGAACCTGTTCACCGGCGTGCACGGCAACTACCTCGGACCGTCGATCGCAGCGGCAGGGCTCGATCCCGGCAACCTGCCGGTCGCCGACAAGTCCAAGATGAATTTCGGCTCCGGCGGCAACACGAAGGCCAAGGCCTGGCGCGACATCTGGGGTTCGGGCCAGGGCATCGGCCAGATCACCGACGCCCCGCCGGTCGGCGAACTGGTGGCGCGAATGAAGGCGGAGTTCAACGAGGCCCGCAGCGATTTCCTGCGCGCCAGCGCCTGACGTCGCTCGAATCGTTCCGGCCGTGACACCATCCGCCGGGTCGATTATCTGTCATTCCGATCAGCGCGGCCCAGCCGTTCAACGGCCGGGCCGGACCAGCTTCGGCGACTTCTCAGGCGCGCCAGGAGAAACGCAATATGATCATCAGCGGCGACAGACAGATCGGCTACGGCGACATTCACGCCCGCATCGCGCGGGCGGCGACCGGCTTCCGCGCGCTCGGCGTTCGGGGCGGCAAGCCGGTCGGCATGATGCTGCGCAACGATTTCGCGCTGTTCGAGGTGGTCGCCGCCGCAGCCGCGCTCGGCAGCCCGGTGGTGCCGATCAACTGGCATCTGAAGGCCGACGAGGTCGCCTACATCCTGTCCGACAGCGGGGCCGACACGCTGGTTTGTCACGCCGATCTGTTGCCGCAGATCCACGACGGGCTGCCGCCGGGGATCACGCTGCTGGTGGTGACGACGCCGCCGGAGATTGCCGCGGCCTATGGCGTGGCGCCGGCGTCCACGCGCGTGCCCGACGGCATGACCGATTGGGATATCTGGCGTGAAACGCATCAACCGCTGACCGAGGCGCCGATCGGCGCAGCGCCGATGTTCTACACGTCCGGCACCACGGGACTGCCGAAGGGCGTCAAGCGCAAGCCGATGCCATCAGAGCAGCAGGCGGCGGCCACGCGCGTCGGCGCCATCACCTACGGCGTCAAGCCGAACGAGGATCAGGTGATCCTGATGAACGGCCCGATGTATCATTCGGCGCCGCACTCCTATGGCATGCTCGCATTCCGCTGCGGCTGCGTGATCGTGCTCGAGCCGCGCTTCGATCCCGAAGATCTGCTGCAGTTGATCGAGCGCCACCATGTCACCCACATGCATATGGTGCCGACCATGTTCGTGCGGCTGCTGCGCCTGCCGGAAGAGACGCGACGCCGCTACGATCTGTCGTCGCTGCGCTTCATCGTGCACGGCGCGGCGCCCTGCCCGGCCGACGTCAAGCGCGCGATGATCGAGTGGTGGGGACCGGTCATCAACGAATATCTCGGCTCCACCGAGACCGGCATCCCGGTCTGGCATTCGTCCGCCGAGGCGCTGGCCAAGCCCGGCACCGTCGGCCGCGCCATCGAGGGCGGCATCGTCAAGATCTTCCGGCCCGACGGCACGCAATGCGACGTCGGTGAACCCGGCGAGATATTCATGCGCCAGACGTTGATCTCGGACTTCGACTATCACGGTAATGCCAAGGCACGCGCCGAGGCAGATCACGACGGCCTGATCAGCGTCGGCGACGTCGGCTATCTCGACGCGGACGGCTATCTGTTCCTGTGCGACCGCAAGCGCGACATGGTGATCTCGGGCGGCGTCAACATCTATCCCGCCGAGATCGAGAATGCCCTGATCGGTATGGAAGGCGTGCGCGACTGTGCGGTGTTCGGCGTGCCCGACGACGAATATGGCGAGCGGCTGTTCGCCTGCGTCGAGCCGGAAGCCGGCAGCATGCTGTCGGTTGCGGCGATCCAGGAATTCCTCCGCGGCAAGCTCGCCAATTTCAAGGTGCCGAGGGACATCCGCTTCATGGAGGCGCTGCCGCGCGAGGCCACCGGCAAGATCTTCAAGCGCAAGCTGCGCGACCTCTACCGCGACGGACAGCTTCGCTGACCAAGGTGACGGTGAGGCGAACGGCGTTTGAAACTTAGTTGCTGTTGCAAAAGGCCGGCGATCGACGCAACGATGCCGGCGCATCTGACGCCGGGATCATCGCCATGAACTCCACTGACTTCATCGTCATCCGCAACGACCTGCAGCAATGCAAGGTGATCGAAACGCAGTTGCCCGATGCCGCGGCCCTGCCGGCCGACGCGCTGCTGGTGAAGGTGACCCGCTTCGCCTTCACCGCCAACAACATCACCTACGCCGTGATCGGCGAGCAGCTGAAGTACTGGCATCTGTTCCCGGCGCCCGAGGGTTACGGCATCATCCCGGTGTGGGGCTTTGGCGAGGTGCTGGCCTCGAAGCATCCCGCCGTCGCGGCCGGCGAAACGCTGTTCGGCTATTTCCCGATGGCGACGCATCTGGTGATCGAGGCCGCCGACGTCAGCAAGCGCGGCCTGCGCGACGGTGCCGCGCACCGGCAGGAGGTCTCGCCGGTCTACAATGCCTATGCCCGCGTCTCCGGCGATCCGACCTATGCCGGCCGGCAGGGCGATTTCCGCGCGCTGCTGCTGCCCTTGTTCATGCTGTCGTTCCTGGTCGACGACTTCCTTGCCGAGAACGAGTTCTACGGTGCACGCCGCGTCATCCTGTCGTCGGCCTCGAGCAAGACCGCGTTCGGGCTCGCCCATCTCCTGCACAAACGCGGTATCCGGGTGATCGGGCTGACCTCGAAGGGCAATGTCGATTTCGTCACCTCGCTCGGCTGCTATGACGACGTCGTCACCTATGACCAGGTCACCGCGATCCCTGCGGCCGAGCCCACAGCCTATGTCGACATGGCCGGCAACAGCGCGCTGCGCGAGACCCTGCACCGGCACTTCGGCGCGCAGATGGTCTATTCCGGCCGGGTCGGGCTCACGCATCGCGCGAGCGAGCCGGACGAGCCGACGCTGCCCGGCGCCAAGCCGGTGTGGTTCTTCGCCCCGGACCAGATCCGCAAGCGCGCCAAGGAATGGGGTCCCGGCGGCATCGACCAGCGTTTCGGCGCCGCTTGGACGGAGCTCGTGCCGCATCTGCCCAACTGGCTCGATGTCGTCGAGCGGCGCGGCCCGGCCGCGGTGCGCGCGGCCTATCTCGATACCCTGCAGGGCCGCGTTCCGCCGGATCAAGGCCTGATCCTGTCGCTGGCCGAATAGGCGATATCCCGTCACGCCCTTTCTGCGGCCTCGCCAATGGGTATAGGCTTGCGCGCAAGGGAACGCCGCCAAGAAAACGTCACCAAGGGCGGCCGATGACGAGAAACGCTCAATGCTCGACAAGACGGACGATATTTCGGTCGCCGCCGACAATTGGCTTGTGCAGTTCGAGGATGCGCTGGCGGGCCCCGACGATGTGCTGCTGAAGCCGCTGTTCCATCCCGAGAGCTACTGGCGCGACGTGCTGGCGCTGAGCTGGAACATCCAGACCGTCAACCGCGCCTTTGCAATCATCGAGGAGCTGCCAGCGCATGCCCGCCGCAGCGCGCCGCATGATTTCCGCATCGATGCCGAGCGCGCGCCGCCCCGCCGGGTGATGCGCGCCGGCACGAACGCGATCGAGGCGATCTTCAAGTTCGAGACCGCTACTGGCCGCGGCCACGGCATCGTGCGGCTGATCCCTGACGCCGCCGACGACGATCGGCTGAAGGCCTGGACGTTGCTGACGGCGCTGGAGGAACTGAAGGGATTCGAGGAGCAGCAGGGACACACACGGCCGCGTGGACAAGCCTATTCCCGCGACTTCCGCGGCCCCAACTGGCTCGACCTGCGCAAGGCATCCGCCGAATACGTCGACCGCGATCCCGATGTGCTGGTGGTCGGCGGCGGACAGGCGGGACTTGCGATCGCCGCGCGGCTGCAACAGCTCAAGATCGACGCGCTGATCGTCGACCGCGAGGCGCGCGTCGGCGACAATTGGCGCAAGCGCTACCACGCGCTGACCCTGCACAACCAGGTGCAGGTCAATCATTTGCCCTACATGCCGTTCCCGCCGAACTGGCCGACCTACATCCCGAAGGACAAGCTCGCCAACTGGTTCGAATCCTACGTCGATGCCATGGAGCTGAACTTCTGGACCGGCACGGAATTCGTCGGTGGCAGCTACGACGATGCACAGGGACGCTGGACCATCGAGCTGCGCCGCGCCGACGGCACGGCGCGGAAACTGCAGCCACGCCATGTCGTGATGGCGACCGGCGTCAGCGGCATTCCGAGCGTGCCTGATATCCCCGGCTTGAAGAATTTCTCCGGCAAGGTGCTGCATTCGAGCGGCTATGAAGACGGCGAGCATTGGGCAGGCAAGCGCGCGCTGGTGATCGGCACCGGCAACAGCGGCCACGACATCGCGCAGGACCTGCATTCCTCCGGCGCCGAGGTGACGCTGGTGCAGCGCTCCTCGACGCTCGTCACCAATATCGAGCCGTCCGCGCAGCTCGCCTATGCCGCCTACAATGAAGGCTCGCTTGAGGACAACGATCTGATCGCGACCTCGATGCCGCTCGCGCTCGCCAAGCGCAGCCATGTGCTGATGACCGAGCAGTCGAAGGAGCTCGACAGACCGCTGCTCGACGGTCTCGCGCGCAAGGGTTTCAAGCTCGATTTCGGCGACGGCGGCACCGGCTGGCAGTTCAAGTACCTGACCCGCGGCGGCGGCTATTACTTCAACGTCGGGTGCTCCGATCTCGTCGCGAGCGGCGCGATCGACCTGAAGCAATTTGCCGACATCGAGACCTTCGTGAGCGAAGGCGCACGGCTGAAGACCGGCGAGACGGTCGCCGCCGACCTGATCGTGCTCGCGACCGGCTACCGGCCGCAGGAAGAGCTGGTGAAGAAACTGTTCGGCGAGGCGATGGCCGCGCGCGTCGGCCCGATCTGGGGTTTTGGCGACGGCCAGGAGCTGCGCAACATGTATACGCGCACGCCGCAGCCCGGCCTCTGGTTCATCGCCGGCAGCCTCGCGCAATGCCGCATCAACTCGCGCTATCTCGCGCTGCAGATCAAGGCGATCGAGGAAGGCCTGTTGCCGCGCGATGTCGGGCCGGTGGCGAAGCTAACTTGATCATCCGTCATTCCGGGGCGCGCATAGCGCGAGCCCGGAATGACGAAAAGGGGGAGACCGCGATGCCAACCATCCTCGGCACCGGCGAGCACCGCTATCGCCCGGTGGAGAATTTCGCGAAACTCCCCGATGGCTGGAACCTGACGGATGTCGCCTCCGTCGCGGTCGACAGCAAGGACCGTGTCTATGTCTTCAACCGCGGCGAACATCCGATGGTGGTGCTCGACCGCGAGGGAAACTTCATCCGGAGCTGGGGCGAAGGCCTGTTCGCGCGCGCCCACGGCCTGCATATCGATGCCGACGACAATCTCTATTGCACCGACGACGGCGACCACACCGTGCGCAAATGTTCTGTTGACGGCAAGGTGCTGCTGACGATCGGCATCCCGAACAAGCCGGCGCCGTTCATGAGCGGCGAGCCGTTCCACCGCTGCACCCATACCGCGCTGTCGCCGAACGGCGAGATCTATGTCTCCGACGGTTACGGCAATGCCTGCGTTCACAAATACACGCCGGACGGTAGGCTGATCAAAACCTGGGGCGAGCCCGGCACCGATCCCGGCCAGTTCAACATCGTGCACAACATCGCGGCCGACGCCGACGGCTGGGTCTATGTCGCCGACCGCGAGAATCACCGCGTCCAGGTATTCGACGGCAACGGCAGATACGAGACCCAGTGGAACAATCTGCACCGGCCCTGCGCGCTGTGCTGCTGCGGCGGCAAACAGCCGAACTTCGTGATCGGCGAGCTCGGCCCCGGCATGGCCGTCAACCGCAAGGTCCCAAATCTCGGCCCGCGGCTGTCGATCGTGGATCACACCGGCAAGCGGATCGCCCGGCTCGGCGGCGAGCACGGCCCTGGCGTCGAAACCGGCAAGTTCCTGGCGCCGCACGGCATCGCGCTGGACTCGCGCGGCGACATCTATGTCGGCGAAGTCGGCGTCACCGACTGGAAGACCAGCTTTCCGGACACCGAGATGCCGGCCGCGGTGCGCGTGACGCGCTGCTTGCAGAAGCTGGAGCGGGTGACGGTGTAGTCGCGCCGTATTGAAGAACAGTGCCCCCTCTGTGCCCGTCACCCTGAGGTGGCCGCGAAGCGGCCGTCTCGAAGGGTCGACGGCCCGGCTGGTGGCCGTGCATCCTTCGAGGCTCGCTGCGCTCGCACCTCAGGATGACGGGTCGAAAGCGCCCTCCGCAATCAAATCTCGCCGATCACCTCGCGGCGGCGCTGCTCGGATTCTTCCGCATAGCGCCGCATCGCGTGCGCCTCGGTGAGCAGGCCGATCGGCCGCCGGTCGCCGTCGTCCTCGACCACCGCGAGCGATTCCGCTTCGGCGGCGTCGAACACCGCGATCGCCTCCTGCACATTCATGGCGGGATGCAGCACCACGTCGGCGCAGCGCAGGATGGCGGCAAGCCCCTTGTCGGCCTCGAGATCGGGCGCGTGCGCTTCCGCGACCAGCGCGAGCCCGGCATAACGTCCCTGACCATCGACCGCGACGACCTGGGTCTTCGAGCCGGGCGGGAATTCCTCGCGAAACGCCTCGATCGGCATCGCGGCGTTCACCGTCGTCATGTCCTGCCGCATCATCTTGCTGACCGTGAGATCGCGGATCCAGCCGATATCGGCGGCACTACGGATGGTCTCGCCGCGCAGATGCAGCCGCCAGGTCGCGAACGAATAGCCGAACAACTCACGCGTGATCGTGGTCGAGATGATGACCGCGACCAGCACCGCGGTGGTGAGCCAGAGATTGCCGGTGGATTCCAATGCGATGAACGACATCGTCAGTGGACCGCCGATCACCGAGGCCGACAGCGCGCTCATGCCGATCACGGCATAGGCGTTGGGATCGAGGTTGAGCCCCGGCCACACGATGTCGACGCCGGCCGCGAACAGCCGGCCTCCGAGCGCGCCCATGAACAGCGTGGCGAAGAACAATCCGCCGCGGAAGCCCGAACCGAGCGACACGATCGAAGCGACCGCCTTCAGCGCGAACACGCCGGCAATGAAGGTGAGCGGCATCGCCACGATGCCGGCGAAGCGCAGCGCGCCGTGGCCCGACGACATCACTTGCGGCGTCAGCAGCGCCATTGCGCCGACCGCAAGCCCGCCCAGCGCCGGCCGCAGCGGCGGCCAGAGCCGGGTCTTGGCGAGCAGCGTCTCGCACAGCGCCACCCCGCGCATGATCGCAATCCCGGTCAGGGCCGCAACGACGCCGAGCAGCGCGGCGATCGCAAGATCCCGTCCGAGCACGTCGCCGACGGTTCCGACGCCGACGCCAAGTGGCAGCGGCTCGAAAGCATGGGCGACGAAATAGCCGGCCACCGCTGCCACACCGACCGGGGTCAGGCTCGCCGGCGTATAGCCGCCGATCACAAGTTCGAAAGCGTAGAACGCGCCCGCCAGCGGCGCGCTGAAGGCGCCCGCGATCGCCGCCGCCGCGCCGCAGCCGACCATGATTCGCTGGTCGTTGCGGCGGAGATGAAAGCCGCGGCCCAGCGAGGCGGCCAGACCGCTCGAAAGCTGGGTGTAGCCGGCCTCGAGCCCGACCGAGCCGCCGACGCCGCTCGACCAGATGGTCTGCAGCGCCACGATCACGCTGCCGCGGAACGACATCCGGCCGCCATAAAGCGCGTTGGCCTCGATCGGGTCGATTTCCCGGGCCGGCCGGACCCTGAGCAGCAGCAGGAACGCTACCCCAAGCACCAGTCCGCCGACCGTGGGAACCACGAGGGCGCGCACGGGATCGATGCTGGGCTGGCTCGACAGCCGATCGCCCAGCGGCAGATTGAACAGCACCGAATGCAGCACCGTGACGAGGCCGCTCATGACCGCCACCACCAGACCGCCGATGGCGCCGATCAGCAGCGCCAGCACCACGAGGCTCGTCTCGTGCGCGCGCACGAATGCGCGCAACCGGCGCGGCGCCTCGAGATAGCTTGTGGTCGTGGTCATCGGCAGGGTCCGTCACTGGCCGACAGGGCCTTGCGGCTCCCTTTACGGGCCTCGCGGGCGGGAGGCAATCGGGGCAGGAACATGGCAGGGCATGGCGGATAAGCCGCTCATTGCTCTTCACAATCCCGTCACGCTGCCTGTAGTATGTGATTGCATGCTGCTTCGCAGCTAATGGGAGATCAGGAGCGTTATTTGAACGCACATGTCTCGCAAGGCGGTTGGCCGGTGCTGGTCTTGAATGCGGACTTCCGGCCGCTGAGTTATTACCCGCTGTCGCTCTGGTCCTGGCAGGACGCGATCAAGGCGGTGTTCCTCGATCGTGTCAACATCGTCGAATATTACGACCGGGCGGTACGAAGTCCTTCCTTCGAAATCCAGTTGCCGAGCGTCGTATCCCTCAAATCATTCGTCAAGCCAAGCACCCACCCCGCCTTTACCCGGTTCAACGTTTTCCTTCGCGACCGATTCAGCTGCCAATATTGCCTGTCGGGCGACGACCTCACGTTCGATCACATCATTCCGCGCAGCAAGGGTGGCCAGACCACCTGGGAGAACGTCGTCGCCGCCTGCTCGCCGTGCAATCTGCGCAAGGGCAATCTGACGCCGCAACAGGCCAAGATGTTTCCGAAGCAGACGCCCTACGCCCCAACGGTGCATCAGCTCCACCGCAACGGCCGGCTGTTCCCGCCGAACTATCTGCACGAGAGCTGGCTCGATTATCTCTACTGGGATACTGAGCTCGATCCGTAGAGCGCGCTGTATTGGTCAGCCTGGCAGTGCAGAACACCAAGCTCGGCGCATTGAGATCGAGCCGCGTGCTGCACGAGCTTGTGCAGCGCTTGCCGTCGGCGATCTCCTCGAGCCGCCTGGTTCGACTAAAATATCGAAAACAACCCCATGCACGGTAGGGGTTGGGGCCACTCGTCATCCACCGACATCAGGTAGACGCCCATCCACATACCGACACCCCTGCTGCCTGATCGCATTTGCGTGATCATCGGCAATGCTCGCAGCAATATTATTGCAGCCTAATAGTTTGTATCCTATCTAATTTGCATGCCTCCTTCGCAATCCCATATCCACGCCGAGATCGGTCGCCTGATCACCAGGCTTGGGCGGATCTGGCGGCGCGAGTCGGATCAAGCGCTGTCCGATCACGGCCTGTCCTACGCGACGGCGATTCCGCTGCTGGTGCTGTCGCGGCAGGGCGAGAACGTCCGCCAGGGCGTGCTCGCCGACGAGCTGGGGATCGAGGGGCCTTCGCTGGTGCGGCTGATCGATCTGCTGCAGTCCGAAGGCCTGGTCGAGCGTCGCGAGGACCCGACCGATCGGCGCGCCAAGACACTGCATCTCACCGCGGCCGGCGAAGCCAAGGTCGAGGAGACCAACCGGGTGCTGCGCCGCGTGCGGGCCAGCGTGCTGAAGGATATCGGCAGCGAGGACCTTGCGGTAACCTTCGAGACGCTGCAGCGCATCGAGGCGCGGGCGAGCCGCCTGCAAGACGCCAAGAGCGCTGCAGCCAAGAGCGCTGCAGCCAAGACCGCTACAGCCAAGACCGCTGCAGAGGCGAAATAGTCATGCGCGCGGAAGAGCCGTTCCTGGTCCGCCACGCGGACCTCATCTTCGCGTTGAAGACATTCGCCGCGTCGATGCTGGCGCTTGTCATCGCATTGGCGATCGATCTGCCGCGGCCCTATTGGGCGATGGCGACGGTCTATATCACGTCGCAGCCGCTGGCCGGCGCGACCAGCTCGAAGGCGTTCTTCCGCGTGATCGGTACCCTGGTCGGCGCGAGCATGACGGTCGCCCTGGTGCCGAACCTGATCAATGCGCCGGAGCTGCTGTGCCTCGCGATCGCGCTCTGGGTCGGACTGTGCCTTTATCTGTCGCTGCTCGACGGCACGCCGCGCAGCTATGTCTTCATGCTGGGCGGATATACCGTCGCATTGATCGGCTTTCCGTCGGTCGCCGATCCGGGCAGCATCTTCGATGTCGCGCTGGCGCGGGTCGAGGAGATCTCGCTCGGCATCATCTGTGCGAGCCTGGTGTCGACCGTGGTGTTCCCGCGCAGCGTTGCGCCGGCGGTCGGCGGCCGCATCAGGAGCTGGCTGTCGGATGCGCGCCGCCTCTCCCGCGACGTGCTGCTCGATCACGGGACCAGCGAGACACGCCGGGCCCAACGCCTTCGCCTTGCGACCGACATCGTCGAGATCGATACGCTGGCAACCCATGTCGCCTATGACCGGCTGGCCGATGCCGGCACCGCGCGTGGCCTCGGCGAGGTCCGGCTGCGCATGCTGATGCTGTTGCCGATCATCACGTCGATCGAAGACCGGCTCGCCGCGCTCGGCGAAGCGGCGCTGCAAAGGCAGCCGGAGCTGCGGCGCCTGATCGGCGATCTCGCCGCATGGATCGTGGACGAGGATCGCCAGCGGCAATCCGGCAACGAGATCCGCGCTGCGATCGCCGAGCGGCAATCTAGCCTCGACGGCCTTGCGCCGCGCGAGCGCATCATCACGATCAGCCTGCTGCTCCGGCTCCGCGAGCTCGTCGACATCTCGGCCGACTGCCGCGCAATCGGCGATGCGATTGCCGCAGGCCGGGATATCTCCACCGTCCCGCTGGCGTTCCACCCGGAATCGGGCGCCGCGCCGGTCCGTCACC
The DNA here is from genome assembly GCF_056429065.1 of Bradyrhizobium sp. USDA3010. Lineage (NCBI taxonomy): Bacteria > Pseudomonadati > Pseudomonadota > Alphaproteobacteria > Hyphomicrobiales > Nitrobacteraceae > Bradyrhizobium > Bradyrhizobium sp. USDA3010. The sequence goes on from NZ_JBWJZD010000001.1 coordinate 266,070, forward strand.
GCGACCACGGCATGGCGCTCTGGTCGGCCGCGGGGGCGGCGGTCGCCATCCTGATCTGCTGCGGCCTGTGGATTGCGACCGGTTGGGCCGATGGCGCCTCGGCGCCGATGATGGCGGCGGTCGCCTGCTCCTTCTTCGCCGCCCAGGATGAGCCGGCGCGCAGCATCCGGGCCTTCGGCCTGTTTTCGCTGGTCGCGATCGTCGTCGTCGCGATCTATCAGTTCGCGCTGGTGCCGGGCATCTCCCATGTCGAGGTTCTGATCGCCGCGCTGGCGCCGACCTTCCTGCTGTACGGCTTCCTGATCGCGCGGCCCAAAACCGCGCCGATCGGCATGGCGCTCGCCGCCAACACCGCGACGCTGCTGGCGCTGCAATCGACCTACAGCGCCGATTTTGCCAGTTTTGCCAACACGTCCGTCGCCTTCTTCCTCGGCGTCGTCATCGCCGAGATCGTGACGCGGGTCGCGCGCGGCGTCGGCGCCGAATGGATCGCCAAACGGCTGATGACGTCGGGCTGGCAGACGCTTGCGGTCGCGGCGGAGCGGCGCGGCCACGGCGATCGTGCGCAGTTTGCCGGCCTGATGCTGCATCGGCTCGGCCTGTTGGTGCAGCGCATCGCCTTCATCTCCGAGAGCGACCGCCGCGATGCCGACAGCCTGGTCCAGCTGCGCATCGGGCTCAACATCATCGACCTCAGGCGGGCCCGTTACGGCCTCGCCGCATCGACCGTGCGTGCCATCGACGACATGCTGGACGACCTCGCGGCGGCGTTTCGCGCCCATGCGGACGCGGCGATGCCGACCGCATTGCTGTCCTGCATCGACGCGGCGCTGACCGCGGTCGTCAAGGATCCCAATGAACGCCCGCGGGACGATGCGTTGCTCGGCCTGGTCGGCATCCGCCGCGGCCTGTTTCCGGATGCGCCTGCGTATCGATCGCAGCCCGAGGAGAGTTTTGCTGCATGAGGTATGAGCTCGACATCTATGGTGTCCTGGTCCCGGCGCTGCTGCTGTGGCTCATCATCGCCTATGCACTGAGCGCGGGAATCAGCCGGATCATGCAGCGCTTCGGGCTCTACCGGCTGGTCTGGCACCGCGCGCTGTTCAACTTCGCACTGTATGTCTGCCTGCTCGGCGTCGTCGTCTATCTCTCGGAGTTTCTGCCATGAAGGGGAATTTCGCCTGGCTCGGCCGGGTTGCGCTGACCGCGATCGCGCTCGTCGCTGCGCTCGCCGTCGCTCACGCGCTCTGGGTCTACTATATGGAGTCGCCATGGACCCGCGACGGCAGGGTCCGTGCCGACGTGGTTCAGGTTGCTCCCGACGTCTCCGGCTTCGTCACCGACGTGCTGGTCAAGGACAATCAGCAAGTGCATCGCGGCGATATCCTGTTCCGGATCGATCGCGCGCGGTTTGCCCTGGCCTTGCAACAGGCCGACGCTGCGGTCGCCGGCCATCGCGCGACGATGGATCAGGCCGACGCCGACCTCAAGCGCTACAGCACGCTGACCACCGATGCGGTGTCGCAGCAGAAGCAGGAGCAGGTCCTGGCCACCCAGCTCCAGGCCAAGGCCGCCTATGACCAGGCGGTCGCCGATCGCGCGGTGGCGCAGCTCAACCTGGATCGCAGCGAGGTGCATGCGTCGGTGAACGGCACCATCACCAATATGGAGCTGCGGCCTGGCGTCTACGTCACCGCGGGCAAGGGCGTGATGGCGCTGGTCGACAGCGATACGCTGCATGTGGAAGGCTATTTCGAGGAGACCAAGCTCGCGCGCATCCACGTCGGCGACAAGGCCCAGATACGGCTGATGGGCGAGCCGGTCCGGCTCACCGGCCATGTCGAGAGCATTGCGGCCGGCATCGAGGATCGCGACCGCGGGCAAGGCGCGAGCCTGCTCGCAAACGTCAATCCGACCTTCAGCTGGGTCCGGCTCGCACAGCGCGTCCCGGTGCGCATCGCGCTCGATCACCTGCCGGATCGCATCGCACTGGTCGCCGGCCGTTCGGCCACGGTCGAGATCATGGACTAGCCGGCCGGACCGACCGACCGCATTCATCGGGACGGCATCAAGCCGGTTCGCCCGTCCTTCGTCTACGTCGGAAGCGCTCGCTATTGCACGCCGTAGCGCGTGAAGTCGTCAGCGATGCTGCCCTGGATCGCCTTGGCCGCCGAGATGTCGGCATTGCCGCCGGCCTTGTCGCCCTGCTTCAGCTTCGCCAGTCCGCGTCCATAGAGTGCGCTTGCCAGCTTCGGCTCGATGCGCAGTGCGGAGCTATAGTCGTCAATCGCTGCGCGGAGTTCGCCGGTCTTCAGATAGATCAGGGCGCGCGAGTCGTAGGTCGCGGCATTGGCCGACCCCGATTGCAGCGCCTTGTTGCAATCTTGCAGCGCCTCCTGCAACGCGCCGAGGATGGCCCGGCTCCAGCAGCGTCCGTTCCACACGCCGTCGAGGTTCGGCTCGAGGCGAATGGCCTGATCGTAATCCTGCACGGCGCGGGCATATTCATTTTTCTTCAGGTAGGCACCGGCGCGGTTGGCAAAGGCTTCGCCGTAGTTCGGGTTGAGTCGGATGGCCTGATCGAACGCGTCGGTCGCGCGATCGTATTCGCGCTTCCTGAAGTAGGCCACGCCGCGGTTGTTGAACGGCTTGGTGTAGGTTGGATTGAGCTCGATGGATCGATCAAAATCCCCGATGGCGCGGTCATAGTCTTCCTTGGCGGCGTAGGCGTTGCCACGGTTGTTGTAGGCGATCGCAAGGCCGGCCGGCGTCATGTCCTGTGCCGCATCGATCAGCGCCGTGCATCCGTCAATGCGCGCGTCGACGGGCGCATGGTCTCGGCCGCTGCACAGTTCGACGTTCCGCAGATAGCTGTCCTTTGGCTTCGGCTTCTGCGCGACCGCCGGCAACGCAAAGAGCGCAACGACAGGCAATATCAGGCTGACAATTGCGCCGGCGGTTGCACAAGATTTCATGTCGGCCCTTGCTTCCTCGAAAAGGCCCACGCCTGGCCTAGCATCCTCGACAGATGTTTGGATTGAATTTGTGGAGGATGTTTTGCTCAGGTTGCTGCGTCGTTCGTATCCCGGTCTTTCTGACCTTGCTCTTGCCCTCTTCAACGAGCGTCGCGAACTTCACGGTTCCATCCTCGGATATTTCGATGCGCGGCGTGGTGCCTCGAATTCCCATCGTCGCGGCTGGCGTGTCGATCTTCATGTCACCGGTCTTCGCGACATTGCCGGCGACGAAGGTGAACGTTCCATTGGCCAGCTTGAACAAGGTCGAGTTCGACTTGCCGTTCGGGTCGTACACAAATTCGGTCATCGCCATCTTGGCGTTGCTCGACAGATTGAACGAGGTGCCATCGGTGAAGTTGATCCCCACCCGACCATCGGCTCCGGTTTGCACCACATCGCCCAAATAGACGGGGTCGCCAACCTGCGTCTGCGGCGGTTTGTCGGGCAGCCCTGCTTGAACGACGACTGCACCCGCGTGCTCGATCGTGACCGAACCGGTGGCCGTCACGACTCTCCCGATGAATTTCAATGGAGAATTCTGGACTGCGGGCTGCGCCGGCTCGGTTTGCGCCTGCACCTGGCCGGGCGCGAGGGTTGCGAGCGCCAGGACGAAGCCTGCAAGCAATTGAACAAGCAAATGGATGCGCACGATCCCCTCCTTTGAGAAGATTTCGTCGTGTCGCAGCGCGATGGTAACCGGACCGTCGGGCCGAGACCGCAGGACCTGGAGTGCCAATTGAGTTGCCGCGGACAGGCCTAAGTACCTGACGCGGTTAGACTAAAAATTAATAAGTAGACAATTTGCTTGGTAACTATACTATTAATTTTGCGGGGCTGCACGCGCGATAAAGGACAGCTGTTCTGCCATTTTCGTAAGGCTCCGCGCAGCACTGGAATTCAATTTTCACTACCGAATTTAGTTTCAATCAGGACGTTTCGGCGGGCAAGCCTATGGCTGCTGACGCGAGTATTTTTCACCTCGCGGCGAGCCAAACCAAAAAACTACGGCAACCGCGTTCCGTCTGAATTGCTTAGCAGGCGAAAAGCCAATGTCAGTTGCGTCCGGCGTCGAGTTCGGGGGCGTGTGCGTGGCCGCTTTGGGCCAGCCGCCCCGATTGATCGGCAACATTGAGACGGCGATCGGCTGCGGCACTATCAGGCGTGCAAGCGGCATCGCGGTTCGCGGCGCGATTGGCGACCCCGTTCGCGAGGGTGACGTCATCGAGGTCGCAGCCGGCGGTCGGATCGAGATATGCTTGATCGATGGCAGGGTGCTCGACGTGCCAGGCGGCACCTGCCTCGAGCTAAATGGGTGCGCGCAGGACCCTAGCGACATCGCGCAACCGGGCCTGCTCGCGAAGACCAGGGGCATCTTCCGTTCCATTGGCGGTTGGCTGGCAAGGTCGGACACCCCCACCGCGGCGGCCCCGTCGGTGGGCAACATTCGAGCGGGCGGCTTCGGCACGCTGTCGCTCACCGCGCTGACCTTCTCGCTCCTGGAGGACGCCCGGGCTGCGGAGCCGAACGTCACGTTCCTGGACGACGACAGCATCAGCTACAAGGACCTCCACCACGGCGTGTTTGAGCTCGTGACCAAGGAGGCGATCCCCCGGCACATCATTGTCGAGGATCCCGGCGAGACGATCATCCTGAGCAAAAGAGGGTCCTCTGTCGGCGTAAGCCATGTCGCGAATTCCCCTGCGCACATGGAGGAATTACGGGAGGCCCAACAGGAGGCGCTTGCCAATTTCGAGAAGGGAGCAGGATCAAAAGGGTCCGGCATGCCTGCTTCCGAAGGGTCGCCGTTGCTGCAACCGATCAATTTTCAGCCTGGCGCCCCGCCGCTGACGCAAGATCCGCTCCCGCCCGTGCCGGAGGTTATCTTCGCCACCATTCAGACCTTCAAGCCACCGCCGGTGCCGCCGAGCCTGAACCTCGGAGCCGGGCTCGCAGAAATCGACACGGCGAAATTTGACAACTTCAGTGCAGCGAGCGGGACCTTTTCCGCGAGCAGCAAGAACGGTGCAGTGTCATTCGGCATCGGCGGAGGAATTGCCGGTAACGTGGTGCTGGGTCAGCTGACCTACGACGTGTCGAGCACCGGACAATTTGGCACGCTCTACCTCAACAGCGCGACGGGAAACTACACATTCGTTCCGAACAATGCCGCGATCAACGCGCTGAAGGTCAACTCGAGCCAAAGTTTCGTTATCACCGTATCGGACGGCACGCTCGCGACGAGTGAGAGCTTCAACATCACCATTGTTGGTGTCGATGATGCCTCCATCATCTCCGGCGCCAAGGCTGGCGCGGTTGTGGGGGCAGTCGGCGTCAGCGGAGCCTCGCCCGGTCTGCTCATCGCGACCGGCACGCTCACCGACACCGATGTCGACGACCCCGCCAACACCTTCACCGCGGTGAACGTGCCGACGACAAGCGCGGGCGGCCATGGCACATTCACACTAACGACGGCCGGCGGGTGGACCTATACGCTCAACAACGCTGACAGCTCCGTGCAAGCCCTCCACGTCGGCGACACGCTGACCGACAGCTTCACGGTGACCACGATTGGCGGAACCCCGCAGGTGGTGACGATCACCATCCACGGCCCGCTGATCGAGGCCAGACCGGCGCCGTCGCTGACGCTGAGCGAGACGCATCTGACGGCGACGGCGCTGGACGACAACATCGCCGGCTCGGCACCGGACGCCGCGTTGACGACGACCTCTGGCGAGTTCTCGGCGGCATTCGTTACCGAAGCGGGTCTGGCGGTCAGCTACGCGCTGACGATCACCGGCGGCAACGGTGCAGCGTCGGGACTGATCGATTCGCACACCGGCCTCGCCGACGTGCTGGTTCTGAACGGTAACACCATCGAAGGCCATGTCGGCACAGCAAGCGGCACGCTCGCATTCACCATCACGGTCGATCCGGCCACGGGCCGCGTGACCTTCGTCGAACACCGAGCGGTGGAACAATCGTCCGGCACCAGCCCGGACAGCGGCGAAGCGATCGCTTTGGGGACGGGCATTGTAAACCTGATCGCGACGGTGACCAACAGCGACGGCCTGTACCAGGATATAAGCATCGATCTCGGCAAGCAGCTGACGATCACCGACGACGGTCCGCACATTGCGGCGACGTGCACAGCCCCCTCGCTGACGCTGAGCGAGGCGCATCTGACGGCGACGCCGCTCGACGACCACATCGCGGGGTCGGCGCCGTGTGCGGCGCTGACGACGATTTCGGCCGATTTCTCGACGGCATTCACTTCGGTTCAAGGCGCCGATGGCGCGACGACCCACTATGCGTTGGCGATCAACGGCGGTAACGGCACAGCGTCGGGCCTGATCGACTCGCACACGGGCTGCGCCGACGTGCTGGTTCAGCACGGCAACACCGTTGAAGGCCATGTCGGCACGGCAAGCGGGGAGCTGGCATTCACCATCGCGCTTGATCCGGCCACGGGGAGCGTCACTTTCACCGAGTATCGCGCGGTGACGAATCCGTCCTGCACCAGCGCCGACGAAGCCGTGTCGCTGACCGCCGGCATCGTGAACCTGGTTGCCACCATCACAGACAAGGATGGCGATACCCAGAGCGCGAGCATCGACCTCGGCAAGCAACTGACGATCACGGACGATAGTCCGACCATTGGCGGCTTCCCAAAGATCTGCATTGCCAATGAAGACCATCAGTTCGTCAACGGGACCTACGATGTCAATTTCGGCGCGGACGGCGAAGCCGCGATGCTCGTTGCCATCCACAGCGGAGCCGTCGGCGACACGGGCTTCGATCTGGCGACCGCGCAACTGGGCGACGGCGTCACTTCGGTGAACGTCACCGGAAATTGCGACCACTTCACTTTCTATTATTCGACCCACGAGGTGGGCGGCGGAGTCGAACTGGATGCCTATCTAACGGATTGCGGCGGCACGCTGGCGGATCCGTACTTCAAGTTGCTGATCGAACCGGACGGGACCTTCTGCTTTGATCTCAAGAGCGACGATCTGCTGAAGGAGGCCACCGTGACCGGCTCCGATTTCGGCGCCTCGGGTGGCGGCACGCCGTCTCTGACGGCGCCGGATGGCGAGCTCGTCATCACCGGATCCAACAGCAATGGCCATCCGCTCGATGTCAAGGCGTCGAGCAATGGCATCGCGGTCGGCGATACCGGGCTGAGCATGGATCCCTGCGAGCAGTTGAATCTCGCGTTTTCCGAACAGCAGCAGAAGACCAGCTTCACCCTGACCCAGTGGCAAGGTAACGGCACGGCAAGTGTGATTTTCAAGGTTCTGGATGGTAGCGCCCACGTTCACGACTTCTGCATCGATGTTCCAAAGCCGCAAGGCGGCAGCGCCAGCATCGTGGTGCAGGAAACGTCGGATACTTCGCTGATCAACACCGCGGCCTTTGACAACACGACATCGACCTACACGCTCTACGTCGGAAAGGCGTTCAATCAGGTCCAGGTCGATTACGATCATGCGGCAACCGGAAACGCCACCTTCACGGTCAACAACATCACCTATACCGAGAAGACGAGCATCCCGGGCACGAATCTGCTGTTCGATGTATCTGCCGCCGACAGGGACGGCGATTCAGCGACGGCCCTTCTTCAGGTCGATATTCAGGGCCACACGACCTGGACACCTGCCTTCACATTCGCGCCCAGTCCGGAAAGCGCTGCCATGGTCGGCGATAGCACCCACATGACAGCGCTGGTCCCGCAGGTGCAACACGATCTGATCCTGTAAGGGCCCTGAAGCCTGGTGAAGGTCCTGGCCCGCGCCAGAGGTTGGCGCGGGCCAGGATTATTTCTCGGGTCAGTGCCAGCCTTCGCCGGCCTTCAGCGCCGCCGAGAGGCTGCGCACCGGGCGCGTCACCAGCGGATCAAGATCGAAGCGCTTCTCGAGCAGCCGAAGGATCGACGTGGTGTCGAAGTCCTCATGCGCGACGCCCGATTTGTTGAAGCGCTTGGCGATCAGCAGCGCCGGAATGCGGGTGCCCGGGCCCCACTGATCGGCAGCCTTGGCCTCGGCGCCGTGACGGTTGTACGGCGGCGGCGGAACGTGGTCCCACTGTCCACCGAACTCGTCATAGGTGATGACGATCAGCGTGTCCTTGCCATCCGGGCCCTCGACGATCGCCTTGACGAGATCGACGAGATGCTGGCTGCCTTCGGACTCGCTGGTGTAGCCGGGATGCTCGTTTTCCTCACCGATCGGCTTGACGAAGCTGACCTGCTTGAGCCGGCCGTTCTTGGCCGCCTGAATGAACTCCGCTTCGTCCTTCAGGTGATCCCTGCGGGCCTGCGTTCCCGGCGCGTAGCTGGCGAAGTAGTTGAGCGCCTGATGGTGGAACTGGAAGTCCACGTCGGGGCAGTTCGGGAACACAGCGTTGGGGTTGTGGTTCGGATCGGCGCAGGTCGTGCCGGTACCGTTGGTCCAGCCGGACGCGCCGACGTCGCCATTGGCATTCGACCAGCCGCCCGAATACCAGGCCCAGTCGACATGCTTGGCCGACAGCCGATCGCCGATGTTCGGCGTATGCAGCGGCGGCAGGCGCTTGATGTCGGGGGTGCCCGGCGAATAGGGCTGGTAGGTCGGCTGCGTGGTGTTGACCGCATAGTCGCCGCAGGCGAGGCCCGGCGGCAGACCGGCCTGGCTGCACTTGGCGGTCAGCTGCGCATCCTTCACCGTCGCGGTCGGCGTGTAGAGCGGCGTGCTGGTCGGCATGCCGTTGGCGTCGACGATCGAGTGGAAATCATTGGCGCTGCCGTCGTTCAAGGCACCGACGAACTGCGGCGCCGCAGCCGCGACCAGGAACTGGTGGTTGAGGAACGAACCGCCGAAGGCACCCTGGAAGAAGCTGTCGGCGATCACGTAGTTCGGTGCGCCGTGACCATGGAGATAGGTGTAGATCGGCAGCTTCTTGGTGTCGTAGTAGCCCATGACAAGACCTGCGGCGTCGCTGCCGGTCACGTAGCGGTTCTGCCGGCCGCCGTTGAGCTGGTACTGCTCGCTGTAGAAGCGATGCACGATGTCCTCGGTGCAGCCGCCGGGCGCGCCGGTGCCGTTGAGGAAGCCGTGCGCCGCAAAAGACCCGAGCGGTTTCGGGCAGGTGGTTGCCGAGGTCGGGATGAAGTCGTTGATCTCGAACGGCTTGTTCTTGAAGGCGCTCAGGATCGCGACCGAGCCCGTATTGTCGGTGCAGGTCGTCGGCTGCGGCGACGGAGAGGTCAGGTTGACGTCAGTCTGCAACAGACAGGCATAGACGGTCTGGTTGTCTTGCCGGACCTGCAGCGTATGGGCCTGATCGGCGTCGGAGGTCCCATTGACCCGGTCACGGCCGACATCGCCCCAGTGTCCATAGAGGTTATCGAAGCTGTGGTTCTCCTGGTAGATGACGACGATGTGCTTGTACTGATGCACACCTTCATGGCCGCGATCCCGCAGGTCACGCAGTTCGTCCCTGACCTCGTGCTTGAACTCATCAATGATCTTTTCGACCAAATTCTCGGCGTTTGCCACCGGTGAGATGGCAACAGCGCCAGCAACAACTGCGAGCGCCGGAATGGCTCCCCAAAGCCGCATAGTGCTCTCCTGATTCAGAAAGAAATAGAAATGGAGTTACACGCTATGCAAAACACATTTCGCCGGGATGACCGTTTTTCGACGCGCGCACAAACGCGTGAAAAGATGCACGCGCCGATCAATCTTCGTTCTGTCAAATTCAGATCGGCCTGCGTCTCGTTGATCGATCGTCATCAAACCGCAATCAACGGTCGTCTATCCAAACAGATGGTCATTGATCCTGCCGACAGGAAACTGTCACCTCCGTGACATCTTCCGACGTACGGCAGTGCGAATGCATTGTGACAGGGGCGTTTTCTCGCAATGGTTTGGGATATTCTGGCGTCCGGCTCCGGGAAATGTCGTGCGGCATCGGCCGATCGTGGCGTTCGAACCGCACGGGTCGCGCTACTGGCAGTCGTCGTTGCGCTTCTCCCGTCGCGCGCGACGGCATTCCCGCTCGGCGGCGACCAGACCGTGCTGCCGGCCGGCACCGAGTTTTCAGAGGAAGCGCTGGCACGGCCGCGCGAAATCTTTCATTCCGAAGCGATGGGCGGACGCAAGTCCTATCTGGTCAATCTCGGCGATCTCGCGTTCAATTCGCCTTCCATCCTGGGCGGCAAGGCCCGCCAGGCCGAGATGAGCTGCGGCACCTGTCACGTCAACGGCGCGTCGAACCCGAAATTGTTCGTTCCGGGCGCATCCTCCCGCCCCGGCACCTTCGACACAACCAGTCTTGTCTTCAACGCGAAGACGTTCAACAGCATCCTCGATCCGGTCAGGATCCCGAGCCTGCGGGGCGCCCGCTTCCTCGCCCCCTACGGACATGACGGGCGCATCACCTCGCTGCGCGATTTCGTCTATAATGTCATCGTCAATGAGTTTTCCGGGCCACGGCCGAGCGATGCGGTTCTCGACGGCCTCGTCGCCTATATCAACGATATCGATTTCCTTCCCAATCCGAAGATTGCGCCCGGCGGAAGGCTTGCCGCGCAGGCAAGCCTTGCTGAGCGTCGTGGCGAGGCTTTGTTCTTCAAACCGTTCCCGAAGCAGGCCGAGCTGAGTTGCGCCGGCTGTCATATTCCGGCCGGAACCTTCAACGACCAGCTGCGTCACGACGTCGGGTCGGGCGGGCTGGTCAAGACCCCCACCTTGCTCAACGCCAATTCCAATGCGCCGTATTTTCACGACGGCCGCTACGACAGCTACGAACAGGTGGTCGATCATTTCGATCGCGTGTTCGACCTCGAATTGTCGACCCAGGACACGCAGGATCTCGTGGCCTATCTGAATGCGGTCGGCGACGGCGAACGTCCGTTCGACAAGGACGGCGTCGTGCTCCGGATGAAGGAAGTGCTGGAGCTCTCGAGCGTGCTCGAGGTCGCGATCCCGGCCGCCGACACCGCGGTGGTGTCGCTGGCCGTGACCGGGGTCGGCGCCGAACTGCGCGAATTGACCGAGCACATCCCCGACATCAGGAACACCTCGGTCGGCGGCAAGGACGAGCGGCTCGCCGCGCGCGCGATCCTGAAGGATCTCGTTCTGACCTTGCGCCGCATCGACCTCGAGGTCGGCGCCGGCCGGATCGACGAAGCGATGGCGGAATACCGCAAATTTGCCCAGCTGGTGAATTTCGACGTTCCGGTCGCGCTGAAGAAGGCCGAGCCCTGGTCCCTCTTCAACAGCAACGTGCATCAGTCGCACTACACGGCGCTCGGCCGGATACTGCCGGTGACGAGCCAGCAGCCGCAGTAGCGCACGCGCTCACTGCGAGGCCGGCGGCGCGACCCATACGTCGCTCTGCTGGATCCGGCGGATCAGCGCCTCCGGGTCGAACTTGCGCAGACCTGCGGGAATTTCGAGGGTTTGCGCCGGCTGCGGCTCGTCGCGGATGTGATCGGCGACGATCACCGTCCCATCCGCGGTCTTGATCTGCACCGGAAACCCGCGCGCGCGGTCGACCCAGCCAATAAAGCTCAAACCCGACGGCGCCGTGATTCGATAGACGTCGGTGTCGCGCCCCGCGATCGCTTCCTCTCCGTCGCGCTGACAGTGCCATGTCGCGAGATCGACCGGCGCGGACAGCTGCGCCATCGCCAGCCATTGCCGGCAGGGATCGTGCGGATCGACCGGGACGAACAGCTGGGTGAGCGAGCTCGATTGCATGGCCTTCATATAGACGTGTGCGGCCGGGCGGACGAAATAGGCTGCGGGCTTGGCCGTATCGAGCAGAAAGAAGCCGTCCGGCAGCGCGGTTGGATCGATCCGCGCTTTTCCGCCCGAGACCCGCAGCGTTCCCATGGCGGTTGCCATATCGTCCTTCCGCGCGAGGAGGTCGGCGGAAAACTGCTGCGCCGCGGCCGCCAGCGGCACGTTGGCCAGGATGACCATTGCGAACAGGCTGGCCGTAGCGCTCCTGCTGCTCTTCCACATCCTCTTGCACATCCTCTTGCACGTCGTCTCGTGGCGCTTCATCGCATATCCCCGGTCGATCGGCTGGCGGGCCGGCAGAACATGACAGCGCCGACCGAACCAATGGTTCGATCGGCGCCGGCCTCGGATGGACTCAAGACCTCGTCCTGGACGAGAGCTCGATCACTCGGTGTAGGACAACGTGACCGGCTTGCTGAAGTCGAACGCGTCGAACAAGTCAGACAGCGCCGGGCTGTTGGTCGGGACGTACTCGTTGTTCTTCGAGTAGGTCGGGTTCGGCAGGTTGTCGCGGCTGCGGTGCGTGAGCGGCTCGAGAGCCCAGTTGCGCTCGATGAACTTCAGCAGCGAAACGTGGTCGGCGTAGTTGTGGTTGACCTTGCCGCCCGTCGAATAGGGCGAGAGGATCAGGGTCGGAATACGCGGTCCGTCGCCGAAGAAGTCGATCGACTGCGTGTAGCCGGAGTCCCAGTAGCCGCCAGCTTCGTCCCAGGTGATGAAGACCGCGGTGTCGGCCTTCAGCTCCGGATTGTTGTCCAGCGCGTTGAGCACGTTCAGGACATAGGCCTCGAACAGATCAACCTTCGAGCTCTGCGGATGACCGTCGAGCAGACCGTCCGGCTTGCCGAACGACACTGCGGGCAGCGTGTTATGCTGGATCGCCGTGATCAGATCCGCCGTGTCCTTCATGTGAGCCTGACGCACGGCCGGATTGGCCATGATCGAGGTCGCATACTGGAACGGGTTGCAGATCTGGCAGTAGGCAACACCGAGCGCGTGCGCCGGATCGGCGACCGCGGCGGCGCCGAGGTTGGGGTTCGAGGGGTTGGCGGCAACCGCGGCGTTGGAAAGCGCCACGGCGTCGTTGAACGCACCACCATAGAACGCCCAGCTGATGTTCTTCTCGATCAGAGCGTCACCGATCGTACGAACCGACGACGGCGGGACGTTGTTGCCGCCGGACAGCGCGCCGTTCGGCAGATAGCCCGGATTGACGTTGTTGAGCATGTAGTAGTGGTTCGGCTTGCAGTTCGGCTCCGCCGCGTACGGCAGATTGTTGAGGTAGGTGACGATCGGCTTCACGCCGGGCTGGAACACGTCCGAGCAGTTGCTCCAATTGCCGTCGACGGTGTAGCGGTTGACCGAGCCCGCGACCGGGTTCGGGTTGGCGATCAGGTTGGCCGGCGGCGTCACCGGATTGCCCTTGCCGTCGCTCCAGAAGGCCGCATCGCCGGTACCGAGCATGAAGTGGTTCGCACCGGTGCCGCCGTGGAACGACTGGTGGAAGTTGTCGCTCAGCGTGAAGCGGTCGGCGAGCATCTTCAGGATCGGGGCCTGACCTTGCTGGACATTGTAGAAGCCCATCGAGTTGGCCATGCTCTTGTTGGACGCCGAATAGGTCGCCATGACGAACGGGAACAAATCGTTCAGGCAGCCCGAATTGTTCTTCTTGGTGGCGCTGGCGGCGCTGCAATCTTCCTGCTGCCAGTCCTGATAGAAGCGATGGGTCGAGTCGCCGGTGTAGTCGTCGTCGCTGATCTGCTCGCCCTGCAGCGGGAACGGTCCGTTCAGACCGCCGGCGCCGGGAACGCGGGTATCAAGCACACCGGTGGGCAGGCCGCTGAAGCCGGTGGTCAGGATGTCGAGATCGGCCGGGTCCATGTCCTTTTCGACGCTAGCTTCGGCGATCGTCTTGAACGGGGGCGACGTGTCGCCCTGCGCGGTCGGCGTACCGTTGGTGTTCGGCTGCGGCATCAAATTTGTCGCATTGTAGGGCGACTTCGCGATCGCCGGCGCGCCGATGTAGAAGGACGGCTGGCCCGCAACCGAGTACTGCTGCGCCTGCGCAAAGTTCGGTCCCGGCGTTCCATCCTCGTTGACGATGCCCTTCGACAACAGGTTGGAGATGGTCTGCCCCTTGCCCTTCGGCTTGTAGATACCGAAGGTGTGATCGAGGCCGCGGTTCTCACCGATCAGGATGATGACGTGCTTGATCGGCGAAGCGGTCTTGCCCTTGCCGCCGTGATCCTTGTCGTCATGATCGTTGTCATGCTTGACGCGATCAGCTTCCTGATGCGCCTGATGATTGTGATGCGGACGCTTGTCCCAATCACTGTGGCCGCCCGGATAGTGAGCGGCATATGCGGCTGTTGCGACGAGCACCGTTGACGCGATGCAGAGCGCGGTGCTGGTTCGCCAGTGCTTTTTGTAGTTCAAACTCATTGTCGACCTCAGGGTGTTTGCGGTTAGCAACACACACTGCTTAGTGCGACAATATGACGCATGGTTTTCGCTTGCGTGAAAGCGCGCGAGAAATTTCGAAACGTTCAAACATTTTCTATGGAGACACCGGCTGCTGCACGCCGCATCTCCATGATTCGACTCTTCAACTGAAGATCGAAAGTAGACGAAGCGCTCCACGCAGCGACGCGGATCGCAAATGCTCTACAATTCAGTTCAATCAATGCGAGATGTGCCTGGAGCGCATCACCTCGCGAAGCGCGGCGTAATGCTGATCATGCACATCTTGATTGAACAACGACCATGGCTCGGCGCTCGCCAGTAACGCAGGCACCGCAGCAGCCATCAGATTGCGATAATTCCTGAACTCGGCGGCAGCATCCGCGTTGCGCCCCGCGGCAACGGCCATCTCGATTCGCCGCAGCGTGAGCACGAGCTCCTTTAGCCCGCTGCGCGCAAGCACGCGCTGCTGCTCGCCGCCGGACACGCTGGTGTTCTTGCGATCGGGATATTGCTCGGTCAACTCGCGCAGCTCGCGGCCGATCGTATCGACGGCAAGTGCGACGATGTCCTTGTCGCCGGCGGGAATCGCGGTCACGAGCACCGTCGAGAAATCGTTGATCTCCTTCAACGTTGCACCGGCACCGTCGCGTTCATAAGGCTGTACGCCGTCGCCGACGGCCGTGAGATAAGCGACGAGGTCGCCCTTGTCCTGCGCCGAGAGGTCGAGCTGAAAGGTCCGGTCGAAATATTCGACGACCTGGTTGAAATTGTCGAAGCGGCCATCGTGGAAATATGGCGCGTTGAAGTCGGCGTTGCGCAGGGTCGGCGTCTTGAACAGGCCGCCCGAGCCGACATCATGCTGCTGGTGATCGACAAAGCCGGACGATGGAACGTGGCACCCCGCGCAGCTCAGCGCGGGATCGTGCGGGAACGGCTTCGCGAACAGCGCTTCGCCGCGGCGCTCCGCGTCGGTGATCTTGCCGGCCAGCCGCCCGGCGGGACCAAGGCTCGGATTGGGCAGGAAATCGATGTCGTGAAGATAGGCCACGATCGCATCGAGCGTTGCCGGCGACGGCTCGGGACCTGCGAACTCGCTGGTGATGACGTTGTGGACGAAGTCACGCAGCGAAGCGAACCGGCCATCGGCGCCGTAGGGTGCAAGATAGCGGGCGCCGCGCAGGCTCGGAATCCGCACCGGATCGAACGAAAGGTTGTTGGCCTTCGGATTGAACAGAGCCCCCGTGGTGTCGAACGTGCCGGGCCGGCTCGACATCTTCGGCATGAAGAATTTGGCGTTGTTCGCGCCGTTGACGTGGCAGGTGCCGCAGCTTACGCCGGCCTGCCGCGCCACCTCGCCGAGCAGCCCCGGCGAATTGAAGGCGAGATCGCCGAGATTCACCAGATACGACTTGGCTCCGGTGCGCTCAGACTGGAACACCTCGCGCGGCTTGTCGAGCGCATCCTCGTTCAGCTCGGTCGCAACCGGCAGCACGGTCTTGTCGCCATCGACCGGAAACGCCGCCGCACGCCCGAGCAGCGCAAGGGCGATGAGCGCGGAGAGCAGCGCAGCCGGACGCAGGTGAAGCGATCTCATCGCGCCTGCGCCTCCAGGGTCGGGCGCTGCAGCCCGAGCTTTGCCGAGGCACTCTGCAATGCGACGACCAGTTCCTCGCTGGTCTGGCGCAGATCGGCGATATTGACGTGCGGCAGGTCGGGCGTCGCGACGATCGCCTCGAGCTGCTCGATCCGGTTCGTCACCATCTCGTCGAGCTTGCCGTCGACCGTGTTGAGCGCGGCGGAGAAAATCGTGTGATAGGCGAAGTCGATGCCGGCGATATTGTTGCGCATATCGTCCAGCGAGGTGCCGCTGATGCGCGACTCGCCGCCATCGGCTTTGCTCTCGCCGACTTCGTAGGCGAGCCGCACGGTGCCATCCAGGAGGCCTTGCGGCGTCAGCTTGATATCCTTGAGCTTGCCGTGAAGATCGTTCAGGTGCTCGACAAGGCCAGTCGCATCGGTAGCGACGTCGGTACTACCCGCTCCGAACAGTTTCGCCTCGATGGCGTGGAACCCGCCGTCCGCGTTCGGCCACGCGTCGATCTGCGCATCGAGCTCTGGCACGAAGCCTGCGGTAAACACCTCCGAGCGCTCCCAGCCGGCGCGCGCCGATAGCCAGGCCTTCCGCGCACCGGGCAAATCCGCCGCAGCGGCGCGCTCGCGCATCGCACGCGCACCCGCCAGCGCACTGGCAACGCCCTCGATCAGATACGGCCGATAGCGCTCGGCGCCGTCCTCGAGAGCGCCCGCGTTCGCGGCGCGCACGCCTGCCGACGCTGCCAGCAAAGCCAGGCACGCCGCCACTCGCATCTTGTGCATAGCCAACCCACTCGTCTGCCGCAAAGGGCTCGCGGCACGTAATCGGCCGAACTATTGTCGGTATCCTATGCGGATTTGTGACAGCGCAGACTTTTTGTCGCATCTTTTCTGCTTCGCGATCGTTGTTGACGATCACAATTCCGCAAACGCATTGCTCGATTGAAAATGGGCTGTTCAACGCACGCGAGTTGTTGCAACACAGTGTGTTCACGCGTCACACTTGTCCCGCCACCATGCCAATCGATCGCGAAGCTCTTTATTTCATTGCATCTTACGGCGCGCTTTGCGTGCTGTGCTGCATCGTCGCGCTGATCGATCTGCGCCACGGCATCATTCCCGATTGGCTGAATCTTGCGATCGCGGCACTCGGGCTTGCACATGTCGTCAGCACTGAAAGCATGACAGCCGCGTTCAGTGCGATGGCGATCGCCACTCTCGTCGGCGCCCTGTTCTTTCTGTTGCAGCGCCTCTACTTCGCCTTGCGGCACGTGGACGGCTTGGGACTCGGCGACGTCAAGTTTCTTGCCGCCGCGACGATCTGGGTCGGAGCCTTTGGGATTCCGACCTTGCTGCTGATCGCGGCGCTCGCAGCACTTGCTGTCGCCGGCAGCCTGCAACTCGCAGGCCACGAGATGAAGCGCCAGACGTCGATCCCGTTCGGTCCTTTTCTGGCGCTCGGACTTCTCCTGACGCCGGCCCTGCAGAGCTGGCTGGGATCGAACTAGCGCGGGAGCGAGACCGCAGTCACCGCTGGATCCGCGCAGCCAACGGCCTCCTGTCGGTACTGACCGGAACGAGGCGGACATCGCCGCTCTCCTCGGTGCCCGGCTGGGGCAATGTGAGCACGGCATCATGCTCGTCTTTCTGCATGGTGACTTCGCGTCCGCTGATGGCTCGCAGCTTCCATCCCTGGAAATCGTCGCCGAGCTTCAGCCGCAATGCGGTCTTGTTCGCTTGGTCGAGAAATATCCCGAAACTTTCATCGTCTCCCGCGATCGTGCCGACGAGCGACAGCGGCGGCGGCTCGAGCGCGATCTTGCGTGGCGGCGGCGGCAATGGCTTGCTGACTTCCGGCTCTGCAACGACGGCCGGCGGCGGCCGCCGCGACGGCGAGAACACCGGGCGGTCGCGGGTGTTGGACAGCGTCTTGAGCGGAATGCCCCACAGCGGATTTGCGCTGAGCGGCCGGGGCGTCGGCGCCGGCGAAGGCGCCACCCGGACCGACGTCACCGGTTCGGACGGCGGCGGTGAACTCAACACCGGCCCACCGAGACGGGTATCGTCGAGCATCCCGGCGTCCAGTGCATCGCCGGATGGGTCAGGCACCGCAGCCGGCGCCGAATAGGCCGACACCGCCAACAGCATGATGGTTGCAGCGAAGCGTCGCATCACTTGGCTCCTCGCCATTGTCCGGATACGCCGAGCAGCACGCGCAGCTTGCCGGGATCGGCGCCCTTCGCCGCCTCGTCGGCGACGGGTTGCACGACCAATTGGTCGATGAACAGGAACGGCATGCCGGCTTCGAGATCGTAGAGCACCTGTTGCAACTGCGCCTGTTCGATCTCGCTGCTTGCGACCATGCTGATGAAGCCGGCCTTCGCGGGCGCGTTGGGAACGTCGAGCTGCGTCGACAACACATTGCCGCCGGCCTTGATCACCGCGCCCGACACGCGCTGCAGCAGCGTGGCGCCGGCAACCGTGACGGTCGCCCCCTCGAGATAGGCGGAACCGGTCGGCATCGGGGACTGACCGGGCGCGGTATTCGCCTTGGACCGTCCCTCCAGCTGCTCCAGCATTCCGGCCGACGCCGCAACATCGCTGCGCAGGCCGATGATGTCGGAGAGCGACGAGATGACGACGAAGAGCAGCAGCACGAAGAGGCCGAGATAGCTCGCGGTCGCGACCAATGGCGAAGTGCTGACGGCCGTCAGCGATCGGGATGCTGCGCTCATGAGCCGGACCCAAAGGAAGCGGATATATTGGCCTCGACGTGGAACCGCTCCGCGGATTCGTTCGCGGCGCGGGTCGTCGGCGCGAAGAACGTCGCGCGGGTGAATTGCGGCGACTGTTCCAGCAGGCGGATCAGGGATGGCGCATCCTGGGTCAGTCCCACCACCTGCACCTTGTTGCCCTCGATGCGGAGCTCCGTCACATAGGTCGTGTCGGGCAGGACGCGCGAGATCGCTTCCAGAACCATGACGCTCGACGGCGTCGTCTGCTTGCGCTTGGCGAGCAGGCCGAGACCGGACGAGTCGCCATTGGCATCGAGACGCAGCGCGGCGCGGCGCTGCGAGATGCGGTGTTGCAAGTCCTCCTGCTCGGATTGCAGCCATCCGCCGACATAGACGTTGAGCAGCAGGGAGACCGCTGCCGTAGCCGCCGTCGCGACCAGGCCGATGCGCAACAGGCGCGGAACCGCAGGTCCGGCAAGGCCGCGCAGCGATCTGTCGAGCAGCGTCACCTGCTGCGGGACGCCATCGCCGCCAACCGCCGGCGCCGAGACCGCAACGGTGGCGGCGCCGAGCATCCCAGCCATCCGGATCAGCGGATCGACCTTGCTCGCCGCGGTCGCACTGAACGCGACTTCGATACGGTCATTGGAGATCGGCTGCGGCGCCCCCCAGCCAAACACCGCATCGGCGGCGGTCCATGGCGTCAGGCGGTCGACCTGCGCGCGGATCATGCCATCGAGGAAGTCGCCCGCCTGGCTCGGGAAATCAAGCACGCGGCTGACCACGTGATCCGATCGCAAACGCACCTCGATGCGGCTGCCGTCGAACGCCGTCTTCCACTCTGTTGACAACGGAGGCTGCGGCGCATCGTGGTCGAGCCGGAACGAAACCGGAGCTGACGGCGAGCCATCTCTCGACGCGGTGGCGCGGGCTGTGAACGTACCGTCGGCATTTTCGTCGAGCTCGATGCTGCGCCGGCGCATGAACCTGCCGGCGACGCCGTCGACGGCAGTCGCGACCGCGCCGATCCATTGCTCGAACCATTGCCGTGCTTCGGCGAGTATTGCCATCAACCTCTCCTCCGCGGCAGAACCGTGCTTCGCGGCTCGACATCGTTCTGCCAGGACAACACACGATATGGCTCGACCTTGTCGCCGAGCGCAATCACCGCTTCAGACGTGGTGCGGTGACCGTTGCGGAACCGGATCGAGATTGCGATCCGGTAGCATGGGCTCTGCGCAGTCGATGCCGCACTTTGCGGGTTCGGCGCCTGCGATCCGGCGCTGAGGCCGCCGTTCGGCGACGGAGCAGGCGCGCCGAAGCTGTCCTGCTGCTTCCCCGATGCCTTATCCACGGCAAGAGCCACTTCCGGCGCAGCGATCGCCGGATCGACATCCGGACTGCCGTTGAACACCGTCACGAACGGCAACACGCGATCGACGAAGGCCTCGGGGATACCGGCGACCAGCGCCAGCTCATTGACATGGGTGAACAGCCCCTGCCGCGGCGAATAGCCAAGCGCGTTGTAGCGCGCGGCCTCCACATTCTCGCTGCCCGGCACCGGCCGGGTTCGCCAGCCGACGATCCGGTCGGCGTATTCGCTGGCGGCGTCCTTTCGGGCGCCGAGCACGACAAAGAGGCCGATCAGCATTTCCTTCGACGCGTAGTTCAGGTCAACGCGGCCGGCCTCCGACGTGAAGGAGACACCGACGCTGGCGTCGTCCAGCCCGAAATGAAACGCTCCGTACTGCGGCCTCGTCTTCTCATCCGTCAGCGTCAGCTGATAGGCGGTGAGTTCGAGCCCGGCCGACACCAGCGCCTCGGTCTGCAGCGACAGGTCGCTGGCCGCCAAGGCGCGCGCCGACGCGGCAAGATAGGCCGAGAAGATGATCGCCAGCGACGACAGCGCAAGCAGAATCCAGAGCACCGCAACGATGACGAAGCCGCGATTGGGCGGCGATCGGCCGATATTATTGCCAGACGCCGCCATCACGTCTTCCCCTGATCGGTGGCACCGTCGGAACTTTGCTTGTCGCCGCAATTGCCGTCCGGCTTGGTGCAGTCGCTCGGAATCTGCACATGGACCGGCGCGATGGTCGACACCGACAGGACGCGCTGGCTTGCCGCATCACGCACGGTCAACCGGATCATCGCCGGCAGCTTGTTGGCATCCTTCCACACGCTCTTCCAGGCCCGGTCAGGACCGGCATAGGCGAACGACAGGCGATAGGGTGCGCGCAGCAGCACGACCGGGCTGCCGAGATGCACCTGCTCCGACAGCGACACCCCGTCGGCCAGCGGCGTGAAGCGCGCCTGCGAACGAACCGTGACGAACTCGCTGCGATCCCGGGTTTCACCAAGGTGCACCACGTCGAGCCCCGGCCCCGCATTCGGCCCCACCGACGTGCGCACGAACGTGACCGACAATTCCGATCCGTCGAACAGCGGCTTGTGGGTATCGCGGTTGGCGGCAACGAACTCCGCCGCGGCGAGATCGGCGCCGATCCGCTCCAGCGCGATCCCGATCAATTCGCTGCGCTGGATCCGGTCGAGCCCCCGGTTCCAGCTCGGCAGCCATTGCGCCGTGATGCTGGCGAGCGCCGACAGCAGCAGCCCCATCAGCGCTAGCGCGACAATGGTCTCGATCAGCGTGAAGCCACGCTCGCCCGTTCGCTGTGCTGCCCTTGCCGGGGTCATTCCGAAGACCTCGGCATCAGGCGCACGGTGCGAATGTCGGACAACGCACCGCCCGGAGACTTGACGCGAATGCGTACCAGCTCAGGCGCCCAGGGCACGTTGCCCTCGGGCACGGTCCAGTCGCCACCGAGCGGACTGACCTCGATGGTCCAGCGGTAGCCCTCCGCCTGCCCCGTCGACGTGCCCGACTGCAACTCGGCGCGCGGCGGTATGCCGACCGTCATCAATGTGCGCACCGCCTGCATCAGCGCGACGTGCTGCTCCATGGCCCGGACGCCGCGCGTCTTGACGCCCATGACCGCGCCGATCGCAACGATCGAGACAGCCACCAGCGCCAGCGCCACCAGCACCTCGATGATGGTGAACCCCGCATCAGTGCGGTTAGTTGGCGGCGACGTCGCGAGCAACGATTTCAACCCTTCCGGTGAGCCAGTTGACGCGGACCTCATATCCCGTATCGAGCCGCGTCAGCGCGATGGAGCCGCCGCAGGAACCGCCATTGGCGAAGAAGCGGATGGTCGACAGTGCGGCGCGGCGCTGACAGCTCTGCGGCAGCACCGCATCGAACCGCACGTCATCGGGGATTCGCACCGTCATGCGCGACGCGCCCGAATGGATCACCCGGCTCGCCGCATCGACCAGCGTCGCAACGCTGGTGCTGCGCTCGATGGCGGCATTGCGATCGGCCTTCAGCAGCGTTGCGGTTTGCAACGCATAGGCCTGCAAGCGCGATCGCGAGGTCTGGTGCGGAATGAACGGGAGCAGCACGGCCGCCAGCAGCGCGATGATGGCAAGCACGCACACCATCTCGAGCAGGGTGAAACCGCGCTGCGTCGCCTCATTCATGCTCCATGCATCCTTATTGGTCGTTGTTGGCGGCTGTCGTCTTTTCGAGCGAGATGTCGGCCGAGGTGCCGCTGCCGCCCTCCTGACCGTCAGAGCCATAGGAGACGATGTCGTAAGGTCCGTGTTCGCCGGGCGAACGATAGAGATAGGGATGGTTCCAGGGATCGTTCGGAACGTTGCCGCCCTTCAGATAGGGCCCGTTCCAGGCGGCGACGCCGGGCGTGCGCCGGACCAGCGCGGCAAGTCCCTCCGCTGTGGACGGGAAGCGTCCGGCGTCGAGGTAGAACAGGTCGAGCGCACTGGAGAAGCTCTGCAACTGGATACGCGCGGTCTTGACCTTGGACTCGCTGAGATAGTTGAGCACGCGCGGCCCGATCAACCCCATGATGAGGCCGATGATCGCGATCACCACCAGCATCTCGACGAGGGTAAAGCCCTCCTGCCCCGACGGCCTTGGCCGTTGTGAGCGGCCCGGATCGCGTCCCGCTCGCATGGAGAATGTTTCGATGATCGTGTTGCGCGATATCATGACCGATGACCCCTGCTCTAACCGACTAGCTGCGTGACCGAGAGCAGCGCCGTCATGACCGATACGATCAGTCCGCCGACGACGGTGCTGATCGTGATGATCGCCAGTGGACCGACGATGCCGACGACACGGTCCAGGCTGCGCTGCAATTTTGCTTCGTAGAATTCCGCGACCCGCCCGGCCAGCACCGGTAGCTGCCCGGTCTCTTCACCGAGCCGCAGCATGCGGACCGCCATTGGCGGCAGGCTGTCCGCCACGGCGAGCGCGTCCGACAATTTTCCGCCATGGCGGACACGGTCGGCGGCGGCGGTCCAGTTCGCCCCGCTGCCGGTCACCGCCATGATGTCGACGAGGATGCGCAACGCGGCCGTGAGGTGGACGCCGCTGCCGAGCAGGACGCCCAGATTGCGGCAGAACAGGCTTGCGCGATAGAACTGGAAGGCGCTGCTGATGCCCGGCACCCGCGAGATCCCGCTGACCACCGCGGCGCGCACGCGCGCCTGCCGCAGCAGCCACCATGCGAGCGCAATCGTGGCCGCACTGATCAGGCTTGCCGCCGTGGCGTTGGCGCGCAGGAAATCCGACACCGCGATGAAGCTGGCGAGCGCCGTATCCGACTTGCCGCCGAAATCGCCCAGCACGGTCGAGAATTGCGGCAGCACGAACAGCAGGAAGAACAGCATCACGCCGGATGCAGCGACCAGCACGAAGGCCGGATATTGCATGGCGTCGGTCAGCTTCCGTCGCATCTGCTCGGAACGCGCGCGCTCGGTCCCCAGCATCTCGAGCACGGAGTCGAGCGTGCCGGAGATTTCCCCAACCCGGACCAGGGCGATGTACATCGGCTGGAACAGGGTCGGATGATCGGCCACCGCGTCGGCGAAGCTCTCGCCGGTGAGCAGGGCTGCGCGGATCTTCGCCACCACCGGACGCATCCGGCCGACATCGGCGTCGCCGGACAGCAGCTCCAGCGCGTCGTCGAGACGCGCGCCGGCCTTGAGCAGCAGCGCGAGATCGCGCGTGAAGGTGGTGACCTCGGCGGCACTCGGCCCGCCGAACAGGCTGCGGCCACCGGTGGCGCCGGATGCGCGCTTGTCCTCGGTGGTTTCGATCGGCAGCAGCTTGAGATATTCGATCCGCCGTGCCACCTCGGCCGCCGTCGGAGCCGAGATCGTGCCGTTCACGATCTCGCCGGCCTGGGTCAAAGCGCGATAGCGATAATTCGGCACGGCGTCACCGCACCGTTGCAACGCGGAGGATCTCGGCGGGCGAGGTCAATCCGGCGCGGCATTTGGCAACCCCGTCATCGAGCATCGTGGTCATGCCCGCCCGGATCGCCATCGTATCAATCTTCATTCCGTCGCTTCGCTCTCCGATCAGTTCGCGCAGCTCGTTGGATAGTTCGAGCAGCTCGAATACGCCGAGACGGCCGCGATAACCGGTCCCGCCGCAACGCTCGCAGCCGCATGGCTCGTGAATGATCTCGCCTTCCCGGAATCCGAGTGCGGCGAGCCGGGGATCCTCGGTGAAATCGGCCGTTGCCAGCTGCCGCGCCGTCTTGCAGCGCTCGCACAATTGCCGGACCAGGCGCTGCGCGATCACGCCGCGCAGCACCGAACGCAGCAGATAGCCTTCGACCCCGAGGTCGAGCAGGCGCGGCACCGCGGCGGCCGCGGTCTCGGTGTGCAGCGTCGTCAGCACCAGATGCCCGGTCAGCGCCGCATGCACCGCGACATGCGCGGTCTCGGAATCTCGGATTTCACCGACCATGATGACATCAGGGTCCTGGCGAACGAAGGAGCGCAGCGCGGTGGCGAAGGTCAGGCCGATCGCCGGCTTGACCTGGGCCTGGTTGACGCCGGGGATCTCGTATTCGACCGGATCCTCGATGGTCAGAATCTTGCGGCTGGGCTCATTGAGGATCGAGAGGATCGTCGCCAGCGTCGTGGTCTTGCCGCTGCCGGTCGGCCCCGTGATCACGACCATGCCGTACGGCAGCTTCAGCAGCCGCCGCAACTTGGCTTCGTCATTCTCCGAGAATCCCAGCTTTTCGACAACCAGCAGCCCGCGATCCTTGGGCAGGATGCGGATGACGGCGGATTCGCCGTGTTGCATCGGCATGATCGCGACGCGGATATCGATGTCGGTGCGCCCGACCCGCAGCCGCGCCGCACCGTCCTGCGGCAGGCGGCGCTCGGCGATGTTGAGATTGGCGATGATCTTGATGCGGGAGACCACCGCCTGTGGCAGCACCCCCGACAGCGCCGCGACCGGCCGCAGCAGGCCATCGATGCGCAAGCGCACCATGAGGCCGGCGGAAAACGGCTCGATATGGATGTCGCTGGCGCGCAGCTCGACGGCCTTCTCGATCAGATCGTTGACCGCGCGCACCACCGGCGCACCGCTGGCGAGATCGCGCAGGCTCTCGATGTCGTCCTCGCGGGGCAGCGTCGCCGCCGTATCGGCGGTTTCGGCCTCCTCGGCGCTGGAAGAGTTGTTCAGCGCGATGGCGACATCTTCCGACGATGCCACCTTCATGTTGATGCCAGCGCCGAGCACGATCTGCGCCGCCCGCAGCGTCGCCTGGTCGGTCGGATCGACGACCGCGAGGATAGTGCTCCCATCGGCCGCCCGGCACGGATAGACCATGGTCTCGCGCAGGAAGCGCGGCGAGAACGCCCCGACCAGCGGTTCGGCCGAGGTCATCTCCTGCAGCGTCAGGCGGCCGAGCGCGAAGAAGCGCGCGGCTTCGTCGGCGAATTCCGTCGGTGAGAGACTGGTGATCTCCCACAGTTTCAATTGCCTGGCGTCGGCGCCCTGCCCGCTCCGCTCCGCCGATCCGTCGATCGGCGCCAAATGATTGTTCTGGCGCAGATAATCCACGAACCGAACGGACAGGTCGTTGGCCATTCTCGATATCCCGCCACACTATCCCGGATCAGTCCGTGCCATCCGCCGCCGCGTCGGCTCCCGGCAATTCTGCGGTTATCGATCCGAAGTGTGACAGCTGTGCGAAGTCACATCGTTCGCCTGGCTCAAGAAACCTTGACGTGGCATCGCGGCCACGGCGGCGCGCCGGCTGCGCAGATTTGGTGCGATGCGATGGTCAGGTCGCGAACGCCGATCATGTAACCAATTTATTTCTGTCATGTTCGATCGCTAAGAGTCCCAGCGGGGTAGGACCGATCGTCGCACGCCGTCGAAATTTCAGTTAGTCAGAGCGAAGGGCCTTCATGCAACGCGTAGGCACAGTGGGCCGCTGCCCGACGATCCGTGGCGGCCTGGCAGCCATTTTTGCCCTGACGTCGCTGGGGTTGCTGGCGTCCTGCAATTCCGCGACGGTCGGCGAGAGCGTGGACGCGTCCCAGGTCGACGTCACCGACAAGGTGCGATCGCTCGATCTCTTGCCGCGCCAGCCGCAACCAGTGAGCGGGCTGGCGGCGACGGGCGGCGGCCAGGGCGGCAGTGTCCGCGCGGCGATGTATGAGGGAAGCGAGGTAACCGGGGTCGCCGACGCGCGGCCGCAGCCGGCCTCGAACGGCAACGGCTTCGATCTGAATTTCGAGAGCACGCCGGTTGCGACCGTCGCCAAGGTCGTGCTCGGCGACATCCTGCATGTCGGATACACCATCGACCCGCGGGTACAGGGCACGGTGAGCCTGGTGTCGGTCCGACCGGTGCCGAAATCCGACATGGTCTTCGTGCTCGAAAACGCGCTTCGCCTGAGCGGCGTGGTGCTGCTGAAAGATACCGCGGGCTATCGCCTGACGCCGCTCGGCGACGCCGTCGGCGGCGGCCGCGTCGATGCCGCGGCGGCCAATCCCGAACCCGGATTCGGCATCTCGGTGGTCCCCCTGCAATATGTGTCGGCGCAGACCCTGCTGAAGCTGACCGACAGCTTCGCCACCAGGGCAGGCTCGATCCGCGCCGACACGACGCGCAATCTGCTTCTGATCCAGGGCACCGGCGCCGAGCGCCGCACCGCGGTCGACACCGTGCTCAGCTTCGACGTCGACTGGATGCGCGGCCAATCGGTCGGCATCTTCCCGATCTCGAGCGGCTCGCCCGCGCCCGTCATCGCCGAGCTGGAGAAGATCGTCGATTCCGGCGAGAACGGCCTCAGCCAGAACGTCATCAAGTTCATGCCGATCGCACGCCTCAACGCGGTGCTGGTGGTGACCAAGAAGCCGGACATGTTGCACACGGCGGCGACCTGGATCAAGCGCCTCGACCGCAACGACACCGCGCGCACCTCGGTCCATGTCTACCGCGTCAAATACGGCGATGCGCGCCAGATCGCGCGAGTTCTGACCGACATGTTCCTCGGCGGATCGTCCGGCAATTTGCTCGACAGCGCCGACAGCCAGCTCGCGCCCGGCTCCGGCACCTCGTCGACATCAAGCGTCGCCGACCGTCTGTCGGCGAACGGCAACTCGGGCTCGAACTCGGGCAGCTTTGCCTCGCGCGGCACCTCAGGGACAGGCGCAACGGGTCAGGGCCTCGGCCAGGGATTTGGCGCCGGCGGGCAAGCGAACAGTCCCAATCAGGGCCAGGGCAACAATGCCGCGCTGGATAGCGGACGCGGCGCTGGCTCGGGCTCTGGCAACGGCCAGCCCGTCATGCAGGACGTGCGGATCACGCCCGATGTCGTGAACAACAATCTCCTGATCTATGCCGACCAGGCCAACTACCGCATCATCGAGGCGACGCTGCAGCAGATCGACGAGCCGCAGCTCCAGGTCGCGATCGATGCGACGATCGCCGAGGTCACGCTCAACAACACTTTGTCCTATGGCGTGCAGACCTATCTTACCAGCCGGAACCTCGGCCTGAAGCCGAACACCGGCTCGATCCTCGGCACCCAGGCGACCACGGCGCCCGCGACCACCACGGACGCGACCACCGGGGCCGTCTCCGTCGCGGGCTCGGTCACCAATGCCTTCATCAACCGCGCCTTCCCGGGCTTCAACTTCCTGATCGGATCGGAGACGCAGCCGAGCCTGATCTTGGATGCGCTGCATGCCGTCACCAGCGTCAAGGTGCTCTCCAATCCGTCGCTGGTCGTGATCAACAACCAGGTCGCGACCCTGCAGGTTGGTGACGTCGTCCCGGTGTCGACCGGCAGCGCGACGGTGCTGACCGGGAGCAACACGGTGGTCAACACCATCGACTATCGCAACACCGGCATCATCCTGCGGGTCTCGCCGCGCGTCAGCGTGAACGGCACCGTGCGGCTCGATGTCGAGCAGGAGATCAGCAACGTTCCGCAGACCAGCGCGAACAGCCTGACCCCGACGGTGTCGGAGCGGAGGGTCAAGAGCCAGATCGCGGTCGCCAACGGCCAGACCGTGCTACTGGCGGGCCTGATCAGCGAACAGCAGAGCGGCAATCGCAATGCGCTTCCCGTGCTTGACCAGATTCCCGGCCTCGGCGATGCCTTCGGACATCAGAGCAACGGCACCCAGCGCACCGAGCTGATCATCTTCATTCGCCCGCAGATCATCCGCAACAGTTCCGACGCCCAGATGGTGGCCGAGGAGCTGCGATCGAAATTGCGCGGCAACATCGCAACGACATCGACCAATGCGCCGATCACCACCGCCTACCACTGAGCCGGGCCGCACGATGCGCCGCCTGCTCACGCAACGGACCGCCCTCTGCGCCTCGGTTGCGGTCGCGCTTTGGGGCATGACCGCGTCCGTCGCGAGCGCTGACAGCGTGGCGCGGGGAACGGCCGCCTTCCATCGCGGCGACTATGTCAGGGCGTCCCGGGAGCTCGCGCCGGCCGCCGACCGCGACAACCCAAGGGCCCTCGGCCTGCTCGGCTTCATGTATGAGCACGGCTTCGGCGTCCCGCAGGCCTATGATGCCGCTGCCGATCTCTACTATCGCGGCGCGGTGCAGGGCGATCCGTTCGCGCAAGCCATGCTCGGCCTGATGTACGACAAGGGCCACGGCGTTCCGAACGACTATGTGCTGGCCTACAAATGGCTCAATCTGGCGGCGGCCCGCACCGGCAGGCGGCAGCGCGACGCCTACCTCCGATTCCGCGATGCGGTTGCCTCAAAGCTCTCGAGGAATGAGATCGTCGCCGGTCAGCGGTTTGCCTTGGGATGGGTCCCCGGCCGGCCGGCGCCGGACATGCACCTGACGGTCAAGTAATCGCCGACCGCGTAAGCCGGGGCTGCGCATAAGGCGCTGCCGATTCCGGGAAAGCGACATTTGCATTGTGCTGTCGCTTTCCCCGGCCACGCCCCATCGCGCGTCACCTGTCGGACGAGCCCGTCGCATCGCCGAGCCCGATGACCTGGAAGGCGCTGTTCTCGTTGTAGCTGTGCTGATCTTGCACACGCCGCTTACGTCGCTTTTGTTCGTCCTCCGTGGGGTCATTCGGCGCGCCGCCATCACCGCCGCCATAGCCGAGCACTTCGACGATCACGACCGACGGCTGGTCGTTGTTCTTTGGCGGCGGCGCCGCGGCCTGCTGACTGGCGGCGGTGGTATTTGACGCTGATGTCAGCGCCCCGACCGGCGGCCCCTGCACCGTCGGAATGCCGGTCGAGGTGCCCTGCACCTGGATGTTGGCGGCGTTGACCACCTGCAGCGCGGCGAGATTGACGTTGCCCGACACACGGATGCCTGCTTCGCCCGCATCGATGGTGCCGAGCGGTGCGATCAGGTCGATATTGCCGGGCGGGACTTCCGGAATCGGATTGAGCGTCGCGATGCCCGCGCCCGTCGAGGGCACGGTCGGCGAGAGCGTGACAGCGCCGTAGTTGTCGTAGGTGCGCTTGGGCGGGGTGAAGATCGTCGTCGTCTTCGAGCCGCGGCCGGCGTTGATGTCGCCGGTCGCCGACCACGCCAGGATGTTGCCGCCGAACGTCGTCATGATGCGGCTCTGGCCAAGCAGCACGCTGCCGAGCGAATAGATATCGATATCGCCCTGCCCTTGCGTGATCAGGCCCGCACCGGCACCCGGCGTCACGCCTTCCACGCCGATGATCGTCTGCCCGCCCGGATTGAGGATCTGGATGCCACCGCCGGACTGGGTGTTGATCCCGGCGTCGCTGGTCACAGGAACGGTGGTGCCATTGACCGTCGTCGAGCCGGTGACGCTGCTGAACATCGTGATCTTGCCCGCATACGCCACCGGATCGCCTTGGGCATCGTGATCCGGGAACAGCGCGGCAATCGCCTGGCGACCGCGCAAATAGCTTCTGTGGCGGCTGCTGTCCTCGTTGTTGTACTCGCGGCCGCTTTCCCTTAATTCGGTGTAATAGACCTGCCGGACGAAGACGCCCTGCTGCTCGACCGGCAAGGTCAGGAAGAAAGCGAGCGCATCTGCCTTCGTGCCGGTGAATACGTAGGCCTGGCCGTCTTGCGAATAGTTCCGGCTCGGCGAGAACCGCTCGCGCAGCCAGTCGTAGAGTTCGTCAGCATAGGTCTTTGCCACCTTGCCGCTGCCGGCGAGCGGCGTGCCGTCACCGGGAAGCTGGTTGGCGGCGTTGAAATACAGCTTGGCAAAGTCGGTGTAGTCAGGGCCGCCGGCGCCGACACCGGCAACCGTGACGATGCCGGCACCGCCCGCGGTGTTGGACTGATTGACGATATCGCCCACGCTGAGCAGCGAGCCGTAATAGCCTTGGTACAGGTTGCGGCCGGCTTGCACTTGAAGCAGGCCAGGACCCAGAATATTGGCCGACTGAAAGAAGATGTCGCGGCCGGCCTGCATCAGCGAAATGTCGTTCGGTCCGGTGTTCAGGAACACACTGGGCACGGGACCGGTGCCGACGATATCGCGGCCGGCAATGACCTCGAAGGGCTTGGCAGCGATATACCAGGTGCTGTGGGTGGGGTAGAAATACTTGCCCCGATCGGGGTTCTCGGGCAGCGCCTGGCCGAGAGTGAGGTCGACGATGTCGATGCCCGCGTAGGCCAGGGCAGGCCGATCATCCGCTGCATGCAGATTGGAGACGAGCGTGTCCTCGCCGAAGGTGATTGGGCTGATGGGATTGATCCGATTTGCGGCATTCGCCCACGCGTTGCTGCTCCCGGAGCCGCCTGCGCCGGTCGAAAACACGGGATTGAACGGCGTCGCCAGCGTGCTCATGTCCGCACCCGACATCGCCACGACCTGGCTCGTCCCGAAGATTGACCCGGCAGCGAGCAGTTCAAGCTGGCCGAACGGCGACGGCATCAGTTCGATTGTCGACGCCCCGCCGCCGGGTCCAGGCTCCGTAAACCGTATGTCGCCGTTGGCGGCCGCGACGATCAGCGTTCCCGGGAAGAAACCTGTGCCGCTGGACGAGATTCCATTCAGTACGGCCGCATCACCGCCCGCGGCGTAAAGATTGATCGCGGTCGCCGGCGTCCACAATGTGAAGTTCGATTGCCCGCCGCTAAAGCGTGATGTGGTACCGTCCGCGTTGCGCATCGTGTACGCAATGCCATTCAGATCGACCGATGCCGCCATGCCGGCGTCACCCGCGCCGCCAAGCACGAGGTCGCCGCGCGTAACAATGCTGACACTGCCGTCACCCGGCACGACCAGTGGCCCCGGTGTCTTGAGCGAGCGCTTGAAGACGTTGGGATCAACGGCGCGCGGATCGTACGAAACCAGATAGGATGCCCAGGTGTTCGGGGCCAGTGCGCCGACGGACCCGGCACTGACGATGGTATCGCCACGCAGGTTGGTGAACGAGCCGAAATAGTCTGACGCCTGACCCTGACCGTCGGGCGTTGTCGGCACCACCGGATTGAGTCCGCCGCCGATCTTCACGACCAGATTGCCGCCACCGGTCTGCACCAGCGTGCCGTTCGGCAGAACACGGCCGGTCGAGGCGACCGCCAGATCAAGGGCGGTCGAGCCATTACCCGTCACGCCGGCATTGCCGCCCGCGATCACGGTCAGGTTGCCGCCACCGAGCGTGCCGATGCCCTGGAAGCCGATGAGCTGTTGGTTGTTGCTCCACGCGCCGGTCTTCGCGAGCGCGCCGAAATTGATCCACCACGCGACCGGGTCGGCAGAGGCGCCACCACCTTGCAGCCGGAGCCAGTTGGCGGTGACATTGGAGTCGACGTAGCGGGTGTTGTTGTCCGCGATCTGGATATTGCCGGTGATATTCCCTTGCGCGGTGAGCAGAAGATCGCCGCCATGCTCGGTGTACCATGCGTGTGAATTGCCGCTGCTGGCGACACCGACAAGATCGTAGGGATTGCTGCCGTCGGCCGCCAGGATCGGCGCCGCCTGCGTGCCGGCCGTATAGACGCCATAAGGCGTGGCCTCGCTGAAGCTTCCGCCGGCCGACAGGTCGAGGCTGCCGGTGCCGGTGCGGAGCACGCTGAAGAACGTGCCGTTGCGCGACGAATTGTAGGCCGGATCGTTCAGCGTCAGGTTACCGCGCCCGTTCAGCACCGACGTCGTCTGCAGCGCGCGCTGGTCGGCGGCGGCGAGATCCGCACCCGCGACGAGGCGGATCGATGCGGACAGCGAACCCGGCGCAAGCAGCATGGCCGCTGCCGACGAACCCGAACCGCCGGGGACGCCGGGGGTAACCACCGCTCCAATCGTCGGCAAATGACCTATTTCGAAGAACAGCCACCCAATCCCGCCTTCCGAAGTTCCGACATCCAGGATGGTACCAGCCGGAATAGTGGTCCCTGGGCCATATGAGTGACCAGCGGTATCGACATATGCGCCGTAAGAACTATTTAGACCCTGATAGAAATCATCATTTGGTATTGTCCAATCCGCGGTAAGCATTGCGTTGCCGGTATAACCGTAACTGGCGCTGCTCAGGCCTGTGTCGCTGGCTGACCAGAAAGAAGAAAGCGGATCTGTCGAAAGGTCGATCAGGCGATAGACCGGCGGTGTTCCTGGCGTCGACTTAAATCCATCCGAGATACTTCCCTTAACGGTCAAGTTGCCGCCGGCGCGGATCACGAGCG
The DNA here is from genome assembly GCF_056429065.1 of Bradyrhizobium sp. USDA3010. NCBI lineage: Bacteria > Pseudomonadati > Pseudomonadota > Alphaproteobacteria > Hyphomicrobiales > Nitrobacteraceae > Bradyrhizobium > Bradyrhizobium sp. USDA3010. The sequence goes on from NZ_JBWJZD010000001.1 coordinate 298,684, forward strand.
CCATCGGTTCGCCGGCGCCGTAGCTTGCGGAGGTCGCGTCGCGATTGGCGTTCGGCCCATAGCGGTAGCCTGCAAGATCGAGATCGCCTGACGTCGAGAGGTCGCCGCTCGAGGTGATCTGGACGCCCGGCCGCAGATGGTAGGCACTGCCGAAAGCGGACAGACCAGCGACGCGCGTCGCCAATCTCGCGTTACCCAATGCAGCGTTGATGAAGGCCGTGCTCGCAATGTCGTAGCCGTCGAGTGTCGTCTGGGTGATGGTGCTGCCGCCCGGCAGGTCGTAGGTCCAGAACGCGTTGAGCGCGATGCTGTAGGCGCCTTTGATGTTGAGCGGACCTGCTGCGTTGATCGCGATATCGCCCGAGGTCTCGCCGGTGCGCTGCGCGTTCAGCACCACGTCGCCATAGGCGATGCGGTTCGGCGTCGTGAGATCCATGGTCGCGCCTGACGACAGGGTGAGCACGCCGCCTGCCGCGGTCAACTCGATATGGCCGCGGTTCCTCGCCTCGATCGGCTGGCCGTAGCTGTCGACCTGCAGCACCGTGCCATGAGCATCGAGCACGCTGCTCGATGCGAGCGTCAAACCGTTGCCGGCCGAGAGCCGGATCGTGCCGGGCGCAACACCGGATGCATCGATGGTGCCGATGACGGCCAGGCTGCCGTTGTCGGTGGCGATCGTGACGTTGCTGGCCTTGACGCCGTCGCCGACGACAAGATCGCCATTCGTGATGTCGAAGCCGCGCGCATCGAAGAAGCCGCCCCGGGTCAAGAGCGCATTGAGCGCGGCGAAATCCGAGCTGGACAGCCGGCCGGCGGTGACGCTGAAATCGCCGCTCGCGTAGCCATTTGTTGCCGCCCCGTTGAGCGCACCGCCGAGCGTGACCGGTCCATTCGCCGCCGCGATGCTGATCGACCCGGCACCGGCGTTGGTCGCGGATACATCGATCACGGAGCCGGCAAGCTGCGTCAGGCCACCCTGCGCGCTGTTGAAGATCGCCGTGCCGCCGAACCCGTAGACGGTCGCCCGCTGGATCGTGGACGGTTGACCGCTGAGATCGATGCGGCTTGCACCGTCGAGCACGATATCTCCGGTCGCATTAACGACGAGCTTGCCGCTCGGCAGCAAGATCGTCGTGCCGATAGCAACGCTGCCACCGGTCAGGTCGATCTCGGCGCCGGCCACCGTCGACTTGGCGAGGCTCGGCGCAGCGCCCGCGGGCGCAACGACATCGAGCGCGCCGCCCGCTGAATAGGCCATGATCGACTTCTGCACGCCGGTCAGAAGCGGCGTCGTCAGCGTCAGGTTGCCGCCGCTGCCACTCTGGCCGAATACGGCGCCAGCATCGAAGCTCGGCGACTGATAGACGAACAGCTTGCCGTTGCCGGCCGAGACGATCCTGGAATTGCCGGTGATGTTGACGCTGCCGAAGCCGTAGATCACACGGCTCGCGGTCGAGGTATCGAGCGATGCGAACCGGCCGAAGTCGATCTCGTTGGCGACGAGATTAAGGATACCGGCTCCGGTGCCCGGCCCGCCTGCGGCGATGGCCGGCGGCGTCGCACCGCTGATGCCATTCCACGTGATCTTGTCGGCAGCGATGGTCGAGCTGTCGCCGGCGCCGCCGTAGCCATAGATCGCCGAGGTGTTCAGCACCAGGTTGACACCGCTGCCGGTGGCGTCGAGCCCGGCACCGTCGAACAGGTTGATCGAATTCGCCGCGGCAAGCGTGATCGTCTTCAACGCGGGCGCATTGTGCAAGGGATCACCATGGACCAACGTGTTGAACAGCGTCTGATCGAACAGCAAGCCGGCGGGTGCGCCGCTCGCCGCGATGGTCGCGGCGTCGCCGATGTTGATGGTGCCGACCGCGAGCGCGATGTTGCTCGATCCGAAATGGGCGGTCGGATCGATCGCGGAAGCGCCGTTTGTCACGAACGCCAGCGTCCCTTCGGAATAGAGCGACGAGCCGGCGCCGATCGTGATGGAGCCGTTGCCGACATTCGAGGGCAGGAAGTTGATGTTACCATTGGACAGCGCCAGCACAGTGAACTGGCTGACCGCATAGCTCATGCCGGTGGACACAGAATCGAACGGGACTGCGCCCTGTCCGATGGTACTGAGCGTCACGCCATTACCGACGTTGATATTGTTGCCGATAAAGAACATCTCCCCGGCGGAAAGGGAGACGCCATCGCGGATGAAAAGATCATGACCGTAGGGTTGATTAAGGAACAGCGTGCCATTCGAGACGAAGACGGTTCCGTTGACCAGGAGGCGCGGCGCCTTGAGCGCATTGAGATCGGCAGCGCCGACCGAGGGACCAGAAAAACCTTGGGTCGGCGCGTCAGCATAGATTTCACCGACATTCAGCAACGCCACCTGGCCGGTGCTCCCGCCCGGCGCGCCCTGAAACAGCGCCGTTCCGTCGAAGGTGAGCGCGGCTCCAATCGAGGTTGACCCCGGCATCTCGAACATGATCTGGAGCGTCTTGCCGTCGCTAGGCAGCAGCGGACGCACGCCGCCGAATTGCGCCACGTTGGCAAGCAGGAAATCGCTGTAATTCTGCTCGTTGAATTGCGAGTATTTGCGGACGGAGGTACCCGCGGTGATCAGCGCCGTGACCGGCAGGCTGCCCTTGACCGCGGTGTTGGCGACGCCGGTGGTGACCGAAGCGGCGTAGGTGCCATTGCCGATTGTGATGGGGTTGCCAACCGGCGTCGTGGTGCTGGCCCCGAGCTCCACGCGGTATGCGCCGGGCAGCAGCGCGTAATTGGACGGCAACAGCGTATACGTCCCGGCCGGCAGCCCTGGGACGCCGGCTGGCACGGTGATCTGCTGGCCAATCGCGGGATCACCGGCGCCGTTTTCGGGTGCGATCGGCGCGTAACCTGAACCGTAGCCGGGGAGGATGGCGTAGACCTTGTCACTCGCCTTGCTGACGGGGGTAGCGGGGTTGGCGTTGACGAGCGGCGTATTGATCACATTGACCGAGCCGCCGCGTCCGGAGACGAAGCCCGCGCCGGCGAGGGTGCCACCGCCCGACATATCCAGGATCGCGCCGCTCGCGACGCTGATCGACTGCCCATCCAGAATGATGCCGGACTGCGACCCGTTACTGTTGAAATTGGTCAGGCTGATCGCACGAACAGCGCTGCCGTTGTACGTGTAGGTGACGCCGTCGATCGTGCCGCCATAGGGGATGGTCAGGCCAGCCATCGAGACGGAAGTTACGCTGCCGGGCAAAACATCAATATGCGGTGTGTAGACCGGCCAGCCCAGGCCGAAGGTCAAAAGCCCGAGCGGCGCGCGGACGATGCCGCCCTGCTCGATCACCGGCGCTTGGAACGCGAGCTGGCCGAACGCGGAGAACGGTGTATCCGGAATGGTGGCGGTGGTGCGTCCGATAGTGAGCGTCGTCGTGGGATCGGAATTTCCACTGCCAGCGATGACTGTGGCAACGGAGTTGGTCGCGGGATAGATCTGTGTGGCAAGAAGATCGAGATTTCCGCTGGTCGACAGCTGGGTCGCGACCACCCCGGGCATCGACAGGAAGCGGATGTCGCCCTGGCTGACCAGCTTGGTGGTCAGGAATCCCGGCGCGTACATGTTGTTCGGCGAACGCGCCGAAAATCCGATGAGGCCCTGGATGTCGATCTGGTTCGCGTCAGCCTCGAACGTCGCCGTGGTCGGCAAGGCCGCGCCGCCGGGATTGCGGATGCTGCCGCTGACGGTCCCATCGGGGACATTGGCCGTCGCTTCACGAAACAGGATGTAGGGCGCTGACACCTTCACGCTGCCAGCCGTGGTCGGCATCGAGGGATCGACCGGTCCAGTCACCGGAGCTCCCGACGTGAACGCTGCCGCGGTCAGCGTCAGGCTGCGGCCCAGCGCCAGCGAGACGTTGGCGGAGAACTGCATGTAGTCGCCGGAGGTGAGCGTCAGGCTGTCGAACCCACCGGCCTTCACCATGTCGGCGCTCACCGTGGCCTGACCGAACGCAAGATGCGACGCGCCCATGCCCGGGGCGATATCGTCCGGCAGCGCGGAGTCCTGACGCGCCTGCACCACGGTCATCAGGCTTGGAACGATCACGTTGGCCGGCGCCTGGCCGTTGGGGAAGGAATTCCCGTCGAAGGTCGGCGTGGTGAGCGCGATCGAGAGGCTGCCACCGGAAGCATTGCCTCCGCCGGAGAAGGCGTGGATGTCGCCATCGAGATAGAGCCCGCTCTGCGACGCCAGCGTGATGGCGCCGCCATTCGTTGTTATCGCTTGCGGCCGGCTCGACGCTGCGGCACCGGCGGCCGCGAGATCGATTGCGACCTGCGTGCCGTCGGCATTGAGTTCGGCGCCGGGGCGCACGATCACGAAGGCACCCCCGCCGTTGATGGTGATGGAGCCGCCGTCGGTCGCCCGACCGAAAGCACGCCCGGATAGATCGGACGCCTGGTACGCCAGACCCGAGACGTCGAGCTTGGCGGCAGAACCGACCCAGACCGACACGCCGCGGCCATTGCCGTTCAGATCGAAGTTGCGCGCCGCCTCGGCCGTCGAACCGTAGGCATCGTTGACCAGATTGATGCTGCCGCCATGCGCGGTGAGACTGCCGAACACATTGATCTGACCGAACGCGTCGAGCGTGATGCTCTGGCCCGGATCGACGCTGACCGAAGCGCCGTCACCAATCACGATCGCCCCCCCGCTCACGAGCGGACCGCTGCCGGACTTGATGAGCGAGCGCAGCGCGAGACTCGCGCCGCCGCGCTGGGCGATCGTGGCCTTGACCGGATCCGCGGTGAATAGCGGCGGCGTCCACAGCGTCAACGCCGACGACGGGTCGCTGCCGGCAGCTACCGCATAGCTGTTCGCCGTGAACCGGTAGACCGGCATCGCGGGCGCGATCACGGTGTTGCTGGCCACCACAACACCCAGGCCGCCATTAATATCGTAATTCGAGAAGCCGGCGGTGAAGAATGAGGGATTGAGCGCCGGCGCCGGCGTGATCTCGACCGTCTGTGGCAGCACCACGCCGGCTGGAATAACGGCTCCGACCGGATAAGTCATCGGCGTGGATTGAATTGAACCTGCGGCGTATTTGACTTGATAGGGTGCGACTGGAATGCCGTTCGGGAAGACATTGGATGGAATGACGGTTCCCGCTGGAATGCGACCCGTGCCGCTCCAGCCAGTGATCAACGTGCCGGCCGGGATCACACTGCCCGAGCCCCAATATTGCGTCTGGCCATTGGCGTCCCGGCTCTGCAGGCCGTCCATGCCTTGCGGTATGGTCCAATCCGCACCAGTCGGCGCGGTCGGCGCGGCGGATATCGTGACATCCGCCGGTATCGGCGCGTCGTACACCAGCGTGGTGAAGTTCAGCGTCAGCGCCGTCGGCAGAGGCTGGCCTGCGGGAATCGTGAACGATTGCTTGAGCTTCACCGCAGCCGGCGCCGGCATGCCGGCGGGCAGAATGCCACCGGCCAGTTCGGCATTCTCGCCGATCAGGATGTTGCCGGGCGTCGAGATCGTCAGCGTGCCCCCGCCCGTGACGCCCCAGGCGCGGATCGTCCCGTCGAGAACGAGATTTCCATTGCCCGGCGTTCCGGCATCCTGCTGGGCATTGCCCGCGATAATCGTGACGTTGCCACCCTTGCCGCCTTGCGTCTTGCCGTTGGCAAGAACGGCTCCGCCGGAGGACACGTCGATCACGCTGCCGGCCGCGAGCGTGACATTCTGAAGGGAATTGAACGTGACGTTGCCACCGTCGAGGAAGCCGAGGCCCGACGCGCTGTTCGGATTCGTCAGTGCGTTGACCCACAGGCCGCGCATATCGATGACGGCGCCGGACTCCAGCGTCAGCGCCGCGCCTCCAGCCGCGTTCGTCAGCGTGACGGTGCCGTTTGCACCGTTGAGAATGTTGCTGATCGTGACGCTGCCGGACCGCGCAGTGATGCCGGCCGCGACATCGACAGTCGGAGCGATCAGCTTGACCTGCGCGCCCGATGAGAATTGCAGCGGCGCATCGATCGCGATCTTGCTGGCCGTGTTGATGTTGAGGCCGCCGAGGCCAAAACTGTTGAGCGTCGGTGCGTCGAAATAGGCCGTGTTGACGCGACCGGCCGGCAGCGCCGAGGTCGGGTCCAGGCCGCCGGCGACCGGCGCAACGTTGCCGAACGACACATCGGTGGTGTAGGCGCCGGCAAGGCCATAGCTGTCATACCGCCCGAGTGCCAGCGTGCCGGCGAGCGGCACGCTGTTCTGCGTCAGCTTGTAGCTGTCGGTGACGCCGGCCGGACGCTTGGTGACCTGCTGCTCGCCATCGATCACATTGGCGAGGATCGCGCCCTCGAACACCGAGGTCGGGGTCGCGAGTACGAGACTGCCGGCGTCGCGGCCCACAGTGTAGCCGTTCTCCCAGCGCGAGCTGCCTTTGCCGAATGGGCTGAGATAGACCTCGACGACGTTCCAGTGCGCGTGATTGACGATGAAGCCGTTTGCCACCGCGACATAGGTCAGGTTGGCCGGAGCATCGTCGGCGCTGTAGATGCGGCCGTCATTACCGAGCAGCAGCGTCTGCCGCACGTAGCCGCTTTGATACTGTACCGCTCCGCCGGAGATGTTGAAGATCGAGCCGCGCTGCGCCACCACCTCCGGCGCCGACAGGGTGATGGTGCCGCCCACCGCGGTCCATTCGCCGATCTTGTGGCCGGTGTTGTTGAGATAGCCCGAGACCTCGAGCAACCCGCCCGCGGTGTAGTAACGGTCCGTCGCATAGCCGCCGGTGCCGGCCGGCACCAGCGTCAGATCGCGGGCGTCGATCCACATGTTGCTGTTGATGAGCGTGCCGCTGTCGCGGTTCTGCGGGCTGTCGCGCAGCTCGTTGCCCTGAACGTTGACCTTGATCGAATTGGCCGACACCGGCAGCACGGTGCCGGTGGTGCCGGAGACGTCGATGACCGATCCGCTTTCGGCGAACACGCGCTTGCCGGCTGCGGCCGTCACCTGGCCGCCCTGCGCCATGGTCAGCGAGCCGTTCCTGAAATCGATGGTGCCGCCGGTGACGATCTCGATGCGCGACTGATCGGGCCGATCGGACAGCGTCGCGAGATTGTCGAACTGGCCGGTCGCCAGCAGGTTCGGCTTGGCCGAGGCGATGAGGGCATCGCGCTGCGAATTGAGCGCGGTCACGCTCGGATCGATGCCGGACACCAGCGCGGCCGCAGTATCGGTCTCCGGCAGGATCAGGCTGATACCGTTACCGGTCAGCGTGACGCTACCGGTGGCGTCGGACGCCGAATTGAGCAGATGGATGGTGCCGCGCTGATTGACCGAGGTGGTGGAGAGCAGGATGCCATCCTGGGTGACGGCATGGCCGGCGAGCGTGATATCGCCCTGCTGGGCGAGGACGAGACCTGTGTTGGTGACGGTCCCGCTGCCGCTCCCGGGATAGAGCACCGGCGCGATCTCGTTGCCGCGCGTGGTCGAGTTCTGGTTGGTGTTGGTGCCGTAACCGGCACGCAGGATGAAATCGTCGCCGGCCGCGAACTGGGTCTGCCCCTTCGGCGTGGTGATGGCGCCGGCATTGTCGACCTCGGTGCCCATCAACAGCACGAAGCCGCCGCCCGCCGTGACCGAGGACGGCGCATTGGTGGTGATCAGCGCGCCGCTCTCGACCACGATCTTGCCGCCGGCGCCGGTAAAGCTCGGCAGATAATTGGTGCCGCTCTGCGCAGAATAGATGCCGTTGGCAAGGAATTGGCTGTCGGCGATATTGGCGGTTGATGCGATCAGCGAGCCGACGTTGATCTGGCTCGCGCCGCCGAAGATGATGCCGTTCTGGTTGATCACCAGCACCTGCCCCGGCGCGGTGATGCGGCCGAGGATCTGGCTCGGTCCGGCATTGCCCACCACGCGATTGAGCGCGGTCCAGTTGCTGGCCTGCTGGTTGAAATTGAGGGTGGTCTGGCTGCCGACGTTGAAGCTCTGCCAGTTGAGGATCGCCTGCGGCGCGGTCTGATTGACCGTGACCGTGGTCTGGCCACCGCTTGCGGCCTGGCTCGGCAGGGCCGCACCTTGCCAAAGGCTCGAGCCGGGCACAGCGCCCGGCGCAACCTGAAGGCCGCCCGGCGCGAGGCCGTTCGGCACCGCCACCTGCGGCAACGTGGCCGATCGCTGCGAGGCGGCGGCTGCACTGCGTGCGGCGGACTGCGCGGCCTGCAACGCCTGGATGGCCTGGGTCGCCCGCGTCAGCGCGCCCTGGCTTTGCCTCGCGACGTCGGTGGCCTGCTGGGCCGCGGCAGCTGCGGCATCGCTGGCGATCGCCGGCGCCGAGCTTGTCGTCGCGAAATTGCCGAATGGACGCGCGGATGCGCCCTCAAGCCCGCTCAGCAACAGCGCCAGCGTGCTTGTGCCCGCGAGCAGCATCGAGCGGGATGCCCATCCGATCCGCTGCCGCGACGGAAGCGGCGTGACCCGACGCGGATCGAGGCGAGGACGGCGGGCAACGCGCTGACGAGACGGCATAGGATGTCCCCTGGGAACAACGGACGGAAAGATGCGCAGATCGGATCCGCGCAAGTGCTCGTCACACGGCTTGACCGTATGCCAGGCTTCTCGTCCTCAAGGACGCCATTTGATCGGCGGGACCGAACGACAAAATCGCGGGCTGCCTCACAATTCCTGCGCAGACATGATGCGCGCTTTCATGGCTCGCTCGACATCAACTCAGCAGCACGATGCCGCCGGGCAGATGTCGCGCCTTCGCGCCGAAGATTTGCTGGAACATGGTCAGGATACCATCGACATTGTCGATGCGGAACCGGCCGTTGACGAGACGGCGTTCCAATTCCGCGTTCGTCACCATGACCTTGCCCGACCGGTAACGGTTGATTTCCGTCACGACGTTGCCGAGCGGAGCGTCATGAAAGATCAGCATTCCGTCGCGCCAGGCTGTCACCTCGGCGGGATCGACCGGCATGGGCACCGCGAGACCAAGCGCTGCATAGCTGACCTGTTGCCCCGCGCGCAGCGCCGCGACGGAACTGTGACGGGTGACGCGGACCTCGCCATCGAGGCACGTCACGCAGGTGCCGCGCGGCTCATGACGGACGTTGAACTGCGCCTGACGCGCACTTATCTCGCCGTCGCCGGCAACCACGCGCACCTCGCGGCTCGCGGAGGCCGCCGCGATCACGGCCTCCCCGGTCAGGATCTCGATGCGATCCTGGCTGCTGTCGCCCGACTGAACATTGACGCTGGTTCCGGTGTTCAGCGTCACCTTGACGCCGCCATCGATCGTGAGCTTGCGCTGCTCGCCGGCGGCGGTGCGATAATCCGCCATCACATCCTGCAGCGATGGCCACAGCTGCAGCGGTGGCGACACCACGAGATAGGCGGCGGCCGACGTCGCCAGCGCGCCTCCGAGCATCGCCCGCCGCGTCATGCGCGGCTGCCGCCGGACGTCCGCCAGCATGGAATCGCCACGCCGCTTCAACAGGTTGGCGCCGGCCGGGCCGAGCTGATCCCAGAGCAGGCTGGCCTGCGCCAGCGCCTCCGAATGGGCGCTGCTCTGGCTTCCCCAGTGCCTGGTTTCCTCGATGTCCCGCCGGGTGGCCTGACCCGAACCAAGCCGCTGGACGCGCGCCAGCGCCTCGCTCTCGATCGCGGTCAGTTCCTCCGACGGTTCGTCGCTACGTGTCATCGATCGGGCGTTTCCCTTGGCAGCACGTCCATCCAAATACGCAACACTCTGACGCTCTCCTATCAGGACGTTTCCCGCGGCGCCGGACCGAAACGCCTTGTGACCTTTTTATTAAACCGCCTGGCGCAATGCTCGAGCGCGGCTTTCAGCTCAAGCTCCACCAAACGCTGCGAAACGCCGAGGCGCGCGGCGATTTCCCGGAGCGGCGTGCCTTCCAGGCGGGATGCGAGCAGGATCGTCCGGCGGCGCGGGGTGAGCTCCTCAAGCACCTGCTCCAGATGCGCAATCTGCTCTCGCGATTCGACCTCGCGTTCCGGTCCGGGCGCCGCGTCGGCGATCTCGAGCATCGGCTGCACCTCGAACCGCTTGATGCGGCGCGTCTCCTGGCGCTCCCGGCTGATCGCAAGATTGAGCGCACTGCGCAGCAGATAGCCGATCGGGCTGTCCACCACGCCCGGGCCGTTCTTGTCGCGAAGGTGCAGCCACGTCTCGTGAAGCGTCTCGCGCGCTCTTTCGTCGCCGAGACGCCGCGCCAAGCGGCGGCGAAGCTCGTCGTAGCGCTCGACGAGCACCTGCCGAAGCGTGGTCGAAGTGGTTTCCGTCATCGCGCGACCAGTCCCGGGCGCCTCGGGTCACGCGCGGCACAGTCGCCGGTCTCGGAAGGCGGCCGCGGCGAAACCGCCATCATGACAGGCTGCGGCATGTCCGGAGGCGGCGGCCGGCCGATCACAACAGCACGCAACAGGGCGGCGATCGCCTGGTCACGCGCGCTGTCATCGGTCGAGCCGAGCAGCTGGGGCTGCAGCACCTCGCCGGCATGCCCGATCCAGAACTTGAACTTGATCCGATAGCCGCCCGGCGCGGTCAGCGCGGACCGGCAGAATGCCTCCTCGACGCTGCTCTGGACGGCCGCAAGATACGGCATGAAGCCACGCATCGACGCCGTCTGCGGCGCGGTGGCCGCAGGCACAATCGTGAAGGCGTTGGCCGCGGCATAGACCGCGACCAGACCGGTTCCTTCGAGCAGGAGCTGCAACGCCATGTCGGGCGTCATCGATCCCTTGACGGCCTGCGCGCGGCGTCCCCCGGCCAGTGTGGCGTCGTAAACGACTTGAAGACCGGTGGCCGCGCTGTAAGCATCGAGCGCGGAGACCAGAGGCTGGCTGCCAATATCGAAGTCGACCGTTGCCGGCGTCCGAACTGATTCAAGGCTTGCGGCCATCGTTACCGTCTGGATATTCCCGGCAACGAGAGTGCCTATGACCAGGCCAAGAAAGCGCTGCCACATCCGATCATGCTTCGAGCGCAGCCCGATCTTCCGACCCATTGAACAAAGTGCATGAGGCGCCGCCGTGATCCTCAAGCCCAGCCGAACAGCACGATCTATCGGTGATCGATAGAGCTGTTCGTCAAACCCCGCGGCAGGCGCAACATAGAAACAGATTGTGACAATCTGCTAACAAGGGCGGAGACCTCGCGCCGGCCGCACCTTGCGCCGCCGCAGCCGGCGCCAGCCGATCACGATACCGCTGATCGAGACGATGGTGCCGACCGCCGACAGCAGCCAGACCACGATGTCGCGCGCCGGCGAGATGCGCAGCAGCAGCGGGAAGTCCAGGCTGTGCAGCGCGTTGAACAGCCAGCGATAGGACCGGCGGCTGTCGTCGCTGCGGTCGAGGATCTCGGCGGTGACCGGAGAAATGTGCAGCCAGGTGTGGGCGGGATCGTCGAAGCCGATCCGCAGCACGGGAAGCTCGCGCGCTTGGTGCAGCGTGTACCAGTAGGCGTCCGGTTCATCGAGCTGTCGCGCCGATATCATCGCAGCTCCCGGCATCGCGCGCCGGGCGGCCGCGATGATCTCATCCTGCGAAAGCGTCACGGGCGCGCCGGTCACGGGATCCGCGAGGCTACGACGGCCGCCGCTAGCGTCGAGCACCATCAGCCGGCGTCCGCCGATCCAGACGAAGCGCGCCTCCACCGCCGACGCCTGCGGCGGTGACTGCAAGCGAGCGACGATATCGGGTGCATCATGGCTGCTGTAGCCGACCGCGATCTCGCGCGTGAGGCCACGGCCGGAGAATGCACCGCCGGGATTGAGCGACAGCCAGCCGCTGAACATCCAGGTGAAGGCGAAGATGCCGCCGACGAGGCCGGCGATGTGATGCCAGGCCATCCAGCCGCGATAGGGCGAGACGGCGCCATCAGCGTAACGGCGCGTCAGCCGCAGGCGCAGAATGCCGATCCAGAAGCCGGTGACGGCGACGACGAGGCAGATGCCCGAGATCCACAGCACCACGTCCCGCCACAACGGGCCGTCCTTGCGCAACACGGTCGGATAGATCCAGTGCGGGATCGAGCCGAGCCAATTCCAGACGCGCTCTCGCCGCGTGGTGTCGAGCGCGATCTCGCCGCTGCGCGACGAGACATAAAGTTGGGTGCCATCGGCGTCGCCGAGGCCGATCAAATGGAGCGGCCGCAACGGATCGAAGCGCGCGGTGACCGACCATTGGTCGCGCGTCACCGTATCGAGCAGTTCCGGCCGCACGGCGCGCGGATGATGCCGGGCAATGGCAAGCGCCTGGTCCGGCGTGATCCGGTCGATCGTGCTGCCGTCGATGGCCGAAATAGTGACCGCGCCTCCCTTCCATCCAGTCACGCGATAGACCGGAACATCGTCCAGCATCGAGAGCCGGAGATCGCGCGGGTAATGCTCCGCGCCCGCGATCGCCATCGCGCGATCAGGAGCGACCTGCACCTTGCTCCAAACGATGCCAGGGAGCGCGGAGAGGCGCTCGTCGTCAGTGAGGCGCGGAAACGCCACGTACATCATGACGAGGCCGGAGATGAACCACATCGCGAAGAACAGACACGTCGCAATGCCGATCCAGCGATGGACGACATAGAGCCATCGCCGCGCTCGCCGGATCAGAGCGTTGCGCATGGTCAGAACTTCACGTTGGCGGACAATTCGGCGGTGCGCGGCATGCCGAGCAGCCACTGCCCCGTCCCGTTCGAGGTCACCGCGTAGACCTTGTCGAACAGATTGTAGACCCTGAACGCGACCGTGGTGCGGTCATCCGGCTTCCACCTGATGCCGCCATTGACGACGTTGTAACCCGGCCGCAACTGGGTGTTGGCGAGATCGGAGTACATCGCACCGACGATCTGCACGCCGCCATAGACCGACCAGTTCGGCGCGAAGTCCCAGGTCAGCCAGACGTTCGAGACCTGCTGCGGCACGTTGACCGGGACATTGCCGTTGTAGCTGACGACCTTGCCGCCGACCACCTGGCTGTTGTTGTCGTATCTGGCACGCAGCAGCGCAAGATTGGCGTCGACGCGCCAGCCATCGTTCAGCGCGAGCCCGATCGTTCCTTCGACCCCGCGGGATGATTGCTGGCCGATCTGCAGTGCCAGGCCGGCGGTGGGATTGCTGGGATCGGGAATGGTCAGGCCGGTCTTGACGATCTCGTACCCTGCCAGCGTCCACTCGCCGCGGCCGCCCCAGAACGACTGCTTGACGCCGATTTCGGTCTGCTTGCCGGTCGCGAGCTGGAAGGTTTTCTGCGAGGTCGACAGCGAGATCAGGTTGCTGACCGGATCGACGCCGACCGCATACTGGCCGTAGAACGCGAGGTTCTTGATCGGCTCGTACACCAACCCGGTTCGCCAGCTGGTGCCCGACAGCGTGGTTTCAAAACTGTTCGCCGGCGTCTTGTAGTCGGTGCGATCGACCTCGGGACGATCGTACCGGACGCCGGTGACGAGCGACAATTGATCGGTCAGCGACAGGCGATCTTCGGCGAACAGCGCGTATTGATTGACGATCGCGTTGAAGCCCGGCGTCGTCGCCGTGGTCGTCGCGAAGAACGATCCGGGATCGAACACGTAAGGATTGACCGACGACGCGCCGCCATAGGGCGAATTGTTGGTGTGGGTGAAGTCGATCCGGTTGACGTCGAACCCGGCGACGAACTGGTTCGCGAGCCCGAGGACTTGACCGCTGAAGGTCGCATCCATCCGGTTGCCGAGCTGCTTCTGGTCGTGGAAGATCTCGATGTAGCTGGAGCGGTCGATCAGCTGGGTCTTCGGGTTCCAGGTGTAGTTTTCGATGTCGCGCCAGTGCCGCTCGCTGGTCAGATAATACAGCGTGTTGTTGATCTTGATGCCGTCGGCGACGTCCCACTCGGTCTTGAACTGGGTCCAGCTGTCCTGATAGCGGATCGCGCTGTCTGATGCGTTGTAGTTCTTGAAACGCAATGCATCCTGGATCGACCCGTTGATCAGCGGCGTACCGAAATAGCGCGACGGGCTGCGGTCGCCGTAATCCTCGGACAGTGTGAAGGCGAGATTGTCCGATGCCTGCACGCGCACGGCGGCGGAGACCACCGCATTCGAGGTCTTGTCGCGATCGACCCAGCCGTCCGACATGTTGCCGGTGGCGTTGATGCGGTAGGACACATTGGGATTGATCGGACCGGTGCTGTCGACCGAGAGCCGCCGCGTCATGTTGCTGTCGAGCGAGACCTCGGCCTCGTTATAAGGCGTGCCCTGCGGCTTCTTCGGAACGACGTTGATGACGCCGCCGATCGCGCCCTCGCCGTACAGCACCGAGGCCGGACCGCGCAGCACTTCAACGCGTTGCGTCGACCAGGTGTCGTAGGGGAACGTCAGGGTGCCAGAGCCGATATAGAAGCGCGTGCCGTCGTATAGCGTCATCACCGAGTTGCTGCCGGCAAAGCCGCGGGTGCTGAACGACAGGCCGCCATTGCCGGGCGCCGGCGTTGCGATGAACCCGGCCGCGTTCTGGGTGACGGCATCGAGCACATTGTGCTGGCCGCGTTCGGCGATGGTTTGCGCCGTGATGATCTCGACGCTGGCCGGCGTCTGCAGCGGCGTCAGGTTGAGACGACTGCCGGTACCTCCCTGCGTGGTGGCGTTGAGCGTCGGCGATACCGATCCCGATGCACCTGACGCCGCGGCGCGCGGCGCGCCAGCGGTTGCCGCCGCCGTTGCAGGTCTGGCGCGCGGCCGCGACGACGTCGCCGAGTTGCGGCTTCGCGCCGCGGGCTTGGGCTTTGTGGATGTCGAGGGTGCGACCTCGATCGGATCGAGCGTCGTGGGTGGAGATGTTTGTGCCGAACCTTCAGCCGGCAGCAGCAGCGATGACAGGGAGCAAACGAGACCGAGGCGCCATTTGCGCGCAGCGGGAGAGGACGGAGACATGAAAGGACTCGCGGTAACGTGGCACGTCACCGCGAACGCGGACTGGCGCATTGCCCCAAAGGCAGTGCTCCGATCCCACCAGGACGCCCCCGCCCGATGTGCTCGCGTGTGACCACGACTGACGGCAGGTCTCCTGGCTCACGGGTCATCGCCTGTCGACGCCTTCCCGGGCGGAGTGGCCCAGTGGCAAATTGACGAAAGGCTCGCCGTTTACAGTTGCGGGGACAGCTGCGGCATTGGGGTTACCCTCGCACCGCATTCCCTTTTGATCCCCGAAGGGAACCGTCGGCCGAAACGATAGGTGGTGCGGGATGGGCTGTCAATTCGATGCGATTGTCGCACACATGCTTTGCGGGATGATGCTGCTGCGATGACACAGCGACAGCGCGGGCCGACGCGAGGATTCTCTATTCCGTCATCCTGAGGTGCGAGCCTTGCGGCGCAATTGCGCCGCTGGGCGAGCCTCGAAGGATGCACGGCCACGCTGGTGGCCGTCGATCCTTCGAGACGCCGCTTCGCGGCTCCTCAGGATGACGGAATACCTAATTCGCATCACTCGGCTTCGATACATCCCTGCATCACCTCATCGATCTCGGCCCGCGACAGAGCGCCCATCTCCGCAATGAACACGATTCGCGTTCGTGGCACGCCGGGCGCCGGCACGCCGCCGGCAGCCAGTGTCGCGCGTCCGCCGGCGAGTTGAAACACCGTCAGCCGTCCGGGCTGCTCCACCGTCTCGAACAATCCCTTCGCCCGCGCCAGCTTCGGCGCCAGTTTGCCGATCGCCTGCTGCAAGCGCGGCAACCGCACCGGCCGCTCCGAGGTCCAGCTCAGCGTCTCGAACCGGTCGGATGTCGGCCGGCGCGGCGCGGTCTCGCGCGGCGCCGGCAACCGATCGAGGTCCGCGGGAAACAGCAGCGCTGCCGGCACCTCGCCATGCTGCGCATCGACCACCACGGCCGCCGGACGCAGTGCCCGCACCGCATCGCGGATCGCGGCGCACGCGGCTGCATCAGCCAGATCGACCTTGCTCAGCGCCACCACATCGGCCGCCCTCAACTGCGAGCGCAGCAGCGCATCATCCAGCGCGACCACCGGCTGCGTCGCGTCAACCACGCACAGCACTGTCTCCAGCGGCGCCTCCTTCCAGATCACCGGATCCATCAGGTTGCGGACGATGTCGGAGGGATCGGCGATCCCGCTGGTCTCGATCACGATGAATTCGGGACGCGGATCCCGCCGCAGCAAGGTTGCGAGCGTGCGCAGCAGATCGCCCTCCAGCGTGCAACAGATGCAGCCATTGCTCAGGCTGACCACGCCATCGCTGGCGCCGGCGATCAGCTCCGCATCGATATTGATCGCGCCGAAATCATTGACCACGGCGGCGATGCGGCGGCCTTGCGCATGCGCCAGCAGATGGTTGACGACCGTGGTCTTGCCCGCCCCGAGAAAACCCGCGACCAGCAGGATCGGGACCGCCACATCAGCCCCCAGTGACCGGCCGGCGCACCGGCCGGCCCGGCCGCGCCGCGACATCGAGGACGCCATCATTGATCAGCGGCTGGCCGCTGACCACGAGATGCCGCACGCCTTCCGCCGGGCGGTTCATCGCGGAGAAGGTCGCACGATCGCTGAGCGTCTCGAAGTCGAACACCACGACGTCAGCGTCCGCGCCCGCCTGCAGCCTGCCCTTGGCGCGCATCGCCGGCGTGCTCGCGGACAGGATTTCCGCCGGGATCAGCGCACATTTGCGGATGCCCTCGAGCAGCGACACCTTCCTGCGCTCGCGGACCCATTCGCGGATGAAGCGGGTGAAGCAGCCGGCCGAACGCGGATGCGAGGTGGCATCGTCAGGCAGCGGCCAGGCGTCGCCAGTATAGGGACGGCCATCCGACAGCGTCCATGGCATCGCGTCGGACGCGATCGCGCCACCCGGATACAGCACCGCCATGTCGAGCAGATCGCGATGGTGCTGGTTGTTCTCGATATCGAGCACATGCCACAGCACCAGCGTCGAGGGTTCCGCGGCCTGCGCCGCCAGCAGCTCCTCGCGGCTGCCGAAGCGGTGACCGTCGGTCACGCGCTGCACCGAATCATAGCCGAGGCCGTTGCGCTCCTCGAATTTAGGATCGCTGAAGAAGGTCGCCGCCAGCACGGTCGAGCCGGTGCCGTAGGGATAGGCCTCCACCGTGATCGGCAGGCCCTGCGCCTGCGCTTTCGCGATCAGCGCAACACAGCGCTCGATGTCTGTCTTGCTCGACGAGTTGAAATGGCAGATGTGCATGTGCGCGCCGGTGGCACCGGCATAGCCGATCAGGCGGATATAGGCCTCGGCCGCACTCTCGGGATCGATGCGTGACATGTAGGCGACGTGGGTGAAGGTCGGCACCGCATGATCAGCGGCGAGCTGGCACACCGCGGTCAGTTCCTGCACGCCGGCGCCCGGCGCATAGGCGTTGAGAATGCCGATGCCGATGCCGCCCTCGTTCAATCCGTTGGCAAGGCGCGCGAGGATGCCGCCGACCTCGCCCTCGGTCGCCACGTTCTCGATCCAGCGGCGATCGCGCATCGCTGCGCCGAATGATTCCAGCGAGCTTTCCGCATTCGAGCCGGTCATCGCGCCGATCCGCGCGAACGCCCAGTTGGCCGCGGCGCCGTAGTTCAGCACCCGTCCCTTCTCGGCCTGACGCTTGTACCAGGATGCCACCGGCAACACACCGGCCTCGAGGTCGAGCGAAGTCGTCACCCCGTCGAACGCTTGCATGCGATCGGCCGGTATGGTCTGGCCATGCGCGTGCAGGTCGATGAAGCCGGGCGCCACCACAAGGCCGGTGGCGTCGATCTGCCGCTCGGCGCCGCCGAGGCCGGTGCCGACCGCGGCGATCTTGCCGTCGACGACGGCGACGTCGCCGATCGCGTCCATCCCGCTGGCCGGATCCACCACCCGGCCGCCGCTGATCACCAAACCACCCATCGCCACTCCCCGCATTGTCCGACACCGACCGATCTCTTTTCGAGCACAGAGAAGCGCATCGCACTCATCGCAGCAACCCGGCAAGGGGTCGTGGCGACATGTTCTGGCGGAATATCCGCCGCGCCGTGACGGCGATTGCAGAGAGCCCCTCCCTACGTTCCTGTTGCACGCCGCGACGGCAGCCCCCGCCAGAGATCGTTGCCGGGCTTCATGCGGCTCGCCACCAGTTTCGGCGGCGTGCGGTCCCTGGCGATCGCCGCTTCGACCGCGCGCTTGAGCCTGACATCGTCGATTTGTGCCAGGAATCGCCGGATGACGGCATCCTGATCCGCGCCCCGACCGGAGATCGCCGCGCACAGCTCCGCGGTTGTCCGGCGGAAAAAGTGGAAGGCGTCATCGGCCGCACCGCCCAGCCGGTCGACCTCGCCGGCCACACCGAGCGCGTGCATCCGATCGTCGTCGTCGAGCGTGACCGCGAAGCGCAGCACGGCAAGCTGCCAGGCACGAAGCAGCTTGCTCTCCGGTTCGGTCGCGTCCTCGCGCATCAGTCGAACACCCCGCGCGCCGATACTCCTTCGGCTGTCGAGGGAGGTCAGGCGCGGCGCGACTATCCTTGCGCGGGAATAGGTTTTCGAGGGGAGCACGCGCTCGATCACATAGGAATCGCATAGGCGGAGCGCGCACAGCCCCAATTCGCTCAAATCCCCTCGAATTGCAGCCGTGCCAGCCGCGCATAGAGGCCGCCCGCCGCCACCAGCTCGGCGTGAGCGCCCTGCTCGACGATCCTGCCCTGATCCATCACCAGGATGCGGTCGCAGGACAGCACGGTCGCCAGGCGATGCGCGATCACAAGCGTGGTGCGATGGCGCATCAATTCCTCCAGCGCGGTCTGCACCAGCGTCTCGCTCTCGGCGTCGAGCGCCGAGGTCGCCTCGTCGAGCAGCAGCAGCGGCGCATCGCGCAGGATCGCGCGCGCGATCGCGATGCGCTGGCGCTGGCCGCCGGAGAGCGTCACGCCGCGCTCGCCGAGCTGGGCGTCGAAGCCGCCGGGCAGCCGGCGCAGGAATTCGGTGGCATGCGCCAGATCGGCGGCCCGCTCCACCTCGGCGTCGGTGGCGTCGGGCCGGCCGAACCGGATGTTGTCGCGGGCGCTCGCGGCGAACACCACGGAATCCTGCGGCACCAGCGCGATCCGCGCGCGCACGTCGGCCGGATCGGCCTGCCGGATCGGCACGCCGTCGAGCGAGATGGTGCCCGATTTCGGATCGTAGAAGCGCAACAGCAGGTGGAACAGCGTGCTCTTGCCGGCGCCGGACGGACCGACGATCGCGACCTTCTCGCCGGAGCGTACCTCCAGCGACACGCCGTCGACGGCCAGCGCGTTCGGCCTGGTCGGATAGGCGAAGCTGACATTGTCGAAGCCGACATCGCCGCGCGCGGGCTGCGGCAGCGCGCGCGGCGACGCGGGAGGTGCGATCTGCGGCCTGACGCGCAAAATCTCGAACAGCCGTTCGGCGGCGCCCGATGCGGCCGAGACCTCGCCCCAGACCTCGCTGAGCTGGCCGAGGCCGCTCGCGGCGAACGCCGTATAGAGAATGAACTGGCCGAGCCGGCCGGGGCTGATGGCGCCGATCAGGACGTCGTGCGAGCCGACCCAGAGGATCACGACGACGCTGGCGAACACGATGAAGATGACGATCAGCGTCAGCACCGCGCGCGCCTTGGTCGAGCTGCGCGCGGCCTCATAGGCCTGCTCGACCTCGCGGGCAAAGCGCGCCCTGGCAAGCCGCTCGCCGGTATAGGCCTGCACGGTGCGGATCGCATTGACCAGCTCGCTCGCATAGGCGCTGGCATCTGCCAGCGTGTCCTGGGCGGTGCGCGACAGCCGCCGCACCCAGCGGCCGAACGCGACCAGCGGAATCACGATCATCGGAATAGCGAGCAGCACGAAGCCCGAGAGCCGCGGGCTCGTGATCACCATCATCGCGGCGGCGCCGAAGAACAGCATCACATTGCGCAGCGCGATCGACACCGAGGCGCCGACCGCGGACTTGATCTGCGTGGTGTCGGCGGTGAGCCGCGACACCAGCTCGCCGCTCCGTGCGGAATCGAAGAACGCGGGCGACAGCGAAATCAGATGCGCGAACACGTCGCGCCGGAGATCGGCGACGATGCGTTCGCCGATCGTCATGACGAGGTAGTAGCGCGAGGCGCTGGCACAGGCGAGCACCGCGACGACGGCGATCATCACGCTGAAATAGCTGTTGATCATCGCGATGCCTTCGGGCGTGAAGCCGAGGTCGATCATCCGCCGCACCGCGACCGGCACGATCAGCGTGGTGATCGCCGCGATCGTCAGCGAGATCAGCGCGAGGATCGCCCGTCCCTTGTAGCGCGCCACATAGGGCGCGAGCGCAAGCAGGGGCCGCAAGCGGGCACGGCTCTTCGCCGGCTCCATGATCTGGCTCTCGATGAAGGCCTCCTCATCGAGCAACGCGTCGCGCGGCGGCTCCGGGGGGCCGCGAGGGGGCTCAAGCTGTTCGGCTACACTCATTATCTAGACCGGTTCTATCGCCCCCCACATAGGCCCGCCGACCCCCGGCTGGCAAATCCGGTAAAGTCCCAATCCGGTGATGGGCTTAAGCTCCCCTTTCTTGGCTTGTTTTGGGGGGCTCCATGGGTTATAGAGCCGCCCAAATCCCGTACCTAGATGTCTTGAGACGGGCGCTGGCGCGCCGAAGGAACTGTCATGAAAGCCGATATTCATCCGAATTATCATACGATTAAGGTCGTCATGACCGACGGCACCGAGTACCTGACCCGCTCGACCTGGGGCAAGGAAGGCGACACGCTGAACCTCGACATCGACCCCAAGTCGCACCCGGCCTGGACCGGCGGTACCCAACAGCTGATGGACCGCGGCGGCCGTGTGTCGCGCTTCCAGAAGAAGTTTTCGGGCTTCCTCAAGAAGGACTAAAGTCCGCTTCGGGATCGCCCTTGCGATCAAACGCAAAACGCCTCCATCTCGGGGGCGTTTTTGTTTGGGCTGCTCCGGATCGGTCCTAGCTTTCGCCAGGACGACACCGGGTGTGTGGCACGGCCTGCATCCACAATCGTCGTCCCTGCGAACGCAGGTACCCATAACCACAGGGTTGTGTTGTTGAAGAGGGCTGTAGCCCCAGCGTCGCGCAACAGCGAGCATTCGGGGTTATGGGTCCTGGCTTTCGCCAGGACGACACCGAATGTGTGGCGCGATCTACATCCACAATCGTCGTCCCTGCGAACGCAGGTACCCATAACCACAGGGTTGTGTTGTTGAAGAGGGCTGTAGCCCCCACGTCGCGCAACAACTGCCATTTGTGGTTATGTGTCCCGGATCGAGCCCGGGACGACACCGAGTTTGTTGCGCCACTTGTGAGCCACACATCCGCATTCTCGCGACATGAATCGCCCGAGTTCTGCACGCGATGGGCTTACGTCGTCGGGCAACTCAGTGGCACGCGCGCGAGGCGGACACCGGCAGATGGATCGCCGTGCCCCTAGCGATCCTGGAAGGCGAGCCGCGCGCCGAGCGCGACCAGGATGCTGCCGCCGATCCGTTGCATGATCCGCTGTGACCTGCGGGAGCGCTGCAGCCTTGCCATCACGGCACTGGCGAAGAGCACGCAGACGATATCGACTGCCGAGAACGTCAGGTTGACGATGGTGCCGAGCAGGAACAGTTGGGCCCAGACCGGCACGCTTGTCGACGCATCGACGAACTGCGGCAGGAACGCCAGGAAGAAGATCGCGGTCTTCGGATTGAGCACCTCGACGACGATGCTTTGCGCGAAGGCGCGCTCCGCGGAAAGCGGCGCAAGCTCAGGGCGCTTTGCACTGCCGCGATCGCGAAACAGCGACAGCCCGAGCCAGAGCAGATAGGCCGCACCGGCGAGCTTCATCACTGTGAATAGCGGCGGCACCGCATGAAACAGAAGCGCGAGGCCGGCGGCCGCGGCGACGACATGGACATAGCCACCAAGATGCAGGCCGAGCGATGCCATCAGCCCCGCGCGCCGGCCACCCGCCAGGGTGCGGGCCGCCGCGTAGAGCATGGCCGGCCCCGGGATCAGCGCGAAGGTCGCGGTCGTGATCGCAAAGGCAAGGTACAATTCCATCAGTGGCTTTCGTCAATTCGCCGGGATCATCGCCGCGACTTCGTGATCAACAGGATTGTCGCTGGCGCCCAGGCCCGCGATGACACCGGCGCGATCCTCGAGCTTGCGGTTCTGGCTCATCTTCTTCTTGGCGTCGATCCGGGTGATCGGCATCCGGAAGCCGACAATGCCGCGCAGCTGCGCCTTGATGAAATCATCAGGCGCATCGCTGACCTGCCAGACTTCCTTGCGCGATTTCTCATGCAACTCGGTCAAGCGGGTCACGACGTCGAGCAGGCGATCCGCGTCCTCGAAGAACTCGGCAGCGCCATAGGCGTGGACGGCGAGGTAATTCCAGGTCGGCACCACCTTGCCGTGCTCGGCCTTGGTCACATACCAGGACGGCGTCACATAGGCGTCGGGCCCCATGAAGATCGCCATCGCCTCACCCACGGCGGGCAGCTTCCATTGCGGATTGGGCCGCGCGACGTGACCGTACAGCGTGCCGTAATCGCCCTCGTTTTCATTGAGGATCAGCGGCAGCGGCGTTCCGATCAGCCCGTCCGCGGTCGCGGTAACCAGTGTCGCGAGCTTTGAGGCCCGCATCGCGGCGTGGATCGGGCCGAGCTCATCCATCTTGAAATGCGGCGGCAGGTACATGGCAGGCCTCTTGGCAAACCTCATCGAATTGTTGCTCGCACAATAGCGTCGAAGTGGCCTATGATAAGAGCCACTTTCGATCATCATGACTGGTCCACTATGCCCCGCCCGCGCGCCACCATCAGCATCCCCTCGCTGCGGGCGGTCGACCGCGCCGCCGGACAGGTCGGACGCCAGATCGCGCGGGCCCTCCGCGCCGCCATCGCCAATGGCGAACTGAAGGCCGGCGAATATCTGCCGTCGACACGCGCGCTGTCGGCCTCGCTCGGCGTCGCGCGCGGCACGGTCACGGAAGCCTTCGAGCAATTGCAGGCCGAGGGTTATCTGCAATCGCAGGTCGGCGCCGGCACCCGCGTCGCACCGACGCTTGCAGAGCAAGCACGGTCGGTCGTGGTCAATCGCAGCCTGAACAGGCCCGTGCCGATCCAGCTGCCTGCGCGCGCGGCGCGACTTGCCAAGGTGGTGACGGCCTTCACGCCGATGCCGGAAGTCCCGTTTGCGATCGCGGTCCCCGGAGGCGCCGTCGCGCCCGACGACAATTGGCGCCGCCTCGGCAACCGCGTGCGCGCGTCGCGCGCGGCAGCGCCGGCAAGCTATGGCGATCCACGCGGCCTGATGGCGCTGCGGCAGGCGATCGCCGACTATGTGCGCAAATCCCGCGCGGTGCATTGCGAGCCCGAGCAGGTCGTGATCACGGCCGGCACGCAGCAGGGCCTTTATCTCGCCGGCCGCGTGCTGCTGTCGGCGGGCGATCGGGTGTGGGCCGAGGATCCGGCTTATCCCGGCATGACCGCCGTGCTCGACGATCTCGATCTCGTCACCACGCGCGTGGGCGTCGATGCGCAGGGCATCGACGTCGATGCAGCAATTGCCACGTGCCCGGATGCGCGCGCGGCCTTCGTGACGCCCTCGCATCAGTACCCGCTGGGCATGCCGATGAGCATGGCCCGCCGCAACGCCCTGGTGGCGTGGGCGCAGCGAAGCAATGCGTGGATCGTCGAGGACGATTATGACAGCGAGCTGCGCTATGCCGGTCATCCCTTCCCGTCGATGCAGGGCCTCGCGCCGTCGCGCGTGATTTATCTGGGCACGCTCAGCAAGGTGCTGTTTCCTTCGCTGCGGCTCGGCTACGTCGTGGCGCCGCTGCCGCTGATCGACGCCTTCGCCGGCGCGCGGGCGCTGCTCGACCGGCATTCGCCGACCGCCGACCAGCACGTGCTGGCGGCCTACATGCGCGAGGGGCTGTTCGAAGCGCATATCAGGCGCATTCGCGGCGTCTACGCTGCGCGCCGCGCGACACTGATCGCATCGCTGACGCGTCACATGCCCGACGGCGTCACGCTGCAGCCGAGCGACCAGGGCATGCATCTGCTGCTGTGGCTGCCGCAAGGCTTCGATGATGTGCAACTGGCCAAGACCGCACTTGCCGACGGCATCGTCGTGCGGCCGATTTCACCGATGTACAAGGCGGCGGCACGGCCCGGCCTCATGCTCGGCTTCGGCGGCTTCGAACCGGAGGAGCTGGAGGCCGCGGCGATACGGCTGCGGCAGGTGATCGATCAGCACACGTCACAGCGGCGGGCCAAGCCACGCCGCACTGGGGCTTCACACTGAGTTGACGGTTCGAATCTTACTGCTCGAACGCAGCCTTGAGCCGGTTGAGCTGAGGCACCAGCGGGTTGCCGATCGATGATCGATCCGGCGCCGGCGCATGGATCGTGGTATCGAGGCGGCGGACACGCGCCTGCAGGTCCATCGAGCGGGCGATCAGCTGCTGCAATTGCTCCGGCAGCTTGGTCACCATGTCGACCGGGCCGGGATCGGCGGCCGACAGCTTCACCTTGGTCTTTTCGCGATTGGCCTGGGTCAGCGTCATCTCGCCTTCCTTGACCGCGCGATGCAATAGCAGCCACGACGCGAGCTGCATCAGCCGCGTGGTCAGGCGCATGCTCTCGGTGGCATAGGTCAGGCTGACGGAGCGTTCCAGCGCCTTCGCCTCGGCACGGCCGTCGCCGTCGAGATAGGCGGCGGTCTGCTCGACCAGATCCATGCCTTCCCGGAACAGCACGCCGAATGCCGCAGAATTGGTCAGCCGTTCACTGAACAGCACAAGCCCGGCTTCGTTCTGGGAACGATCCGCCATGGTTAACGCCCTCACACCATCGTAACGCCCGCTGGCATCTGACGCGCCAGCTTATGATGAACAAATCATTGCGCGGGCGCGCCGAAGAGTCCAGCCGCAACCGGATTTATGGTTTCCAACGGATAGGACGCACAAAAAAGAGCCGCCGTTTCCGGCGGCTTTTGAAGTTGATAACAGGGAGGCGTCAAACAGAGTGGACAGGAGCCACTCGGTGTCCAAACGAGGACAATGCAGTCATAATCGAGAAAGCTTAACCGATCGTAAATGAACGGATTTCTTCAGGCTTTGTTTGCCATGTCGGCCATTGACCTAGTTTGGGACAGGTCCAAGTTGATCCCCAAGTCGGTCACTTGAGTCGTCCCGGCGAACGCCGGGACCCAACCACCAAAGCCCGCGTTGCGCCGCAGCTGTGGCCCAAGCCGAACGCGACGAGAAACAGCTGTGGTTACGGGTCCCCGATCACGCTCGCTTTGCTCGCTTATCCGGGACGACGTGATGTGATGTCGCTGGCTACGACTTGAAGAACGCGTTCGCGGCATCCTTCGACGCGCGCTTCTTCGTCATCGCTTCTTTCAGGCGATCGACTTCGGCAGTGAGCAGCGCGATGCGCTCGGTCAATTCCTCGACCGACAGCAGCGAGAGATCCTGTCCGATCTCGTGGGTGATCTTCTTCCGCGGCCGGTCCTCATCCTCAATCGGCATGTGTCCTCCCCGCGATGATGATCTGGCGCCGTGCGTCCAGAGCTGGTAATGTCCTTGTGCAGGAGAATTTTGCAGTGACTTTCGTGTGCGCGCAACATCTGACGCGAATGCCCCCGGCCCGACCGCAAGGAGTCTGACCGGACGGGATAGTGCGCCTGCGCGCCAGGCATGAGCCGACCCAAGCCCTTCCGATCATGCGGGAGGGCTTTTTGATTTTCGATTTGATTGCACCGGGGTCGGCATCACCAGACGCGAAAGACCTTAACCCATGACCAAGATTCTCATCACCAGCGCGCTTCCTTATGTGAACGGCGTCAAGCATCTCGGCAATCTGATCGGCTCGCTGCTGCCCGCCGACGTCCACGCCCGCTTCCGTCGGCAGACCGGCTGCGACGTGCTCTTCATCTGCGCGACCGACGAGCACGGCACGCCGGCCGAGCTCGGCGCCATCGAGGCCGGGCAAGATATCAGGGCGTTCTGCGATGCGCAGCACGCCATCCAGGCCGACATCTACCGGCGCTTCGGTCTGTCCTTCGATCATTTCGGCCGCACCAGCGCGCCGCACAATCATGCGTTGACGCGGCACTTCTATCGCCGGCTGGACGCAGCCGGGCTGATCGAGGCGCGCTCGTCGCGGCAGGTGTGGTCGCCGGCCGACCGGCGCTTCCTGCCCGACCGCTACGTGCTCGGCACCTGCCCGCATTGCGGCGATGGATCGGCGCGCGGCGATCAGTGCGACCAGTGCGGCACGCTGCTTGACCCGCCCGAGTTGATTGATCCGCGCTCGGCGCTATCAGGCGACCGCGCGCTCGAGATCCGCGAGAGCCGTCATCTGTTCCTGCGCCAGTCGCAGCTGGTCGACAGCATCGGCGCGTGGATCGACAGCCGCACCGGCTGGCCGCCCTTCGTGGTGTCGACCGCCAAGAGCTGGCTCAATGCCGAGCTGCGCGACCGCTGCATCACGCGCGACCTCGCCTGGGGCATCGCCGTCCCGCGCGAGGGTTTTGACGGCAAGGTGTTCTACGTCTGGTTCGATGCGCCGATCGGCTACATCGCGGCCACGCAGGAATGGGCCGCGGCAGCGCCCGGCCGCGACTGGCGGGAATGGTGGTGGCAGGCCAATGACGTCAGCTACATCCAGTTTCTCGGCAAGGACAACATCCCGTTCCACACCGTGAGCTTTCCGGCGACGCTGATCGGCTCCGGCGAGCCGTGGAAGACCGCCGATGTGATCAAGGGATTCCACTGGCTCAACTACGAGGGCGGCAAGTTCTCGACCAGCCGGAAGCGCGGCATCTTCACCGATGCGGCGCTGGAGGAATTGCCGGCCGATCTCTGGCGCTGGTGGCTGATCGCCAACGCGCCCGAAAGTGCCGACACCGATTTCAGCGTCGCGAGATTCGTTGCCGACGTGAACAAGGATCTCGCCGACATCTTCGGCAACCTCGCCAACCGCATCATCAGCTTTGCGCATCTCGCCTTCGAGGGCCACATCCCGGATGGCGGTGCACCCGGTGATGCCGAGCGGCAGCTCGCGTCTGATCTGGAACAGCGCATCGCAGCGCTCCACCGCCATCACACGGCGCTGGAGTTTCGCGCCGCTGCGGCAACGACCCGCGCGATCTGGGACACCGCGAACGCTTACCTGCAACACACCGCGCCATGGACGGCGATCAAGTCCGATCCCGCACGTGCCGCGATCATCACCCGCACGGGCCTCAACCTTGTCGCGCTCTGCGCCACGCTGGCGTGGAGCATCGTGCCTGATCTCGCGGAGCGCGTGCTCGGCGCACTCGGTCGCAACGATGTGATCCCGTCCTGGCCCAATGGCCTACTCCTCCCGCTGCTGGACAGCGGCGCCGGCACTCCTGTCGCAAGGCTCGGCCTGCCGGTCGAGAAAATCAGCCCCGAAAAAGCCGACCATCTGACGAGGCGGTTCGGGACTTAATGGCGTTTCGCTTCCTCGCAAAAGGCGGTATGCCACGAGCCAATCCACTTCACTGACCAGGGACGAACCATGCCAAACCTGCCCGCGCAAATGACCGTCGTTGCCATCAGCAAGCCAGGTGGCCCGGAGGTGCTGGTGCCGGAGACCCGCGCGCTGCCGGTGCCGGGTCCCGGCGAAATCCTGGTCAAGGTCGCGGCCGCCGGCGTCAACCGCCCTGACGTCGCGCAGCGCTCCGGCTCCTATCCGCCGCCGCCCGGCGCGAGCGACCTGCCCGGCCTCGAGATCGCAGGCGAAGTGGTCGCGCTCGGCGAAGGCGCGAAGCACAAGATTGGCGACAAGGTGATGTCGCTCGTCGCCGGCGGCGGCTACGCGCAATACTGCATCGCGCAGGACGCGCAGGCGATGACCGTGCCGCCCTCGTTGTCGATGCAGGAAGCCGGCGCCATTCCGGAAACGCTGATGACCGTCTGGCACAACGTGTTCGAGCGCGGCGCGCTCAAGGCCGGCGAGACGCTGCTGATCCACGGCGGCTCGTCGGGCATCGGGACGATGGCGATCCAGCTTGCCAAGGCGTTCGGCGCCAAGGTGATCGTCACCGTCGGCTCGCAGGACAAGGCCGACGCCTGCCTCAAGCTCGGCGCCGATCACGCGGTCAACTACAAGACCGAGGATTTCGTCGAGGCGGTGAAGAAGGCGACCGGCGGCAACGGCGCCAATGTCATCCTCGACATGGTGGGCGGCGACTATATCGACCGGAACTATGACGCCGCCGCGGTCGAGGGCCGCATCGTCCAGATCGCGTTCCTGTCGGGAACACCGAACGCCACCGCCAATTTTGCCAAGCTGATGGTCAAGCGGCTGTACCACACCGGCTCGACCCTGCGCCCCCGTAGTAATGCGGACAAGGCGGCAATGGTCGCGGCGATCGAGGCAAAGGTGCTGCCGCTGCTGCGCGAAGGTCGTGTCAAACCGCTGATGGACAGCACATTCCCGCTGGAAAAGGCCGCCGATGCGCACCGGCGCATGGAGACCAGCGAACATATTGGCAAAATTGTGTTGGCGGTTTAACTCTCGCAGCGGAAGCAGAGGCGGAAACCCTTTGATTCCCTTCGCTTTCGTGTCATTTATCGCGCCACCTCCGGGCCGGTCGCCGGGCCCGGGCAGTTTGTCGATCGCGGAGTACTGACATTGCGTCTGATCAGGTGCCTTGCGCTGCTGGCGCTGGGCCTCATGATGTTTGCCGCTGCGCCTGACGCGTATGCGATCGACGCGGTCAGCGTGCGCAGCGATGCGCCGGCGATCGACCTCACCGCGGTTCTCGACCATCAGCGCAGCGAAACCGACCGCATCCAGGTTTCCACCGCACCCGGAACCGACGGCATCGTGCGCCGCATCGAAGTTCGCGCCCGCGAAGGCGGCCAGAACTGGGTGGTGTTCGCGCTCGCCAACAACACCGACGACCAACTCGACCGCCTGATCGTCGCGCCGCACTACCGCATCGTATCATCAGGCCTGTTGTGGCCCGACCTCGGCCTGTCGCGCATCGCCACCATCACTCCGTCGGTCGGCGATCGTCCCGAGCGGCAGGAGAGCCCGACCGCCGACGTGTTTCGCATCACGCTCGATCCCGGCGCCGTCGTCACCTATGTCGCGGAACTGCGCACCGACAAGCTGCCGCAGCTCTATCTGTGGGAACCCGACGCCTACAAGGACAAGGTCAATTCGTTCACGCTGTACCAGGGCATCGTGATCGGCATCTCGGGCCTGCTCGCGCTCGTGCTCACGATTTTGTTTGTGGTCAAGGGCAGCATCATGTTCCCGGCCGCCGCGGCGCTGGCCTGGGCGGTGCTGGTCTATATCGGCGTCGATTTCGGCTTCTGGGGCAAGGTGCTCGACATGTCGAACAACGCCGAGCGCGTCTGGCGCGCGGCGGGCGAGGCGATCCTCGCAGCGACGTTGCTCGTGTTCCTGTTCGCCTACCTCAATCTCAGTCGCTGGCACGTCCGCTACTCGCACATCACGATCGGCTGGCTCGTCTTCCTCGGCTCGCTGGTTGCGCTGGCGCTGTTCGATCCGGCGGTCGCCTCCGGCATCGCGCGCATGTCTCTGGTCATGATCGCCTTCGCCGGCTTTGCGCTGATCGTCTACCTCTCCACCCACGGCTTCGACCGCGCGGTGCTCCTGATCCCGACCTGGTTCCTGCTGGTGGTCTGGGTGGTCGCGGCCGGCATGACGGTCGCGGGTTCCGTCACCAACGACATCGTCGGTCCGGCGCTGCTCGGCGGCCTGGTGCTGATCGTGATGCTGATCGGCTTCACGGTGATGCAGCACGCCTTCGCGGGCGGCGGCGCCACCACCGGCGTCGTCTCCGATGTCGAGCGCCGCGCCCTGGCGCTGACCGGCTCCGGCGATCTGATCTGGGACTGGGATGTCTCCGCCGACAAGGTGTTTACCAGCCCGGAAACCGAGGCGCTGCTCGGCCTGAAGCGCGGCACGCTGGAAGGCCCGGCGGCAAAATGGCTCGAAGTGCTGCACCCGCTCGACCAGGACCGCTTCCGCGCCGCGCTCGACAGCGTGCTCGACCAGCGCCGCGGCCGCCTGGTGCAGGATTTCCGGCTGCGCACGCCCGACGGCCACTTCATGTGGTTCGCGCTGAAGGCGCGGCCGGTGGTCGGCTCCGACGGCGAGGTCTCGCGCGTGGTCGGCACCCTGACCGACGTCACCGAGTTCAAGAACTCCGAAGAGCGGATGCTGCACGACTCGGTGCACGACAATCTGACCGGGCTGCCGAACCGACGGCTGTTCATGGACCGCCTCGGCGCGGTGGCGAACCTCGCCAAGACCATGCCGAACCTGCGGCCGACCTTGATGGTGATCGACCTCGATCGCTTCAAGCAGGTCAACGATTCCGTCGGGATTGCGGTCGGCGACTCCATCCTGCTGACGCTGGCGCGCCGTCTGACCCGCATCCTCAAGCCGCAGGACACGCTGGCGCGCATGGCTGGCGACCAGTTCGGCCTGATCCTGCTGTCCGAGCAGGACCCGGCGCGGATCACCAATTTCGCCGAGACCATCCGCAAGACCATCCGCGCCCCGATCGCGTTCAACGACCGCGAGATCTTCCTGACCGCGTCGATCGGCCTTGCGCTGTCCGACCCGGCGGCGCCGCTAACCGACGAGATCATCAAGGACGCCGAGCTTGCGATGTATCATTCCAAGCGGATCGGCGGCGACCGCATCGATGTCTACAAGCCGGCGATGCGGGCGCGGAAGACCGACCGCCTGACCCTGGAAAGCGATCTGCGCCGCGCCATCGAGCGCCAGGAGCTCACGATCCTGTACCAGCCGATCGTGCGGCTGGAGGATCGCGCCATCGCCGGCTTCGAGGCGCTGGTGCGCTGGGACCATCCCAAGCTCGGCCGGATGTCGCCGTCGGAGTTCATCAACGTCGCCGAGGAGACCGGCCTGATCGTCGATCTCGGCATGTTCGTGATGGACCAGACCGCGCGCCAGCTCGCGGTGTGGCAGCGCGCGATGCGCGCGCGCGAGCCGATCTTCGCGTCGGTCAACGTGTCGTCGCGGCAATTGCTGCGCCACGATTTGATCCACGATATCCGCACCGTGCTGTCGCGCTCCTCGGTGGCGCGCGGCACACTGAAGCTGGAGCTGACGGAATCGCTGGTCATGGAGAATCCGGAGCACGCCGCCCAGATGCTGGCGCGGATCCGCGAGCTCGGCACCGGGCTGTCGCTCGACGATTTCGGCACCGGCCACTCCTCGCTGTCCTACCTGCAGCGCTTCCCGTTCGACACCATCAAGATCGACCAGTCCTTCGTCCGCACCACGAGCCGCGGCACCCGCCCGGTGATCCTGAAATCGATCATCGCGCTGGCGCACGATCTCGGCATGGAAGTGGTCGCGGAAGGCGCCGAGACGGATTCGGACGCCGTCGAGCTCTACCAGCTCGGCTGTGAATACGCGCAGGGCTTTGCCTTCGGCGAGCCGATGGACGCCGACGCCGCCACGCGCCTCCTCACCGAGGAACGGCTGGAAGCCGCGAGCTAGATCTTGTCGTCCCGGCCTTGAGCCGGGACCCATACGCCGCGGCCCATCCATGACACGCTGGGGCCAGTTGCCTTCGTAACAACAATGCGCAGTGGTTATGGGTCCCGGCGTTCGCCGGGACGACGGTTGGTCATTCGCTTGAACCTGACGCTCTTGCCGTCGGCCTGACGGGTGGCGATGTAGCCGGCGTCGAGGCAGGCCTCGCGCTGCGGCATCTTCTCCTGCGGGCTGCGCAGGGTTTCCCACCACGACGCCCGGTGCGCGGCGCGCGGCAGCGCCGCATCAATGATCGCCTCGATCTCGTCGAAGGTCAGCACGAATTCGGGCAAATGCTGCTTCTTCAGATAATCCCGCAGCGCGTCGTAGTCGTTCACAACATCCTCGATGACAAAAAGCCAGGGTCCGGCAACCACCCGTTAACCCATTCGGCGGCCGCTGTCGCCATTTAAGGCGACAACAAGATTTCCCGTTGCATGACGGCGCCTTGGAGCGGGACATGTCATTTCAACGGGGAAACGACGCAAGGCGGCGCTGGCGGCTATCGGCAAAGCTGCTGATCGCCGCATCCGTTGCGACCGTCCTCGGCTTTTCCGCGATCTGCGCCGGCGTGATGTTCGACATGCGCCGCGGCGAGGAGCAACTGGCCCGCCGAACCCTGGAGAATCTGGCGTCAGGCATCGAGGCCGACATCAGCCGCAACATCGAGCTCTACGACCTGTCGCTGCGCGCGGTCGCCAGCAATCTGGAAATGCCGGAGATCCGCGGCGTCAGCAGGGAACTACGCCAGCTGATCCTGTTCGATCACGCCGCGACCGCAAAGCATTTCGGCGCGATCCAGGTGTTCGACACCAAGGGCAATCTGACCATCGACGCGGCGAGCCTCGATCCGCAGCCGGAGAACCGCAGCGACGAGGAGTATTTCACCTCCAGCGCGACCATTCCGACACCGGGCTGTATGTCAGCCGGCCGATGCTGCATCGCGGCGCCTACGCCATCGTGCTGAGCCGGCGCATCACCGGCGACGACGGCCGCTTTCTCGGCGTCGTGGTCGGCTCGATCCGCTTCAGCTACTTCCACGATCTGTTCGGACGGCTGAACCTCACGCCGGGCGACACCATCACGGTACTGCGCGACGACCGTACCATCATCATGCGGACGCCGTTCGATCTCGACGTGATCGGCAAGAACCTCGCCGAGCAGCTGGATTGGAGTTCCGAGAACCTGAAGGTGGGCGGCGCATTCTCCGGCAAGGGCCCGGTCGACGACACGCCGCGGCTCTATGTCAGGCGCAGCGGCAGCGGCGGGCCGCTTTACGTCGTGGTCGGCAAGCCGCTCGAAGCCGTCTTCAGTCTCTGGCGCACCGAGGCGATCCGGATCGGCACGATCATGGCCGTTCTGGTGCTGTTCGTGCTCAGCGCGACGCTGGTGCTCGCCCGCGAGATCGTCCGCCGCGCCGACGCCGAGGACAAGCTCGAGGAGCTCGCGACCACCGACGCGCTCACCGGCCTGAAGAACCGGCGCAAATTCGATGCCGAGATCGACCGCGAATGGCGCCGCGCCGGCCGGTACGGCCATTTCAAGGCCTATAACGACACCTATGGGCATCAGGCCGGCGATCAGGTGCTGGTGGGAATCGCGATCTGCATTTCGGATGCGGTGCGCCGCGCCGGCGATTGCCCGGCGCGCTTCGGCGGCGAGGAATTCGCCGTGCTGCTGCCCAACACGACCGCTCTCGAGGCCTTCAACCTGGCAGAGACCATCCGCGGCAAGGTCCAGCAATGGTGCGAGGGTGAGCTGATCACGACGGTGAGCATCGGCGTCGCCAGCATGCGGCCGCTCGCCGGCCAGCAATGGTCCGACCTGGTCGAAGCCGCCGACAAGGCGCTCTACGCCGCCAAGGCCAACGGCCGCAACCAGTCGGTGCTCGCCACCGTGCCGAAGATCGCGCTGGTGGCGTGAGGGCGTTGTGCCCGATGTCGCGCCACATCCCCTGCGTCGTCCCGGCGAAGGCCGGAACCGATAACCACCGCATGTGATTGTAAGCGGGATTGTGGCCGCAGCGTCACGCAACAACGAGCATTCGGGGTAATGGGTCCCGGCCTCCACCGGGACGACGGTGAGAATGTGGCACGTCCTTTGACTCTCGCGGCGCGCTGCGTCCGGGGCTCGCTTCTATCATCGCAGCGTCCGCGAGCAAAACGCGCAGCGGCGCTGCCGACGCCAACTCAGCCGCGGTGCTTCTTCTTTGGCTTCTTGCCGAACTTCGGTTTCGCCGCCGACACGTCCGGCCAGTGTCCGGCCTGGCCGGTTTTGTTCCGATGCTGCTTTTTCTTTCCGAACCTTGGCTCATCGCCAGATTTCGGCTTCGCGCCCTTTCCGTCCCGATTGAATCGGAACGGAGCTCCGGATTCTTGTCTTGGCGCGTAGTCTTCGCGCGAACGGCTCGCGCCTTCGCTCGAAAACGCTCTCGCCTCGCGGTCCGGCTTGCCGCGTCGCTTGGCTGCCGCCTCGTCACGCGGCTCGTCGCGGCGCGGTGCGCTGTGGCCGCCGTCATCCTTGTCACGCCAAGGTTCGTGCCTGGGCCTGCGCGCCGGCTTGTCCGAGGGTGCCTGCCGCTGCGGAGCGTCCGCCAGCGGCTCGATGCGGATGGTGTCTTCCTTGTCCGGACGCTTGATCTTGACGGCGAAGGAATCCGCGACCCGCGCGGCGATCTCGAACTCGGTGGTCGTATCCAGGACCTTGATGGCGCCGATGTCGTGCTTGTCGATGCCGCCGCGACGACAGATCATCGGCAACAGCCAGCGGGCTTCGGCATTCTTCCTGCGTCCGATCGAGGCGCGGAACCAGACGCTGGCCTCCTCCATGCCGTGACGCGGGGAGGCCTTGCCGGCCTTCGATCGCGGCCCGGCAGGACGATCATCGCGGCGCGAGGTGCGCTCGCCGCGGCGCTCGTCGCGATCGCGGCTGCGGCCCTCGCCGGGATCGAGAATGTCTTCGGGCGCAGGCAGCCGCGCGCGATAGAACCGGGCAAGCGCCGCGGCGATTGCCTCGGGCGACCGCTCGGCAAGCAAGGCCTGTGCGAGCACCTGATCGTCGGAGCTCATCTCCTCGGAGAACACCGCATCCTGCAGCAGGCGGTCATGGTCGAGCTTGCGGATCTCGTCCGCCTGCGGCGCAGAACCCCAGACCACATCGATGCCGGCGAGATCCAGCAGCAGCTCGGCGCGCCGCCGCCGTGCGGGCGGCACCAGCAGGATGCTGACACCCTTGCGGCCGGCACGGCCGGTGCGGCCCGACCGATGTTGCATGACCTCCGGATCTTTCGGCAGATCGGCATGAATGACGAGGTCGAGGCTCGGCAGGTCGATGCCGCGCGCCGCCACGTCGGTCGCGACACAGACCCTGGACCGTCCGTCGCGCAACGCCTGCAGCGCCTGGGTGCGCTCGTTCTGGGTCATTTCCCCTGAAAGCGAGGCGACGGAGAACCCGCGCTCCAGCAGCGCCGCCTGCAAATGCCTGACGGCTTCTCGCGTGTTGCAAAACACCAGCGCGCTCGGCGCCTCATGGAAGCGCAGCACGTTGACGACCGCGTGCTCGACATCGTCGGCGGCGACCCGGATGGCACGGTACTCGATATCGGCGTGGCCGCCCTCGTCGCCCGCGACCTCGATCCGGAACGCCTGCTGTTGATACTGCTTGGCCAGCGCGACGATGCCGCGCGGAAACGTCGCCGAGAACAGCAAAGTGCGGCGCGTGTCCGGCGTGGTCTCGAGAATGAACTCCATGTCCTCGCGGAAGCCGAGATTGAGCATCTCATCGGCCTCGTCGAGGACGACGACCCGCAATCCTGAAATATCGAGACGGCCGCGCCGCAAATGGTCGCACAACCGGCCGGGCGTGCCGACCACGATGTGGGCGCCTGCGGCAAGCTCGCGCTGCTCGCGGCGCGGGTCCATGCCACCGACGCAGGAAACGACGCGACCGTCCGCGTGCTCATAGAGCCAGGCGAGCTCGCGCTGAACCTGCAAGGCGAGCTCGCGGGTCGGCGCGACGATCAGCGCCAGCGGTGCGGCGGCCGGCTCGAACCGCTCGGCGCCGTCGAGCAGGTCCTTTGCCATGGCCAATCCGTAGGCAACGGTCTTGCCGGAGCCGGTTTGGGCCGAAACGAGGAGATCACGGTCAACGGCGTCGTCCGCGAGCACGGCGAGCTGGACAGGGGTCGGCTGATCGTAGTTGCGCTCAGCCAAGGCGCGGGCGAGCGGCGAACTTGTGGTCGGAAAGGGCACGAGATGGGAAACCTTGATTGGTCCGGGTGCAGAACGTCGAGCAGGACGACCTGAGGCTGCGTACCCGGCAGGCGGCACAGCCGCATGACGATTTGGGCTGCTTTACGCCAAGAACAACCAAACCACCATGCCCCCGCAGCGGAAAAAGCCGCGGATTAGGCCGGTTGCCCGATCGGGGGCCAGCTGCCGGCGATCCGGTCCATCAATCCGGACAGCCGCGACGGCGGCGGGCTGGCCGCGGCAATCAGGCCGCCCGCCCCTCGCAGCGCGCCCGGCACGAGTTCGCAGGCCAAAAGGCGATCGCGCTGATACGGGCCGGGCATGCGGAACGCGGCGGTCTGCGCCGCCGAGAAGCCGAAGCGGTCTTGCAGGGCTCGGGATAAATCTTCCGTCCCGGCTCGCCTGGCTGCTTCACCTCTGGAAAGCCGGTCCCGTTGCACGCGTCACACTTCTCTTCATCGGAAACAAGGTGCTTCACCATCCACCGCCTTGGATTGAAGAATCAGGAAGCCCGCGGGCGCGGACTTCTGCCACCCGTTGGTTACGAACGGCGGCGGGTTATGGTTTCAGGCGCATGGCTGCTCTGCGCAGCGACGCGGCAGAGAGAGATCGGGGAAACGACAACGGCACGATCGCCGTTGCCAGCTTCCACCTGACGCAACCTCACTTCGCCTTGAGCGCCTTGTCGTGGCTCTCGAGTGCGGATGCCATCAGCTTCGGCAATTGCGCGGCATAGACTTCGATGAAGGTGGCATCGCCACAGGCCTCCGGATCGCGCGCGGCCTGCTCGGCGACGCGCGCGGCCTTGGCCTCGCATTTCGCGAACACGTGCCAGAACCAATCCGGGCTCTTGCCGAGCGCCGGCTTGTGCTTCTTGATGACGGCGGCGCCGACTGCGCTCATCGCGTTGACGACGCCGGCGCCCAGCGTGCTGATGGCCCGCGCGTTCAGGATATCCTCACGCGATTGCGCGGTGGCGTTGCTCGCGGTCGCTCGTCCGGTCGTTCGTGCCTTGGCCGGCATGCTCAAGCTCCTTGTCGATCCCTGGTCGGTCTGTGCGGCGGGCAAAGCATCAGCCCGGGAAGTTGAGGAAGGCTCAAGGGGCATGGTTGAGAACCGCTACGGATTTCATTCCGGTTTTAGGCGCTTCCGAGCGATCGGGCCTGGAGGGATCTCGAGCTGGTCTCAGCCTCTGTCCTTGACCCGGCTGCGATGCGCGGCCTGCTTGGCGCGGTTGCCGCAGACCGCCATGCTGCACCATCGGCGCGCACGCGCCCGTGTATGATCGGCAAACATCAACGTGCAGGCCGGGCCCTCGCACGCCTTGATGTCGGAAAAGCCTTCCTCGCAGACGACCCTGGCCATCGCCTCGCCGATCGGCAGCAGCAGTGTTTCGGCCGAGTGCCAACGTCGCGTTCGCTCCAGCGCGAAACCATCGTGATCATCGTGACGATGCGGCACGATCCGGCTGAACGCTTGATCGCTTTCGAGCAGCCGGTTCAGCGGCTCCAATTCCCTGAGCGCCCGCGGCGTCAGCGGCCGGCCCATATGCTTGCGGACGAAGCCGCGGAACCATTCGCGCAGATCGCGCGCTTGACCGGCGACGCGGTCGAGTTCGCCCGGCGCCGCGCGAGCCTTCAGCTCGTCGATTACATCTGACGGCATCAGCTTCGCCTGTGCGAGCCAGCGCAGCAGGCCATCGCCATCGGCGATCCAGTCGACCGGCGTATCGACCGGGGTCGCGATCGAATTGATGAAATCGAGACCCAAGCTATCGGCGATGAACATCGCAGGCGGGTGGGATTGCACGGTGACGCTCTCCTGGACGGCTTGTCCGACCTCGCCGCCATAACCTGCTTAAAGCCTATTGACAAGTTACGAGCACTGGACCATAGGGGTCATAACCTGTCAAATACTATTTTAACGGTTACTGACGATTCCGCCTGAAACAAGGGAGCTCGAGATGTCGAACAAGAATGTCAGCGTGGTGCTTGCCCATGGCGCATGGGCCGACGGGTCGAGCTGGGCGCGGGTGATCACCGCGCTCGACACCGAGGGCATCACCACGGTGGCGGCACCGTTGCCGCTGACTTCGCTCGCCGACGACGTCGCCGCGCTGAACCGCACGCTGGACCGCATCGAGGGACCGGTCGTGCTGGCGGGCCATGCCTATGCCGGCGCTGTGATCGCCGAGACCCGCTCGCCGCGCGTCGAGGCGCTGGTCTATGTCGCGGCGCTGGCGCCGGACGAGGGCGAGACGGTGGCCGAAATGTTCTATCGCGCACCGCCGCATCCGTTCGCGCCCAAGCTCGCGCCCGACGCGAACGGCCTGATCTGGCTGCCCGAGCCCGCCTTCGCATCGGCCTTCGCGCAAGGTGCGCGCGCCGAGGACATCGCGGTGCTCGCTGCCGTGCAGCGGCCGATCTCGCCCGCCTGCATCACGGTGCCGGTCGGCCGCCCGCTCTGGAAGGATGTCCCGAGTTGGTTCCTGGTTGCCGAGGACGACCGGATGATCGCGCCCGAGACCCAGCGCAGCATGGCGGCGCGGATGAAGGCTGCCGTGCGCTCACATGCGGTCGATCACACCCCGATCGTGACGGCGCCAAAGCTCGTCGCCGACATCATCCGGGAAGCGATCGGGGCGCTTGTCCGGCAGACCTAATCCTGACTTCCCAAACCTCACCACACCATCACGACCACAAGGAGTGACAGATGTCTCAGGTCAAATACCACACGGCCGATGTCGACGGCTTCAAGGTGTTCTATCGCGAGGCCGGTTCGCCGGGCGCGCCAAAACTGCTGCTGCTGCACGGCTTCCCGAGCGCGGGACACATGTTCCGCGATCTGATCCCGCTGCTCGCGGACAAATTCCATATCGTGGCGCCTGATCTCCCCGGCTTCGGCCAGTCGGACATGCCGCCTCGCGACAAGTTCAACTACACGTTCGACAGCATCGCCGGCGTGATCGACCGCTTCACCGAAGTGATCGGTTTCAATCGCTACGCGGTCTATGTGTTTGACTACGGCGCGCCGACCGGCTTCCGCCTCGCGGCCAAGCATCCCGAGCGGATCACCGCTATCATCTCGCAGAACGGCAACGCTTATGAGGAAGGCCTCAGCGACGGCTGGACGCCGATCAAGGCCTATTGGCAGGATCCCTCACAGACGAACCGCGACGCGCTGCGCGCCTTCCTGACGCCGGACACCACGCGCTGGCAGTACACCCACGGCACGTCGGATCCGCAGGCCGTGTCGCCCGACGGCCAGAACCTCGACAATTACTACATGGCACGGCCCGGCGCGCATGACGTGCAGCTCGACCTGTTCGGCGACTACAAGAGCAACATCGCGCTCTACCCGGCGTTCCAGACCTACTTCCGCTCCCATCAGCCGCCGTTCCTCGCGGTGTGGGGCAAGAACGATCCGTTCTTCCTGCCGCCGGGCGCCGAGGCGTTCAAGCGGGACAATCCGAAGGCGGTGGTCAAATTCTTCGACTCCGGCCACTTCGCACTGGAAACCCATGCCGCCGAGATCGCGCAAGCCATCCGCGAGTTCCTGGGCCACTGACGCCTGCGTGATCCTTGCGCTTGACGGCATGGATTCGGCGCGGAAGCTGGACCGATCGACACCGGATCGCACTTTACAGCCTGACTGGAAAGTCCATCCAGTCTTGGCCAACTTATCTTCCGCAGTTCGTCGAACTAGCTCCTCGATCGAGGGTGCGTTCGCGTGGCGCGACGCCGTTTCAGGGATCGAGAGGAGTCCGATGAGAGCATTACCAGCATTGGCGATGGGCGCAGTTCTTATTGGACATGCCCTCGCCGCGAAGGCAACAGCGGTTGCCCCCGTCGACCCGGTCTGGAGCACCGAGCGGATCGAACGGTTGCCTGCCGAAGTTCAACATGCTGTGCAGGCGAGATGCGCCGCGGGACCCGAGGGCGGTCACTATTTCGCGACCTTCGACAATAATGCCACCGTCATACACCTCGACTATTCAGCCCTGCAATGCGGCAACCAGCCAAGGCTCTGCACCGCGTCCGGATGCCTTCACCAGACCTTCGCGAAGGTGCGCGGCAGATACGTCCTGACCCGGTCAGACTACGAGTGACCCATCGAGGCCCATTGAGTGCCGCAGACTCGACTTGTAGGCTGCCGGCCCTGCGCCGACAACGCGGGCAGCTTGCATCGCGAAGACCTCTTAGGGGGACGAGATGAGCTTTCGGGTTCTGGCCGGGATCGCCGTTGCCGTCGCGGCGACATGCTCGGCGATTCCGCTGCTGCTCGCGCGAGACGGCGCGGGCCCG
Source organism: Bradyrhizobium sp. USDA3010 (assembly GCF_056429065.1). Lineage (NCBI taxonomy): Bacteria > Pseudomonadati > Pseudomonadota > Alphaproteobacteria > Hyphomicrobiales > Nitrobacteraceae > Bradyrhizobium > Bradyrhizobium sp. USDA3010. Next base: position 338,826 of record NZ_JBWJZD010000001.1, read on the forward strand.
TTGTCGCCGGCCACGCTTGCCGAGATCGCCCGCGTGGAAGCGGAGATCGACCGGATCGAAGGCGATACGTTGACTCGTCTGACAGCCGCTCCCGACAATCAGGTGCAGCAGATCGAGTTACTCGGCAAGTTGCTGCTCTTCGACAAGCAGCTGTCGGTGAATCGCAACGAAGCCTGTGCCTTCTGCCATACGCCGGAGACCGGATTCACCGGACCGATCTCGGAGATCAACCGGACCACGGGCTCTTATCCCGGCTCGGTCCGCACCCGCTTCAGCGAACGCAAGCCACAGACCCACACCTACGCGCCGCTGGCGCCGGTCCTGCACTACAACGAAGGCCAGAGTGATTTGGTCGGCGGCAATTTCTGGGACATGCGCGCGACCGGACGGCGCCTCGGCAATCCCGCTGCCGAGCAGGCCGAAGGACCGCCGACCAATCCGGTCGAGATGGGCCTGCCCGATATCGCCTGCGCGGTGTATCGCGTCTCGCAGCGCCCCTATCGCAGCTTGTTCGAGGCCGTTTGGGGCGCACAGGCGTTCGCCATCGACTGGCCTGCCGACGTTGAGACTGTCTGCAACACGCCGGGACCTCCATCCGCCGTCGATCCGCTTCCGGTGCATCTCAGCAATGTGGATCGCGGCCGCGCTGCGACCACCTTCGATCAGATGGCGCAGTCGATCGCGGGCTACGAGGCCTCGCACGAGGTCACGGCGTTTTCCTCGAAATACGATGCCGTACAGGCTGGAAAAGCCACCTTCACTTCGCTGGAGCAGCAGGGATACGAGGTCTTCCGCGGCAGGGGCCGGTGCAACGAATGTCATCGCGACGGCGGCCCCGGAGAAGATCCGCTGTTTACCGACTTCACCGCCAGCAATATCGGGACGCCGGCGAACCCGGACCTGCCATATTACGCGGAAAACACGCCTGATGATCGCGGCTATGTCGCGAACAAGGATGGCGCTGCGTTCGTCGATGGCGGGGTCGGCGCCTTCCTGGCGAACGGTCATCCGCTCAGTCAGCCCTCCGCAGTCGACGCGCGCTGGAAACCGCTGGCGCCGCAGACCCGCGGCCGATTCCAGGTGCCGACACTGCGCAATGTCGACAAACGGCCGTCGCCCGATTTCGTCAAGGCCTACGGCCATAACGGCTACTTCAAGAGCCTGAAAGAGATCGTCCATTTCTACAACACGCGCGACGTGCTGCCGCGTTGCACCGTGCATGATCCGCGCGAAGGCGCCGGCTGCTGGCCTGTGCCGGAGACCACCGACAACATGAACACCAGCAAGACCGGTCATCTCGGCCTCACCGACCAGGAGGAAAATGCGCTGGTCGCGTTCATGCAAGCGCTGACGGACGGGTACACGCCGCCGAAGAACTAGCTCGCTTGCCACTACGCTCCCGTGACGCGCCAGATCACGTTGCCGACATCGTCGGCCACCAGCAGCGAGCGGTCGGCTCCGAGCGCGACGCCGACCGGGCGGCCGTACGACACCTTCTCGTCGGGCGCGAGGAAGCCCGACAGGATGTCGCGTGCCGGCCCCGAGGGGCGGCCGTTCGTAAACGGCACGAACACCACCTTGTAGCCCGACAGCGTCGAGCGATTCCACGAGCCGTGCTGGCCGATCGCCATGCCATCGGGGAAACCCGGCAGCGTGCCGGCGGGCATCCAGCACAGGCCGAGCGAGGCGGTGTGGCCGCCGAGCGCGTAATCCGGCTGGATCGCCTTGGCGACCATCGCCGGATCCTGCGGCACGCGATCGTCCACCGTCTTGCCCCAGTAGCAATAGGGCCAGCCATAGAAGCCGCCGTCGCGCACCGAGGTCAGATAGTCCGGCGGCGTCTCGTCGCCGATGCCGTCGCGCTCATTGACGACGGTCCACAGCACATTGGTAGTCGGCTCCCATGCGAGCCCGACCGGGTTGCGCAGGCCGCCGGCGAAGATGCGGCTGGTGCCGGCTGCGAGATCGAGCTCGTAAATCGCGGCACGGCCTTCCTCGACCCTCATGCCGTTCTCGGCGATGTTGCTGAGCGAGCCGACGCCGGCGTAGAGCTTCTTGCCGTCGGCGCTCGGCAGCAGGCTGCGCGTCCAGTGCCCGTCGGGCTTGAAGGTAACGAGCTTGCGCCCTTCCGCCGTGATGCGGTCTGCGCCCGCGGTGTAGGGAAACGCGACCACGCCGTCGGTGTTGCCGACATAGAAGGTGTCGCCGATCAGCGCCATGCCGAACGGCTGGCGCAATCCTTCCATGAAGGCACCGCGGCTTTCGGCGACGCCGTCGCCATCGCGGTCGCGCAGCAGCGTGATGCGGTTGGCGCTGACGCCGAGGGCGGCGGCGCGGCGCATCGTCGCCTGCATCGCATAGTGGAAGACGCTGCGCGGGGTGCCTGCGATTTGCGTCGCCTCCGCGATCAGGACATCGCCATTCGGCAGCACGTTGATCCAGCGCGGATGATCGAGCTCGGCGGCAAAGGCGTTAACCTTGAGCCCTGGCGCAGCGGTCGGAAGCTGGCCCTTGTCCCACCCCCGTGCAGTCGGCATCTTCAGCGTCGGGATCGCGCCCTGCGACTTCGCCGCCGGGATTTGCGGCGCGCTGCCCCAGGCCGGTGCGGGCTCGGCGCCCTGCATCCGCCGCCACGCCACGGCGCCGGCTCCGATCGCCGCGACGACGCGCGCAAAAACTCCAGACGTGCTCATGAACTTCCCCTGTAATTGCGCCGTGTTGCTACGCATTTCCGCCTGCGGCCCGCACGAGCATTCGCATAATGCCGGCCCTGATGACAGTAGTTATACGATCTTCGCATCCGCCATCGAATCGACGAAACTGGCTGTACGCTCCCTTGTCAGAGCGTTTTCCTCCCTGAGACCTTGCCCGCCCCGGTCGGCGGGCTTCCTTTTACGAAGCGCCCGGCTTGGGCGCGGCCTGCTGGGGACCGTTATAGCTGGAAAAGCATAGCGATCCAGCGAATGCATGCGACCGGGCAGAGCCGGCGCGCCAATCTCACAGCGCAAGGCTCTTCACCAAATCCTGATCCCACCTCCGTGCAAATTCACCTTCGCCAGCTGCATGGCGGATCAGGAACGCCGGTCCGCGGCGGTCGTTGGTCGCGACACCAGCAAGGAGTGTATGAATGCAACGGAAGACCAAGATCCTGGCTCTGGCCGCGGCGTCGCTGATCGCAACGACGGCCGGTGCGTTCGCGCAGGGCTACTATCCTTACGGGAACCCCGGCCCACGATACTACGGCGGCCCGCGCTACGAGACCTATCAGCCGCCGGTCATGTACAATGAACCCGGTTGGTATGGCGCGATGAACGGCAGCAATCATCCGGCGCCCAGCTCGACACAGGGCGACGTTGGTCCGGAAGGGAACAACAACGGCACGCTGACCGGCGTCTACCGGCAGTGGTAGCCCACGCAAATTTGAAGGCCCGTCGCTCGGATTGAGCGACGGGCCTTTTGCTATTTCGGCGAATCGACATCTATGAACGACTCTCCAGAAATTTGGAGGACGATCACTTCACCATCGCGCCGTAAACGATGTCCTGCACGTTCTCGCGATAATATTTGCGCAGCTCGCCGGGCGCTGCGGTTCCGACCACCACGACGAGGCGCTCCTTCGGATCGCAGAAGAACTGCGTGCCGTAGGCGCCGTTCCAGGTGAACTCGCCGGGATTGCCCGGCACCGACGACAACCCCTCGCTGGTCCGCACCGCGACCGCCAGCCCGAAGCCGAAGCCGCCGCGATGCGGCTCGACCGCGGCGACGTTGTTCTTGATCTCGGGCCCGAGATGGTTCGACGTCATGAGGTGCACCGTTTGGGGGCTGAGGACGCGCTTGCCGTCGAGCTCGCCGCCGTTGAGCAGCATCTGTCCGAAGCGGACATAGTCGCCGACGGTGGCGAACGAGCAGGCACCGCCGCAGTCGAACTTGGTCGGCGTGTCGAGCAGCTTGATGGCTTGCGGCTTGCCGGTGAGCGGGTCGTTGGGGAACGGATGCGCCAGACGCTCGCGCTGGGCGTCGGTCGGGTGGAACGTCGCTTCCTTCATGCCGAGCGGCTTCCAGACATTGGCCGAAAGATAGTCGCCGAGCCGCTGGCCGGAAACCTTCTCGACGACGGCGCCGAGCACGTCGATCGAGAAGCCGTATTCGAACTCGGTGCCGGGCTGATGCACCAGGGGCAGCTTGGTGATGCGTTCGATGAAGGCCGCCGTGTCGCCTTCGACCGCCGGCGCCGTGCCGTCGGGATAGAGCCGCGCCAGCGCGCTCGAGCTGTCGGGCCGGCCGCCATACATCAGGCCCGAGGTGTGGCGATAGAGATCATGGATGAAGATCGGCCGGGCCTGCGGCTCCATCGTCAGCGACCCGTCGGCCTGCTGCACGCCCACCTTCATGTCGGCAAATGCCGGATAGAACTCGGCGACCTTCGCCTGCAGCGGCAACCGGCCCTGCTCCATCAGCGTCAACCCCGCGACCGCCGCCATCGGCTTGGTCATCGAGGCCAGCGCGAACACCGCATCGATCGGCATCGACGTGCCCTTGACCGGATCGAGCTGACCGTAGGCCTTGTAGTGCACGAGCTTGCCGTCGCGCGCGATCGCCACCACGGCGCCGGGCACGCGCTTGGCCGCGATCTCGCGCGCGAAGAAGTCGTCGAGCCGCGCCAGCCCCTGATCCGAGAAACCGGCCTGATGCGCGGACGCTTCCGGGAGCGGCGGCGCGGCGCGGGCGATGTTGACGGCAAGACATGTGGCGGCGGCAGCCGCGGCAACGGCGATCGTTCTCATTGTTTCCTCACCGGGGACCGCGGGCGATTGTGATGAATTCGCTGCCCGCTCCGGCAGGCTTAGATCACGCCGGCAAAGGCGACAAGGCGTGGCGGCGCGCGGCGGTGTCGCCGGGGCGCATGTCTCCCGCCGTGACGTCTCCTGCAGCAAAGAACGGCTCGACCCCGCGCACGAACGTCTTGACGCGCGGCGCCGATCGCCTGGTGCATGTCGATATATTTGTAGGAGCCGAGCCGGCCGCCGAAGACGACGTTCGGATGCGATGCCGTCATGGCGTGATAGGACGCGAGCATCGCGCGGTCGGCTGCCGTGTTGCGTCGGACAATGCTGCTCGGCGATGACGGCGACGAGGAAGCCCGCGCCCACCACGATAACGTCGAAGCATTCAAGCTGCATGTGATCCCACTACGATGAGCGAGCTCTATCCGCGCTTCTCGATGCAGCGGTCGGTGCAGGACATCCACGAGATCACGATGTCGACCGCGGGCGCGGCCGGCGCCAATCTGTTGCCTGCCGAGCCGGTGCCGGCAGGGGTCTGGACGCCGAGACCGGCGGCCTGATCGCACCGCCATTTCCGTGGCCGCCTTGCGCCGGCTGCGCTACCGTGGGCCCGTCACCTCCGACCGGGTCCAGCATGAACCGCCGCGCGTTTGTCTCGGGACTGGCCATCGCCGCAGCGCTCGCGGGCCTTGCCGCGCCGGCCGCCGCCGACGGCAGGCGGGTGGCGCTGGTGATCGGCAACGGCGCCTACAGAAGCGTGCCGGCGTTGTCCAATCCGCCGAATGATGCCGGCGATATCGCCGCCGCGCTGAAGCGCCTCGGCTTCGCCGTCACCCTGATCACCAACGGCAGCTTCGACGAGATGCGGCGCGGCCTGATCGCGTTCGGACGCAATGCCGCCGGCGCCGACATGGCCGCGGTGTACTTTGCCGGCCACGGCATGGAGATCAACGGCGACAACTGGCTGATCCCGGTCGATGCCGAACTGAAGCGCGACACGGATGCGGCCAATGAAGCGATCAGCCTGCAGAGCGTGATGCTGCAGGTCTCCAGCACCGGAAGTCTCGGCCTCGTCATCCTCGATGCCTGCCGCAACAATCCGTTCGCGGCGAAGATGAGCCGCTCGCTCGCCACCCGCGCCGCCGCAAGCAATGGGCTCGGCCGCATCGAGCCGGTCGGCAACGTGCTGGTCGCCTATGCCGCGCGCGACGGCACCACCGCGCTCGACGGCGACGGCCGCAACAGCCCGTTCGCCGCGGCGCTGTTGCGCAACATCGAGGCGCCGGGCGTCGAGGTCACCTTCATGTTCCGCAACGTCCGCGACGACGTGATGGAGGCGACGCGCAACGAGCAGCAGCCCTTCGTCTACGGCTCGCTGTCGCGCAAGGCGATCTACCTGGCGGCGCCGCCGGCCGACACAACGGCGCCGAAACAGGCGAACGCGACGCCGGCCGCCGCGGCTCCCGCTCTGTCGGCGCCGCCAGCGACCTCAGCCGGCGCGATCGATCCCGCGCTGATCGGCACCTGGGAAATCATGGTGGCGGGCAGCCGCGGCCAGTCGCGCTGGATCTGGCAGATCATGGCCGACGGCACCTACAAATTCCATGCCGAGCCGTTCCGCTCGGCGCAAGCCCACGAAGGCACCGTGACCTTCGCCAACGGCCGCTGGACGCTGCATGCGCTGAGAGGATTGAGGAATTACAGTGATGCCGGCTCCTACGAAGTCCACGACAGCACCGCCGTGATCACCGGCAAGCTCGGCACCGGCTATTGGAAACGGAGCGTGGAGTGAGGCGGCGCAATGCAAGGGTGCAGCCGCAGGTTTCGCAGGCCTCACAAGTCCAGTTGACCGGTCGCCGGATAGACTACCGTACCATCGCCTTGCACGACGGCGCCTTCAGTGAGGCGGGCGGGCTCCTGGCGGCCCTCCCCCATGAGGTGGACGACGGTCTCGCCGGACGCAATGAGATAGTCGGCGACGATGCGGCGGTGGCAGCGCCACCACACCGCTTCCGAGCACATGATCGCGCAGCGTTGCCGGAGGCCCTCGTCGCGCAAATGCTGCAGGCTCGCGTGGAACTGCGGCGACAGCGCGTAGTCGGCGTAGTTGTGGAAGCTCTCGTTGCTCCAGAATCCGTTAACCGAAGGCGGCACGCTTCGCGCCTTGCCGCGCAGCCCGCCGAGATCGGCCAGATGTTCGTACGAGATGGCGGCGGCGGCCAGCGGATCGGGGAGCGTGTCCTTGTTGAACTGCGGATTGGTCCGCGACCGCGGCACCGTTCTGATGTCGACGACACGGTCGATCCTCGCCGTCGTGAGGAGGACGACGAAGTCCTCGAGACTGCGGTTGGAATGACCGATCGTGAAGAACGGCAGCGCCGCGCCTGTGCTAGGCATGATGGAGCGCGCTGCCCTTGTGCGCCGCGACGTGATCGGTCTTGTCGCTCTTGATTTCGTACTGCGGATCGGCCTCCGAGGCGCGGTGCATGTGCCCCTTGTAGTCGAAATCGCTGGTGTGGACCGCGGTGATGGTGCCCGAGACGTGGCCAGCCTCCGAATTCCATCTGACGTGATCGCCGACCTTGAATCGCCTAGTCATGTCGCAACGTCCTTCAGGCGCGGGAGCGCCCTGACGATACGGCGCCAAATTGTGGCACCGGATCAAGATGCTCGCCGCTGCAAACCGGTTGGCCGCCCGCCAGGTTCCTGCCTTGCGTTCCAGATCGTCCGAATGCGTTGCTGGGCCAGTCAGAATTGCTGCGAAGGGAATGGTGCCCAGGGGCGGGATCGAACCACCGACACTGCGATTTTCAGTCGCATGCTCTACCAACTGAGCTACCTGGGCATACCCGCGGGGCCGAAAAGGCCGCAGCGAGCGGGCGGTTTATAGAGAGGTCGGGGCGTCGTGTCCACCCGGCTTCGCGAAACGCTTCGCCGGGCGCCGCCCGCCCGGCGTTGTTTCCCCAACTTGTTGGGAAATCTTGGCTATTCCGGGTCCTCCGCGTCGTCATCGCGGCCGGGAACGACATAGCGGCCGCTCAGCCAGCGGTTGAGATCGACGTCGCGGCAGCGCGACGAGCAGAACGGGAGAAAGGCCTGCTGGGCGGGCTTGCCGCAGATCGGGCAGGTGCGCCCGGTGGCCGGGGGCGTTCGGGCTTGGTCGGTCATGGCTTCGGCGCAGCTTACACCAATTGGCAATCGAGGAGGCGGCCGCATGTTCCGCCGCGTGCCCTCTCCCGCTTGCTTGCGGGAGCGTTGCAGGCGCCGCAGCCGCGCGAAGGCGGATCACACCGCGACGGCGTTGAGCCAGCCGTGGCGGATCGGAAAGCCCTCACCGCCGAGCAGGGTCACGGTCTCGTAGAGCGGCAGGCCGACCACGTTGGTGTAGGAGCCGACCATCTTGACCACGAAGGATCCGGCGATGCCCTGCACGGCATAGCCGCCGGCTTTGCCGCGCCATTCGCCGGAGCCGATATAGGCCTGGATGTCGTCGTCGCTGAGCCGCTTGAAGCGCACGCGCGTCTCGACCAGGCGCTGGCGGAACGCTTCGCGCGGCGTCACCACGCAGATTGCGGTGTAGACGCGGTGGTTGCGGCCCGACAGCAAGCGCAGGCACTGCGCGGCCTCGTCGACCAGATTGGCTTTCGGCAGGATGCGGCGGCCGACCGCGACCACGGTGTCGGCGGAAATGATGAAGGAGCCGCGCAGATCGTCGTCGAGCTGCACCGACTTCAGCGCCGCGTCCGCCTTCGCACGCGCCAGGCGGTTGGCGCAGGCGCGCGGCAACTCGCCCCGCCGCGGGGTCTCGTCGACATCGGCCGGACGCAGCGCGTCGGGCTCGATGCCGGCCTGGTTGAGCAGGGCCAGCCGCCGCGGCGAACCGGAAGCAAGAACGAATTTGGGACGGCCTAGCATGCGGGCTTTTGGGCTGAATCGGGGGGACGGACGCGGGCGGAACCTATCGGATGGGGCATGGATGCACAACCTTGGAACCGGTCGCGAATCGCGCTTCCCCGTGGGCGACAAGGCCCCATAAGCACAGCTGTTTGTCAGTCTGGCGACAAGCGGCGGACCTTGCGAATCGGAACACGCGGGTCCCTGCGCTGAGCCTCACAGGTTCGCGACGCCGGCCTTGGTAAAGCGGCGGCGGATGCGCAGCAACAGGCCGTCGCAGACCTCGCGATAGGCGGCGAGCTTCTGCTCGCGATTGCCGCTGGTGCCGGTCGGATCAGGGGTCGGCCAGTATTCGACAGCGGCGGCGAGGGTCCGGGTCAGATCCAGCGCCTTGTGGTGTGCCTCGGGCGACAGCGTGATGATGAGGTCGAAGTTCAACCCCTCCCAGTCCTCGAGCTCCTCGAAGGTCTGCGGTTTGTGGCTGGAAATGTCCTGGCCGAACTCGGCCATCACGGCGACCGCGAACGGATCGAGCTCGCCCTTCTTCACGCCGGCCGAGCGGACATAGACGCCTTGCGGGAACATCTGCTGCAGCAGGCTTTCGGCCATCGGCGAGCGCACGGCGTTGTGCCCGCATGCGAACAGCACGGCCTGCGGGGAGCGCGCGCGCGGCGCTTCCATGCGATCAGGCTTTTTTTGGCCGGGGCAGAACCCCGTCCATCATCGTTGCGACGATCATGCGCCTTCACCCTTCCAGTGCAGCACAGTGATCAGCGTGAACAGCCGCCGCGCGGTCTCGAAATCGACCCGCACCTTGCCCTTGAGCCGCTCCTGTAGCGTGCGCGAGCCCTCGTCATGGATGCCGCGGCGGCCCATGTCGATGGCCTCGATCTTGTCCGGTGTCGCGGTACGGATCGCCTGATAGTAGCTGTCGCAGATCATGAAGTAGTCCTTCACGACGCGGCGGAACGGCGTCAGCGACAGCAGATGCGCCACCACGGGCGTGCCGTCTTCTTTCCTGATATCGAACATCAGCCGGTTGCCGGTGATCGCGATGTGCAGGGTGTAGGGCCCCGGCCCGGCTGCGCCTTCGGGCGCGAACAGGTTCTGCTCGACCAGGTCGTAGATGGCGATCGCCCGCTCGTGCTCGATGTCGGGCCCGGAACGGCCGATCGATTCCTCGTCGAGCGTCACCGCGACGATGCGATTGTTGGAATCCTCGTCGTCTGGTGGCTTGTTCATGAGAGGTTGAGGCGCAATCCGACGGAACGTGAATGGGCATCGAGACCCTCGGCCTGGCCAAGCGTCATCGCGGCGGGCCCGAGCGCGCGAAGCTGATCCGGCCCGCAGCGCAGGATCGAGGTTCGCTTCATGAAGTCAAGCACCCCGAGGCCCGAGGAGAACCGCGCCGAGCGCGCGGTCGGCAGCACGTGGTTGGAGCCGCCGACATAGTCGCCGATCGCCTCCGGGGTATGGGGCCCGAGGAAGATCGCCCCGGCGTTGCGGACCTTTTTCGACAGGCCCTCGGCGTCCGCGGTCATGATCTCCAGATGCTCGGCCGCGATCGCATTGGCGAGCTCGACCGCGTCGTCGAGCTTTGCCACCATGATCACGGCGCCGAAATCATCCCACGAGGCGCGCGCAATCGCCGCACGCGGCAGCGTCGCAAGCTGCGCCTCGACCGCGCGCTCGACATCAGCCGCGAGCCGCGCGCTGTCGGTGATCAGGATCGACTGCGCGCTGACGTCATGCTCGGCCTGCGCCAGGAGATCGGCCGCGATCCAGTCCGCATTGCCGGTGTCGTCTGATATCACGAGCACCTCGGAGGGGCCGGCGATCATGTCGATGCCGACCTTGCCAAACACCTGTCGCTTGGCCGCGGCGACATAGGCGTTGCCGGGGCCGACGATCTTGGCGACCGGGGCGATGGTCGCAGTGCCGTAGGCCAGCGCCGCCACCGCCTGGGCGCCGCCGACGCGGTAGATTTCCGAGACACCGCCGAGATGGGCGGCAGCGAGCACCAGCGGGTTGAGCTTGCCGTCCGGCGCCGGCACCACCATCACGACCCGCGGCACGCCGGCGACCCGGGCCGGCACCGCATTCATCAGCACCGAGGACGGATAGGCCGCGGTCCCGCCAGGCACGTAAAGTCCGACCGCATCGACCGCGCTCCAGCGCCAGCCGAGCTCGACGCCGGCGGCATCGGTGAAGCGCTCGTCCTTGGGCAGCTGGCGGCGGTGAAAGGTCTCGATCCGGTCGCGCGCGAATGTCAGCGCCTCGACGGTCTTGGCGTCGCACGCCGCCACCGCGGCGTCGATCTCGGCGGCGGTGATGCGCAGGCCAGCTGCGTCGAGTTCGAGCCGGTCGAACTTCTTGGTCGCCTCGAGGAGCGCCGCATCGCCGCGGGCGGCCACGTCATCGACGATGGCGCGGGTGGCGCGCTCGACGTCGGCCGATACCTCGCGCTTGGCCGCCAGGAATTCGCGGAAGCGTTGCTCGAAATCGGCGCTCTGTCGGTCCAGGCGAACGGGCATGGCGGCTTTCTGAAGAGGACTTTGGGTCCCTGCTCAATGGCGCGGCGGATAATGGCCGTCAACCCTTGGGGGCACGCAATCTCCCCGTCGTCCCGGCGAAGGACTACGCCGGCCCCACCCCGAGATCGTCGGGCCCGAGATCGGTCAATTCGCACTCCAGGCACTCGACATCGAGCCGCAGCGCCGCCCCCTGGCCGAACATCAGCAGCGCGCTGCCGCCCGGCGGGTCGGAGGCATGGAATTCGATCCCGAGCAGTTCCAGGGTGGCCTCCGGCGCCTCCAGGTCGATATTGCGCGACTTGCATGCCAGCACCCGGTCGAACCGGAGCGCCGCGATCAGCCGGCGCGAAGAAGTGGCACCGGCCAAGGTCTGCTCCCAGTCCAGCCGGTTCAGGCCGACCACGAGGCGCTTCTCGTCCTGCCGCCAGACGATGTCGGCGGGCTGGACGTGGGCGTCCTGCACATGGGCGGAGATGACAGCGAGGTCATCGGCATCGAGGGCAATCAGTTTCAGGGGGGCAGGCGGGGACATGACGGTCCTTATAACGCCTTGCGGCCGCGGGCGGTACCGCATGGCCTCAAGGCCCCCCGCTCAGGGGAACCGGCGAGCGCACAGGCAAAATATCGAAAACAACCCCATGCAAAGCATGCCGACGGCACCCGGGATCGGCAAGGCAACTTGACACGCCGGGCAAATCAGGGATAAATTTCCATTATTCCGAAATCTCTCCTCGCTCGCAATGGCCCCGCCAAGGCGGGAACCTTGCCGTCGGTGGCAGCCTCACTTTGGAGGGGGTGAAGCTGCGCGGCGTTGGGACAAGCAGTACGACGCGCAGCGCCAGCCGCCTCACCCCTTGATGAACGCCAGCAGATCCTTGTTGATGGTCTCGGCTTCCGTGGTCGGCATGCCATGCGGAAAACCCTTGTAGGTCTTCAGCGTGCCGTTCTTCAGGAGCTTGGCCGACAGCGGGGCGGAATCGGCGTAGGGCACGATCTGGTCGTCGTCGCCATGCATCACCAGCACCGGCACGGTGATCTTCTTCAGATCCTCGGTGAAGTCGGTCTGCGAGAACGCGACGATGCCGTCGTAATGCGCCTTGGCACCGCCCATCATGCCCTGCCGCCACCAGTTCTGGATCACGGCCTCCGACGGCTTTGCGCCGGGCCGGTTGTAGCCATAGAACGGCCCCGCCGGGAGATCGCGGTAGAACTGCGAGCGGTTGGCCGCGAGCTGCGCCTGCAGACCGTCGAACACCGACTTGGGCAGGCCGCCGGGATTGGCCGCGGTCTGCACCATCAGGGGCGGCACCGCGCTGAGGATCGCGGCCTTTGCCACCCGGCTCTCGCCGTGGCGGGCGATGTAATGCACCACCTCGCCGCCGCCGGTGGAATGGCCGACATGGACGGCATTCTTCAGGTCGAGATGCGCGGTGACGGCCGCGAGGTCGTCGGCGTAGTGATCCATGTCATGGCCATCGGCAACCTGGGCGGAGCGGCCGTGGCCGCGGCGGTCATGGGCGACGACACGAAAGCCGTGCCCCACGAAGAACAGCATCTGCGCGTCCCAGTCGTCCGACGACAGCGGCCAGCCATGGCTGAACACGATCGGCTGACCCGAGCCCCAATCCTTGTAGAAAATCTCGACGCCGTCTTTGGTGGTGATGGTGGGCATTTGATTGCTCCTCTTGTTGCTGATTTCTTGGTCCGCCCACGCCCGGCGTGAGCGCACCTCGGGCGACGGCGCATGCCGCACACGCCACCGCACATCATCTTCTATGCGGTGCGTCGCCGCGAAATGATGTCATCCGGCCCGGTTCAGGCGAATGTGACCGGCCGGAACCGGCGCCACGCGCCGATGATCACCACGGCAAAGAACACCAGCACGATGCCCTGCACCACCGCAAACACCGGCCCGGACGGCGGGTTCGGCGGCACGGCCGGCGCCAGCGCCTGCAGCGCGGGCACCTTGAGGAAGCTCTGGATGACCAGCACGAAGACGTTGAGATAGAGCGAGACCATCGCGGTCACGATATAGATCGGGCGCCAGGCGCCCTTGAGCTGCATCGCATACAGCGCGATGCAGGCGATCGCGAGCAGCACCAGCGAGAGGCCGCCGATGATGTGCGACGGCAGCAGCTTCTCGGTCACCAGAGGCGGGATCACGAAGCCGGTGGCGTTGGTCAGGATCGTGAGGACGAGGAAGATCGCGGTCAACCCGGGCATTGCGCGCGAGCCGAGCAGGCCGAACATCACGATGACACCGGCGACGATTGCAATCAGGCTGATAATGACGTGCACAAGTACCAGCGTCGTCATGTGGCGCACTCCCCGTTGAGAACCCGCACCACGTTACGATGTGTTTTTGAAAATTGCTACATGGTCGATGGCAGGATGGCCGACATCGCATGAAAATGCGTTGATGCCAGCTGTTGCTGAAAAATTTCGCACCGATGTCATACGCCGCGGCGCGTGCGCCTCGTGAGAACTCGACTCAATAATAGCGCGGGATCGGCCCGTTATGCGGCGTCTTGCGCTCCGACAGGTCGAACAGCACCTCGTCGACATAGCACCAGCCCCAGCCTTCCGGCGGATCGTAGCCTTCGATCACGGGATGGCCGGTGGCGTGGAAATGCGCCGTCGCATGCCGGTTCGGCGAGTCGTCGCAGCAGCCGACATGGCCGCAGGTGCGGCAGATCCGCAAATGCAGCCAGCGGCTGCCGCTCTTCAGGCACTCCTCGCAGCCAAGCGCACTCGGCGTGACATCCTGGATGCCGGCGATATGGGTGCAGCCTTTTGTCATTTGCGACCCCTTACCTTGTGCGCCGTTTTTGACCCGTCATCCCCGCGCAAAGGCTTCGCCTTTGTCGCTGGAGGCGCGAGCCTTGCGGCGCAATTGCGCCGTTGGGCGAGCCTCGAAGGATGCACGGCCGCACTGTGGCCGATTCATCCTTCGAGACGCCGCTTCGCGGCTCCTCAGGATGACGGGGATAGTGTCGTATCGACATCCCTACAGCGACGGACTGCCGTCGTCGGCGAGATAGCCGTGCAGCGCGGCGACGACCTGCGCGCCCTCGCCGATCGCGCCGCCGACGCGCTTGACCGAACCGGAGCGGACGTCGCCGACCGCGAACACGCCGGGCACCGTGGTCTCGAGCAGCGGCACGGCGGGCGCGCCCTCGCCGTTCTGCACGCCGGTCATCACGAAGCCGCCGCGGTCGACCTGCACGCCGCAGCCCTCGAGCCAGCCGGTCGCCGGATCGGCGCCGACGAACAGGAAGAGATTGCGGATATCCATGGTGAACTCGTCGGGCGCGAGCCGGCTGCGCCAGCGCACGCGCTCCAGCGTCTCCGCGCCTTCGAGCCCGATCACCTCGGTGTTGAACATCAGTTCGATGTTCGGCGTCGCCTCGATGCGCTCGATCAAATAGCGCGACATGCTGGCCCCGAGCCCGCCGCCGCGGATCATCATGTTGACCCGGCGCGCATGCGCCGACAGGTAAACCGCGGCCTGGCCCGCGGAGTTGCCGCCGCCGACCAGCACGACATCCTGGTTGGCGCAGAGCCGCGCCTCGATCGGCGAGGCCCAGTACCAGACGCCGCGGCCCTCATAGCTCTCGAGATTGTCGATCGCCGGCCGGCGATAGCGCGCGCCGCTCGCGACCACCACCGACTTGGCGCGCAGCGTGTGCCCGCAGCCGGTGGCGAGCGTGAACGCGCCCGACGCCTTCGAGCAGTCGAGCGATTTGATCGAGACCGGGATCAGCATCTCGGCGCCGAATTTCTGCGCCTGGTTGAAGGCGCGCCCGGCCAGCGCCTGGCCGGTGATGCCGGTCGGGAAGCCCAGATAGTTCTCGATCCGCATGCTGGCGCCGGCCTGGCCGCCGAAGGCGCGGGAATCGAACACCGCGACCGACAGGCCCTCGGAAGCCGCGTAGACCGCGGTGGAGAGCCCGGCCGGGCCGCTGCCGACCACCGCGACATCGTAGACCTTGTCTTGCGCACTGTTGCCGATCATGCCGAGCGCCATCGCAAGCGCGGTCTCGGACGGATTGCGCAGCACCGTGCCGTTCGGACAGACCACCAGCGGCAGCTCGGCGCGGGTCGGCGAATAGCGCGCGACGAGGTCGGCGGCATCCTTGTCGGTCTCGGGATCGAGGACGTGATGCGGCTGGCCGTTACGCGCCAGGAAATTCTGCAGCGGCGCCATGTTGCCGACCGACGCGGAGCCGATCAGCACCGGCCCGCCGGCGCCGCCCTGGATCAGGCTGACGCGGCGCAGGATCAGCGCGCGCATGATGCGCTCGCCGAGGTCGGCCTCGGCGACCAGCAGCGCACGCAGCCGCTCGGGCGGCAGCAACAGCGTCTCGACGGGGCCGTCGGCATGGCCGTCGACCAGCGCGGCGCGGCCCGAGAGCTGGCCGATCTCGGCAAGGAACTGCCCCGGCCCCTGGTCGATGATCGGCGTGACACGGCCGAGGCCATCGCGCTGGGAGATCGACACGCAGCCCGACAGCACCACGAACATGCCGGGCCCCGGCTGGCCGGTCTCGAACAGCGCCTCGCCATCCCCATACGAGCGCGGCTCGCCGAAGCGGCGCATCCGCTCGATCTCGTGCCCCGTCAGGGTCGGAAAGGTCTGCTCATGGCGCGGGAAGGCGGTGGCGGTGGCGTTCAGCCGATCGATCGTCGTCTCATCCATGGCCATCTCGGCGACTCTCTTCTTGTTGCAACAAATGCCAACCGGCCGGAGTTTCGATTCTCACTAGAACCAGAACCCAGGCCCTGGCTTGTCGTTTTGCCGGATTTTCTGCACGAACTGATGTCCATCTCGCAGAAATCGCTCTAGCGGCCCGGCTCGCTTCCGCCGGCGTCGTCTCGCGCGCCGTCTTCTCCTGAGCCGTCATCCAACGAGGCGTCATCTAGCGAGGCTTGGGATGGTTCGGAAGCCACATCCTCGCGACCGCGCGCCTGCGATTTTCGCCGCTTCAGATTTTCGCGCAGCGCCAGCTTGAGACGATCCTGACGTGAATCCTTCACGCGGGCTCCGGCCTGCCCGCCGCCCTTGTCGTGCTCACCTGTCATTGCAAAACTCTCGAACCGCCGTCGCGCCTTCCGCGAGGCCGAACATAGCCAATGGCCGCCGCCCGCGCACCCTGCCCGGTCGGCCTGTTGCGCCAGGCGGCATGATTCGGCGGCAGGGCGAAATCCGGCCTCCCGGCACGATCGGAACCCAATCGGACCGGAATCGGCCGGATTGGGCAGAATCACCGGCCAGGAACGTCAGTTTCTGCCGATTTCGTCGGCAACAGCGGCGCTGTTTCGCTTGCGCCAACGGGAGGCCTGTGGCAAGAACCGCCCGCTTGGACGGGCCCTTGGGGCCGATTCAATTTTTCCCGGGCATGCTGCCGTAGCTCAGTGGTAGAGCACTCCATTGGTAATGGAGAGGTCGACAGTTCAATCCTGTCTGGCAGCACCACCTTTCCTATTGGATCCATTGATTTTATTGGAAATTCGGACCTGAGTGCCACACGAAAGTGCCACACAGACCATGGTTTCCTTGAACTGCTCAATGTCCAAGCGCGTCCGATCCAACATCCCGCGATTCCGCGTCCATAAATAAGCGCCGAACTTTGGCCCCCATCGGCACCCCATGGGTGATGAACATTTGGGTGATGGGTTCAAGGAGTTCGGCTGTGTTGGCTGGGTCAACTTTCGGCGCCGATCGGGGGGCAAACCGTGCGCCGAATAACACGCAGGCGCAGAAGACTGAACTGAAAGGGCTCAAGTCAGAGGCGCAGACGCTTGCTGGATCGTTGCCAGCAAGCAAGGGTGATGGTGTTTCCTGGGAGCGGGCACGCATCCGAGTTGCCCTCGCGTGGGGCGTGCGCTTGGCGCCGACGTTTCTGGTCGGATGTGAAGAGTCCTCTTATGAACGGTCTTCGTTCCTGCCGGCGCGCCTCGGCATCCTGACCTCGCCAGGCCTTGCGCTGGATGATCTCCGTTTGCCAGACCGTTGAGGCGCCGCAGCTGCTGGTGCCGATGGCCATGCCAGCATCGCAAGTTCGACAACTCGGCGAAGCTCTCCGGACGTGGCGCCGGCCTGCGGCAAGTTCATCATGGCCTGCAACACGCCGAGGAAGTGCCACGACAGACCGGCGACGTCGGAAGACGGGGCCAATTCTCCGCTGGCGACCGCATCGCGCAAGATTTTGCTGAGGATGGCGCGCTGGCCCAAGACACCTTCCCGCGCGACCGCTTGGCTCGCAGGTGGCAGATCGGCCATTTCCGTGCAGGATCGAACGAGCATGCAGCCGGGGGGGCGCGCCGTCTTGCCCTCTCTGGGCAGGAATTCGTGAAAGAGAGCTTCAAGCTGCTGGCGCTTCGTACTGGCTTGAACCGCATTCATCCGCTTCAGAACGCGCTCGGCGTAGGTCGAAAGAACCTCCTGGAACAAGCCGTCCTTGTCCCGAAACCGCTTGTACATGCTCGAGCGCGACAGACCCATCGCGGTCGTCAGTTGATCGATCGACGATGCTGCGTAGCCATGGCGCCAGAAGATCTCCATCGCGGAGCTGATCACGGCATTGTCGTCAAATTGGGGCTTTCCGCTCATGGAATTCTCGCTTGACATACTGGAACGATCGTTCCAAAAGTCTTGGACTGATCGGTCCAAGATACCAAAGGATACTCAATGCTCAAATCCTCCCGGACCAACGACAGTCGCCCCCGCATCGCCGTCGCCGGCGCCACAGGACGCGTTGGCTCAGCCCTCATCGCAAGCCTGGTATCCGAACCTCTTGATTTGGTGGCGCTGACCCGGAATCCGGACGTACAGCGCGTTCCCTCCGATGTTTCTCTTGCGGTGGTAGATTTCGATGTACCGTCTAGTCTCAAGGACGCCTTGCGTGGCGCCGATCGGCTTTTTCTTGCCCACGGCACCTCACCTCGGCAAGTCGGCAACGAGATTGCACTGATCGATGCAGCTGTCGGCGCAGGCGTCGGTCACATCGTAAAATTGTCCGCGATGGGTCCGCCCTCTCGGTTGCATCCGATGGACTGGCACATGCAAATTGAGGCGCATCTCGCGACTCTCGACATCGGCTACACGGTTTTGCGTCCATCAACCTTCGTCGATGTCCTGGCACGGGCGGGCGCTCAAGTTGCCGATGACTCATGGGGCGGCGCGGCGGGCGATGGATTGGTTAATTTGATCGACACACGCGACGTTGCGGATGTCGCGCGCGCTGCTCTTCTGGACGACGCACACCCGACTGCTCAGCGCGCCTGTCACCTGACCGGGCCACGGGCGGTGAGCATGCCGGAGATCGCCGAAGAAATATCGAAACTACTTGGGCGGACCGTCACATATCAGCAGCGAAGCGCCGCAGAGCAACGCGAAAAACTGCTCGCCTCGGGACTGAATGAATTTGTGGCTGACTTGCTGGTCGGGCTGGATCGTCTTTTCCGCGATTCGGCGCTCGCTGAAACGACGTCAACGGTTGAAAATTTGACGGGCCACGCACCGCGGTCTGCCGCGGGCTGGCTGAGCGAAAACATCTCGAAGTTTCGGAAGTAGATCGAAGAGAAGGAGCCAGTTTGCGCTGCGCTAAATCCGACCGCGGTCATCGTGGGCCACAGTCCGCTCGATCCCGACCACAGCCCGAGCCGCATCGACGCGACGCGCCAGTACATTCGCGACTTCGATGAACTCAACAATGAGAGCGAGACGGCTCGGCAGCTTTATGACCGGATGCTTGCACTCTATCCCGATCGGACCAACCCTGGATCTCTTTGGGCCAGCGCTCACGCTGCGAAGGAGGCTGTCGGATAAACAACGGGGAAAGAGGTATGAACGCTCGAGCATAGCTTGCTCTCGGCGATGCTCTTGGCGACGTCAGCCCAATGCGTTCTTACAGCTTGAAGCATGGATGATCTCACCCCTATCGCTCATTTCCAATTTCACACAGGGCTAGAAATCATGAATCTCGAGGATATTCATTACTATGAACCGTCGCAAGGTCATGGTCTGAGACATAATCCTTTCAACGCAATCATTGCGCCGCGCCCGATCGGCTGGATCTCATCTCAGAGCAAGAGTGGGCAACTTAATTTGGCGCCGTACAGCTTTTTTAATGCCTTCAACTACGACCCGCCGATCTTGGGCTTTGCATCCATCGCTTGGAAAGACAGCGTCAAGAATGTTTCAGAGACGGGCGAATTTGTCTGGAATCTCGTGACCAAAGATCTTGGTGATCAGATGAACAGGACGGCGGCACCTGTCCCGCACGGTGTGAGTGAGTTCGACGTTGCCGGGCTGGCGACTGCGGCAAGCCGGCACGTCAAGGTGCCCCGAGTTCGTGAAAGTCGAGCTGCCATGGAATGCAAGGTCACTGAAATTGTCCAGTTTAAGAACGCCAGAGGCGAGAAGGTGCAGGGGTGGCTGGTCTTGGGCGAGGTTGTGGCAGTTTACATCGACAAATCCCTTATCAAGGATGGCGTTTATCAGACGGCGCTCGCAAACCCAATATTGAGATCTGGGCGGGGTGGAGACTACGTAGAGGTCACGCAGGACCGGGTGTTTGAAATGGAGCGTCCACCCGGAAGCAGTCATCCAGCTTTTCATGGATCTTAGGTAGAAATTCGAGGCTTCGCGTAAAGACACTTGGCGCAGCTGTTACTGTTGCATCGCCGGCAACTGCATTGGCTCAAGGCGAAGCACGTTTGAAGATCGATTGCTTCACCTTAACCCGAGTCTACAGCTGCGGCCGCTTATCAATGAACGTCAGGCAGACTGCTACTTTTCGCGGCGGTTACCGCCGATCAATACTCCCGACTTGTCGTAAGGTAGAATGTCCCGTCGATCGCGATGTGTAGATAAGCGCGAACTTTGGCCCCCATCGGCTTACAACATTGACCCTATACGTGATGAACATTTGGGTGATGGTTCAAGGAGTTCGGCTGGGTTGTCCGGGGTCAACCTTCGGCGCCGATCGGGAGCAAACCGTGCGCCGAATAACAGCCTGTCCCAAACACATCGCATCAATGCGCGAGCAGCAGACCCGCCCCGCCGATCATCAGCACCACGTAGAACGCGAACACACTGCCGACCCATTTCCAATCGATCTGTCCGTGTTCGGGGCTCAGGCTTTCGATGATGCCGTGCATGATGGTTTCCTTCGAGAAGCGTTTTCGAGCGAAGCGGGTGCCGGTTCGCGTGAAGAAAACGCGTCAAAACAAGAATCTAAAGCTACGTTCCGATTCAATCGAAACGGAAAAGGCTCTAGAAGTCGCATGCGCGGCGTATAGCCTGCGCCTTGATCACGTCATGTGATTCACTTCACACTTCAAAGTCGCGGAACGGACCCAAGAGTGACTGGCCCAGAACTGAAGAAACTGCGCGAACATCTCGGCGAGGCGCTCGGCCGCAATCTGACGGCGGCGGACATGGCGAAGCTGTGCGGGTTGCCGGCGGCCGGCGGCGCTGAAAAGCTCCGCAAGTGGGAAGTCACCGGCCCGACCCCGAAGGTCGCCGCGCTGCTGCGCGTGCTGGCGATGGCGAGCGAGCACTATCCGATCCTGGAGAAGTTCGACGTGTTCGATCGCCACGACGTTCCGGTCAAGGATCGCGCCGCACGCCGCCAGGCGTTTCGCGAGCAGATGCGCGACGACGTGCGCAAGCGGCTCGACTAGCAGACGGCTTGGTTAACGGAACAAGCGCATCGCGCCCGGCGGTTAGGCCTTCCGTCATTCCCGCTTAAGCATTCGTTAGGCACAACAAAACGTTTCGCCGCTACGCCTGCGACTTAACGCTCCAAGCCGCCTTTCGGTGAGAAATTTTATTCAAATGCGGTCTAACGCATCGCCATGGATGGCGCCATTCACGCCGCGCCTCATGACTTGTCCGGAGACTGCCCCATGAAGAAGTTCCTGCTCGCAACCGCAGCCGTCGCTGCCTTTGGCGCGACCGCCCAGGCCGCCGACCTCGGCTCCCGTGGCTATTACCAGAAGGCGCCCGCGCCTGTTTACGCCGCGCCGCTCTACAACTGGACCGGCTTCTATCTCGGCGGCCATCTCGGCGGCGTGTTCTCGCAGAACAACACGTTCAACGGCCTCGCGCTGTCGGACTCCAGCGCCCGCTTCATGGGCGGCGTCCAGGGCGGCTACGACTGGCAGCTGTCGCCGATGTGGGTGATCGGCCTCGAAGGCCAGTATTCCTGGGTCGGCGGCCACCAGCTCAATGCGATCTTCCCGGGCGGTTACGTCTACAACAACAACCAGCGCGGTATCGCCTCGATCACCGGCCGGGTCGGCTACACCTGGGGCCCGGGCCTGATCTATGTGAAGGGCGGTTACGCCTATTCCGACAACAACGAAACGGTGACGCTGGGCGGCGCGCAGGTCCCCTTCGCGCTTAGCGACAACCACAGCAACGGCTGGACCATCGGCGGCGGCGCCGAATACATGTTCGCGCCGAACTGGTCGGCCAAGGTCGAGTACCAGTACTACGACTTCGGCGACAGCCGCTTCACCGCACCCGGCGCGCTGGTGCCGGTCGGCAGCTTCCACAATGACGAGCACACGGTGAAGGCGGGCCTCAACTACCGCTTCAACCTCGGCAACCTCGGCGGTCCCGCTTACGGCCGCTACTGAGGTTACCGACCACCACAACCGAGAGTGGAAAGGCCGGCTCACGCCGGCCTTTTTGCGTCCGATCGCGCGCATCGATTCCGCACAGCGAACCAACACCGCGCCGACACGCGGCAGCGCCGAAAAATCCGGCAGATCGTCGCAATTTTCCCGATTTTGTTAACCCGCCGCATTGATACTCCCGCGCCGGGGAAACATCCAAGAGTAGTGGCCGCTTGTAGTGGGCCAGGGGGATACGGGGCAATGGCGTTTCGGTTCAAGCTCGGCAAACCAAATCTCAAGCGTATCCGCCTGCCGCAGATGGGCGTCAGGGGCAGCCTGTTCGCGGCATTCGCCGTGATCGCGGGCATGGCGCTCGTGATCAGCGCAGGCGCCGGCATCGTGCTGCATCAGCTCGGCGGCACCATGAGCGATCTCTCCGGCCGCGACATTCCGCGGCTCGCCGCGAGCCTGCAGCTTTCCGCGCAGAGCGCCTCGCTCGCGGCCCAGGGACCCGGCCTGCTCGCCGTGCAAAGCGAGGATGCGCTGAACGATCGCACCAAGAAGGTGCAGGAGGTCGCGCAGCAAACCAATGCCAAGCTTGGCGAGATCATCGAACTCGGCGCCGACAAGTCCGTCGTCAGCGCGCTGCAGGAGAACGTCAAGAACACCGACGAGGCGACCAGGAGCCTGATCTCCGCCGCGCATGAGCGGCTCGACGTCGGCGCACTGCGCGACAAGCAGTACAACGCGCTGCGCAAGGCGCAGGCGGCCTTCGCGTCCGCCGCCGGTCCGGCGATGCTCGACGCGCAGACCCGGCTCAACGCCATCCTCGCCGCGGCCGAAGTCTCCGCGGACGATGCCACGGAAGCGGCCCGCACCGTCGGTCAGATCAGCAACGTGCTGTCCATCGGCAATTCGATGGCGGCCGACATGACCGCGGCGCTGTCGGCGAGTTCCAGCGAGACGCTCGATGCGATCGAGGCGGAGTTCAAGAAAGGCCGCGAGCGGATCAAGTCCAACCTCGAGGATCTGCCGAACAATCCGGCGATCGTTGCCGTGCGCGACACCGCGCAGAAGCTTCTGGTGCTTGGCGAAGGCAAAACCGGCGTGTTCAAGATTCGCCAGAAGGAGCTCGACTCGATCGACTACGGCCAGACCATCCTGGAAGAGACCCGCAAGCTCAATGTCGGGCTCGGCATCAGCGTCCAGCAGCTGGTCGACGCCGTTCAGAAGGAAACCGACTCTTCGACCTTCCAGGCGCGGCAGCAGATCTCGCTCGCGACCACGGTGATGATCGGGCTCGGCGCGCTGACGCTGGTCGGCTCGTTCCTGTTCGTCTGGCTCTATGTCGGGCGCAACATCCTGCGCCGCATCCGCGGCCTGCAGCGCTCGATGCAGCTGTTGTCCGACGGCGACCTCGACACCGAGATCCCGCAGAGCCGCCAGCGCGACGAGATCGCCGTCATGGCCGACGCGCTGCAGGTGTTCCGCGAGAGCATGATCGAGGGCCGCGAGCTCACCGAAAAACAGAACAAGGACCGCTCCGCGAAGGCCGAGCGTGCCTCGCGCATGGAGAAGCAGATCGCGACGTTCGAATCGACGGTCCGCACCGCGCTCGGCAGCCTGCAGAGCGCGGCGAACTCGATGCAGTCGACCGCGCAGAGCATGTCGGCGACCGCCGACCAGTCGAGCGCATTGGTCAACGCGGTCGCCTCGGCCGCCGAGGAGACCTCGGTCAACGTGCAGACGGTGTCGGCCGGCACCGAGGAGCTGTCGTCGTCGATTGCCGAGATCGGCCGCCAGGTCGTCACCTCGGCGGAGATCGCCCGCAAGGCGGTCGAGGAAGCCAGCGCCACCGACACCACCATGCAGGGGCTTGCCGACAATGCCGCACGCATCAGCGTCGTGGTCGACCTGATCCAGACCATCGCCTCGCAGACCAATCTGCTGGCGCTCAACGCCACCATCGAGGCGGCGCGCGCCGGCGAGGCCGGCCGCGGCTTTGCCGTCGTCGCCTCCGAGGTGAAGAACCTTGCGAGCCAGACCGCCAAGGCGACCGAGGAAATCCGCCAGCAGATCGTCAGCATGCAGGAGGTGACTACGACGGCGGTCACCGCGATCCGCAACATCTCGAGCACGATCGGCGAGATCAACGACGTCACCACCGCGATCGCCGCCGCGGTCGAGGAGCAGGGCGCGGCGACCCGCGAGATCGCCCGCAACATCCAGCATGCCGCCGGCGGCACCAGCGAGGTGTCGAGCAACATCGTCGGCGTCTCGACCGCTTCGGCCGAGGCCGGCGCCGCGGCCGGCGAAGTCCTCAGCGCCTCGGACGCGCTGCGCCGCGAGGCCGACGTGCTGCGCTCCGAAATCGACGGCTTCCTGTCGAACATCCGCGCCGCCTAGCAACGCCTCTGTGCGATCCGTAGCCCGGCTTGATCCGGGCTACGGAATTCGGGTGCTATTCCACCCCATTCTCCGGACGACTATCTGATTTTTCGGCTGGCGCGGCGGCCCGGGTCCCGCTAAGTCGGTAGCATGCATACGAAGACCGACAGCCTTCCCTCTTCGGCGGAGGCACTGCGATACCCTTGGGAGAACCATCCCGGCCACGACCAGGTCGTGGAGGTGGCCCCCGGCGTGCTGTGGGCGCGGCTGAAGCTGCCGTTCCGCCTCAACCATGTGAACATCTATCTGCTCGCCGACGGCGACGGCTGGACCATGGTGGATGCCGGCTTCGGCAATGAGGAATCGATCGCGGCCTGGACCACGCTGTTCGAGGGCCCGCTGAAGCACGTCAAGGTCAAGCGACTGATCGTGACGCATTCGCATCCCGACCATGTCGGTCTCGCCGGCTGGATCACCGAGCGCTTCGACTGCCCGCTATTCATGTCGCAGGTCGAATACCTGCAATCGGTCTATCACCAGAACCGCGGCACCGAGGAACGGCGCAACGCGCAGCGGCTGTTCTTCCGCCGCCACGGCATGGACGAGGACCTGACCGAGAAGCTGCTCGGCCGCGGCCAGGACTACCTGAAGCGCGTGTCGGTGCTGCCGCCGTCCTACCACCGCCTCACCCATGGCGACGAGGTCGTGATCGGCACGCGGCGCTTCAAGGTGATCACCGGCGGCGGACACGCGCTCGACCAAGTGATGCTGTATTGCGCCGCCGACAAGCTGTTCCTGTCCGCCGACCAGGTGCTGAGCAAGATCTCGCCCAATGTCAGCGTCTGGGCGGTCGAGCCGGAGCAGAACTCGCTCGGCGAATATCTGGCCTCGCTGGCCAGCCTGACCACCACTTTGCCCTATGACGTGATGGTGCTGCCCGGCCATGGCGTGCCGTTCTACGGGCTGAAGACCCGGATCAAGCAGCTCGCCGATCACCATGAGGAGCGCTGCCGGCTGATCGCCGAGGCCTGCCGCGAGGTGCCGCAGACCTCCAAGGAACTGGTCCCGGTGGTGTTCCACAAGCACGTGCTGGACGAGCACCAGATGGGCTTCGCCGCCGGCGAGCTGGTCGCCCATGTCAATTACATGCTGGTCGAGGGCCGCCTGACCGCCGAAATGCACGACGACGGCATGCTGCGCTTCAAGACGACCTGAGACCGGTCGGGCCGTAATGCCCCGGGGAATTTGACCGAAATCAAGCCGGATAGACGGCCGCTAGGGCAATTTGCCCAACTGTCGCGCATGCCCAGATGTGGGCCAATGCATGGACATTGGAGCTGGAAAAGCTCTAAGAAGAGGCAGCTTTTCCGGTCAGGTTCCGCTTTCTGGGTTCGCCGATGAATTACAGCCAGTTCTTCCAAACCGCCCTCAACCGCCTGCATGACGAGCGGCGCTATCGGGTGTTCGCCGACCTCGAGCGGATCGCGGGACGCTTCCCGCACGCGACCTGGCATTCGCCGAAGGGCAGCCGCAACGTCGTGATCTGGTGCTCCAACGACTATCTCGGCATGGGCCAGCACCCCAAGGTGGTCGGCGCCATGGTCGAGACCGCGACCCGCGTCGGCACCGGCGCCGGCGGCACCCGCAACATCGCGGGCACCCATCATCCGCTGGTGCAGCTCGAAGCGGAGCTCGCCGATCTCCACGGCAAGGAAGCCTCGCTGCTGTTCACCTCGGGCTATGTCTCGAACCAGACCGGCATCTCGACGCTCGCCAGGCTGATTCCGAACTGCCTGATCCTGTCGGACGCGCTGAACCACAATTCGATGATCGAGGGCGTGCGCCAGGCCGGCTGCGAACGCCAGATCTTCCGCCACAACGACGTCGCGCATCTCGAAGAGCTTTTGATCGCCGCCGGCCCCGAGCGGCCGAAGCTGATCGTCTGCGAGAGCCTTTATTCGATGGACGGCGACGTCGCGCCGCTCGGCAAGATCTGCGATCTCGCAGAGAAATACGGCGCCATGACCTATGTCGACGAGGTCCATGCGGTCGGTATGTACGGCCCGCGCGGCGGCGGCATTGCCGAGCGCGACGGCGTGATGCACCGGATCGACGTGCTCGAGGGCACGCTGGCGAAGGCGTTCGGCTGCCTCGGCGGCTATATCGCGGGCCGCGCCGAGATCATCGACGCGGTGCGCTCCTACGCGCCGGGCTTCATCTTCACCACCGCGCTGCCGCCGGCGATCTGCTCGGCCGCCACCGCTGCGATCCGCCATCTGAAGACCTCGAACTGGGAGCGCGAGCGCCACCAGGACCGCGCCGCCCGCACCAAGGCGATCCTGACCGCCGCCGGCCTGCCTGTGATGTCGAGCGACACCCATATCGTGCCGCTGTTCGTCGGCGACCCCGAGAAGTGCAAGCGCGCCTCCGACCTGCTGCTGGAGGACCACGGCATCTACATCCAGCCGATCAACTATCCGACGGTCGCCAAGGGCGCCGAGCGGCTGCGCATCACGCCCTCGCCCTACCATGACGACGGCCTGATCGACGCGCTGGCCGAGGCCCTGCTCCAGGTCTGGGACCGGCTCGGCCTGCCCCTGCACCAGAAGTCGCTGGCCGCCGAGTAACCCTATCCGCGTCCACCCCCGAATTTGGGCCGGCCGTGCATCGCACCGCCGGCCCTTTGCGTTATAATCCTGGCACCCGGCCCTCCCAGCGGCCGGGACAGGAGATGAGCAGCGATGCTGCACGACTGGGGCGTCATCGCCACGGCGTTCGCCTACATCGGATTGTTGTTCTTCATTGCCAGCCGCGGCGACCGCAGGTCGGCGGGTGGGCGTGGCCGTGCCAGCCAGTGGATCTATCCGCTGTCGCTGGCGATCTACTGCACCTCCTGGACCTTCTTCGGCTCGGTCGGCTTCGCCACCCGCACCAGCGTCGACTTCCTGGCGATCTATGTCGGCCCGATCGTGATGATCGGGCTGTGCACCCCGCTGCTCCGTCGCGTCATCGCGCTCGCCAAGTCGCAGAACATCACCTCGATCGCCGACTTCATCGCCGCGCGCTACGGCAAGAGCCAGGCGGTCGCGGCCACCGTGGCGCTGATCGCGATCATCGGCTCGGTGCCCTACATCGCGCTGCAGCTCAAGGCGATGGCCTCATCGCTGGAAACCATCCTGAGCGAGGATCAGGCGTTCTCGAAAATCCCGATCATCGGCGACATCGCGCTGATGGTGACTCTGGCGATGGCGGTGTTCGCGGTGCTGTTCGGCACCCGCCACACCGACGCGACCGAGCATCAGCACGGCCTGATCCTGGCGATCGCCGCCGAATCCATCGTCAAGCTGGTCGCCTTCATCGCCGCCGGCGCCTTCGTGACCTTCTGGATGTTCTCCCCGGTCGAGCTCTACGAGCGCGCCCTGAAGACGCCGGAGGCGGTACGCGCGATCGAATATGTGCCCTCGATCGGCAACTTCCTGATCATGACGCTGCTGTCGTTCTGCGCGGTGATGCTGCTGCCGCGCCAGTTCCATGTCAGCGTGGTGGAGAATTCGACCGGCGCCGAAGTCAGCCGGGCACGCTGGCTGTTCCCGCTCTACCTCGTCGCCATCAATATCTTCGTGATTCCGATCGCGATCGCGGGCCTCGTCATCTTCCCGTTCGGCGCAGTCGATGCCGACATGTTCGTGCTGGCGCTGCCGATCGAGGGCAATTCGCAGCTGCTGAGCCTCGCGGTGTTCGTCGGCGGGCTGTCGGCGGGGACCGCGATGGTGATCGTCGAATGCGTCGCACTCTCGATCATGGTCTCCAACGACATCGTGCTGCCGCTGGTGCTGCCGCGCAGCGACGACGCCCGCGCCGGCCAGAAGGACTTTGGCGACTTCCTGCTGAAGGCGCGCCGCTTCTCGATCTTCGCCATCATGGTAATGGCGTATTTCTACTATCGCGCGCTCGGCAACACCCAGCTGGTCGCGATCGGCCTATTGTCCTTTGCCGCGATCACCCAGCTCGCGCCGGCGTTTTTCGGCGGCCTGTTCTGGCGCCGCGCCACCGCACGCGGCGCCATGGCGGGCATGCTGGTCGGCTTCGCGATGTGGCTCTACACGCTGTTCATCCCGAGCTTCCTGGAAAACTCGACCACCGGCCTGATGCTGCTGCAGCATGGGCCGTTCGGGATCGAGGCGCTGCGGCCGCAGGCGCTGTTCGGCGCCGACCTGCCGCCGCTGCTGCACGGCGTGCTGTGGAGCCTTGCGCTCAACATCCTCACTTACGTCGTGTTCTCGCTGGCGCGCGCGCCGTCCGCGATCGAGCTGTTGCAGGCCGACGTGTTCGTGCCCAACGCGCTGGCCCCGATCGCGCCGAGCTTGCGGCGCTGGCGCACCACGGTGACGGTGCAGGACATCGAGAGCACAGTAACGCAATATCTCGGCCCCGACCGCACCCGCGAGGCGTTCGCCGCGTTCGCCGTCGACCGCAACGTCGTGCTGCTGGCATCGGCGCCGGCCGATTTCGAGTTGCTGCAGCACGCCGAGCGCCTGATCGCGTCCTCGATCGGAGCAGCGTCCTCGCGCCTCGTGATGTCGCTGCTGCTGCAGCGGCGGACGGTGTCCGCCAAGGCCGCGCTGAAGCTGCTCGACGACTCGCACGCCGCGCTGCATTTCAACCGCGAGATCCTGCAGACCGCGCTCAACCATGTGCGCCAGGGCATCGCCGTGTTCGACGCCGATTTGCAGCTGATCTGCTCCAATCGCCAGTTCTCCGAACTGCTCGCACTGCCGCCGCATCTGGTGCAGCTCGGCATACCCTTGCCCGAGATCCTCGAATTCATGGGCGCGATCAGTCCGCCGCCGGCCGGTGACAGCGACAACCTGCTGCAACTGCGGCTGCGCGCCTACACCACCGAGGGCGAGCCCTATCTGGAACGCTTCACCGACCGCCATCTGGTGATCGAGGTGCGCGCCAATCGCATGCCGGGTGGCGGGCTCGTCATCACCTTCTCCGACGTCACGCCGAGCTTCGAGGCCGCGGAGGCGCTGGAGCGCGCCAATGCGACGCTGGAAAAGCGCGTCCGCGACCGCACCGAGGAGCTGACGCGGCTGAACTCGGAACTCGCGCTCGCCAAGGGCATCGCGGAGGACGCCAACGCCTCCAAGACGCGCTTCCTGGCGGCGGCCAGCCACGACATCCTGCAACCGCTCAATGCGGCGCGCCTCTACGTCACAAGCCTGGTCGAGCGCCAGAACGGCGGCGAGGATTCGCGCCTGGTCGAGAACATCGACGACTCGCTCGAGGCGATCGAGGACATCCTGGGCGCACTGCTCGATATATCGAGGCTCGATGCCGGCGCCATGACGCCGGCGATCACGAGCTTCCGGATGGCCGATTTGATGCGCTCGCTGGAGATCGAGTTCATGCCAATCGCCCGCGACAAGGGCCTCGACCTGCGCTTCGTGGCCTGCTCGCTGCCGGTCGAATCCGACCGCTCGCTGTTGCGCCGGCTGTTGCAGAACTTCATCTCCAACGCGATCAAATATACCCCGCGCGGCCGCGTGCTGGTCGGTTGCCGCCGCCGCGGCGATACGCTGCAGATCAGCATCTTCGACACCGGCGTCGGCATTCCCGTGCAGAAGCGCGGCGAGATCTTCAAGGAATTCCATCGCCTCGAGCAGGGCGCCCGGATCGCCCGCGGCCTCGGCCTCGGCCTCTCGATCGTCGAGCGGCTGGCGCGCGTGCTCAACCACCGCATCGCGATTTCGGCCAATGTGAGCGGCGGCTCGGCGTTCTCGGTCACCGTGCCGGTCGCCACCGCCGTCAACCATACCGCGGCCGTCACCACCGCCACGCCGCTGTCGAAGACGCCGATGAGCGGCTCCCTGATCGTCTGCATCGAGAACGATCCCGCCATTCTCGACGGCATGAAGACGCTGCTGACGGCGTGGGACGCCGAGGTGATCGCGGTGCTCGATGCCGACGGCGCGATCAGCGCGATCGAGGCCGCCGGCGGCCGCGTCACCGGCGTGCTGGTCGACTATCATCTCGACCGCGGCAACGGCATCGCTGCAATCCGCGAGATCCGCCGCCGCTTCGGCGACGGCATTCCGGCGATCCTGATCACCGCCGACCGCAGCCCCGCGGTGCGCTTGGCCGCGCGCGAGGAAAACATCGCGGTGCTGAACAAGCCGGTCAAACCGGCCTCGCTGCGCGCCCTGCTCGGACAATGGCGCACCCAGCAGATGGTGGCGGCGGAGTGAGCGCAGCGTGCAAGCCGGGTGCGCGTCGAACGTCGGTTTAATTCGGTCCCATTCTGGCCGACGCCGGATGCCCCGGCACCTGAAAGCGCTTGCCTGTGTCGGTGACGTTCGTTCCGTCGACCTTGAGGATCGAGAAGTCCTGGCTGAGGTAGTTCCCGACCAGGACGTATTTTCCGTCGGGCGTGAAGACCGCAGCCTCAGGCAATCCGCCGACCTCGATATCTCCCGTCTTGGTCACTTTCTTGCCGTCGATCTTCAGCACCGAGACGCTGCCGTTCTTGTCGTGGAAGAACGCATTCTTCATGTTCGAGCCGCGCAGGATGACCGAGACCGCGAGATCCCCCTTCGGACTGACGGCAAGCCCCTCCGGCCCGTCGCCAACCACCACGCGGTCAATGATGCGCGGCGGCTTCGCTTCGAGATCGATGATGCTGGTCGTGTCGACGCTGCCGTCCGACGCGCCTGCATTGCCATTGTCCGAGGTCAACGCGATCTGGCCGTTCGGAGTCACGGCCACGTTGTAAGGCCATTGGCCGGTCGGCAAGTCTATCTTGGGGTAAGTGACCTTGTCGCCGGCGATATCAAGCACCGATATCTTGTGCGCGGGAAAACGCGCGGCCAGCGCGCGCTTGCCGTCTGGCGCGAACGCGACATGCGCGACACTGTCGGGCATCGATACAGTGTCGGTGATCTTGACGTCAGTGCCGTTGACCGAAAGTACGCTGATCGAATTGTCCCCGCGATTGGCGACCAACGCCATTTTGCCGTCGGGACTGAAACTCACCCCTGACGGCTGCTTTCCCCCGGTAAGGGTCGCTGCCAGCTTCGGCGGGGTCGCCTTGAGATCGATGACATAGATTTTGTTGTCCGGCACCTGCTTGAGGGCGTCGGCCTCTTTCACGACGTCGACGGAATCGGCGACCAGCGCCACTGTCCCGGTCGGATCGATAGCGACGTTGACCGGAGGGCCGACCACCGAGTTCTTCAATGGGAGTGCAGCCACAATCTTCGGATTCTCGGGATCGGCGAGATCGACGATCAGCACTTGATCCTTGCCGGGCGCTGACAGCACCGGCTTGCCGTCGTCGTCCCACAACAGCTTCTCGTCCAGGCCGACGATCATCAGGGGCTTGGCCTGAGCGCAGTTGAAAAAGCCGGCACCGAGAAGGATTGCCGCAGCCAGAGACAATCCGGCGGCACGAGTTGCAGACATCATGGCGTTCTCCCCAAAAGCACACGGCCTCTCACGGGCCGATACCGGGCAGGATACTCGGTTTTCGACCGAAGCGCACTTTGAGTGGGGAGTTGGATGGATTGGCGGACGCTCGCTATCGGACGCAGCCGCTCCACCCGTCGGATCGCAATGCCGCGACGTGAACCGGCAATGGAGTTGCGGGGACTACGTCGACGGCGTGCCCTGGCGCCACTGGCCACCGGCGATCTTCGCGGCGGCGATCACGGCCTGGGTGCGGCTTTCGACGCCGAGCTTCTGCAAAATGGCCGAGACATGGGCCTTGATGGTCGCCTCGGAGACGCCGAGCTCGTAGGCGATCTGCTTGTTGAGCAGCCCCTCGGACAGCATCATCAGCACCCGCACCTGCTGCGGGGTCAGCGTCACCAGACGGTCGCGCAGCCGCGTCATGTCGGGATCGCCGGCCGCCGACAGATCGGTGTCCGGCGGAACCCAGACGTCGCCCTCCATCACCTTCATGATGGCGTCACGCAGCGTCTCGACGCCGAAGCGCTTGGGGATGAAACCGGAGGCGCCGAAATCGAGCGAGCGACGGATGGTTCCGGCATCGTCGCTGGCGGAGACGATGACCACCGGAATCGCCGGATACTGCGCCCGCAGATAGATCAGGCCGGAAAAGCCGCTGATCCCCGGCATGCTCAAGTCAAGCAGGATCAGGTCGACCTCGGAGTCCCGTTCCAATAGTGCGGTCAGGTCCTCGAACGATCCGGCCTCGCTGATCGTGGCCGAACTCACGACGCTCGACACCGCCTGGCGCAACGCATCGCGGAACAGCGGATGGTCGTCGGCGATGACAAGGTGAGTCGTGGCAGCAGCAGTCATCTCAGTCCCACAAGCGGGCTTTGGCAAACCCGCGCCGTTCGGTTGTCGCCCGCGCGGCAGTATCACGCAAGCCCTTGATAATACCAGATGCCAACGCAGTTAACCCGCCGAGCTTGTGCGCCGCAACAGACGCGCGGGGACGTTCCATCCGACTTACGCCTTCAAAGATAAGTTCAAGCGTGCAAAAGCCAAAAGTCTTATTGGGGCGGATTTCACTGCGATGTTACCCTCGATTTAAGCCTAAGGCCCATTCGGGTCCAACCCGCCAGCCGGGGGCGAGCATGGCAGCAATAATTCGGGGGGAGCAATCCAGATGTCCACTATGACTGCAACTTCGGCGCGGCCCGCCGGCATGACGAAGGATGAGCGTTTCGTCATCCTGGCGTCGTCACTCGGCACCGTGTTCGAGTGGTACGACTTCTATCTCTACGGGTCACTGGCCAGCATCATCGGCGCGCAGTTCTTCTCCGACTATCCACCGGCGACGCGCGACATCTTCGCGCTGCTGGCCTTTGCCGCGGGCTTCCTGGTGCGTCCGTTCGGCGCCATCGTATTCGGCCGGGTCGGCGACATCGTCGGCCGCAAATACACCTTCCTCGTCACCATCCTGATCATGGGCCTGTCGACCTTCATCGTCGGCCTGCTGCCCAGCGCCAAGAGCATCGGCATCGCGGCGCCGATCATCCTGATCTCATTGCGCCTCCTGCAGGGCCTCGCGCTCGGCGGCGAGTATGGCGGGGCGGCGACCTACGTCGCCGAGCACGCGCCAAACGGCAAGCGCGGCTATTACACCTCCTTCATCCAGACCACCGCAACGCTCGGACTGTTCCTGTCCCTGCTGGTGATCCTGTTCACGCGCAGCCTCACCGGCGAAAAGGACTTCGCGGACTGGGGCTGGCGGATTCCGTTCCTGGTGTCGGTGCTGCTGCTCGGCATCTCCGTCTGGATCCGGCTGCGGCTGAACGAATCGCCGGTGTTCCAGCGCATGAAGGACGAGGGCAAGAGCTCGAAGGCGCCGCTGACCGAGGCCTTCGCCAACTGGGGCAACGCCAAGATCGTGATCCTGGCGCTGCTCGGTGGCACCATGGGTCAGGGCGTGGTGTGGTACACCGGCCAGTTCTATGCGCTGTTCTTCCTGCAATCGATCCTCAAGGTCGACGGCTACACCGCGAACCTCCTGATCGCCTGGTCATTGCTGTTCGGCACCGGCTTCTTCATCGTATTCGGTGCGCTCTCCGACCGGATCGGACGCAAGCCGATTATCCTGGCGGGCTGCGCGATCGCGGCGCTGACCTTCATTCCGATCTTCAAGATGATCTCCTCCAACGCCAACCCCGCGCTGGAGAAGGCGATCGAATCGACCAAGGTCGAGGTGGTTGCCGATCCCGCCGGCTGCGGCGACCTGTTCAACCCGGTCGGCACCCGCGTGTTCACCGCGCCCTGCGACACGGCCCGCGCCTTCCTCGCCCAATCGTCGGTCAAATACTCGACGACCAATGGCGCGGCGGGCTCCGGCGTGAAGGTCGTGGTCAACGGCAAGGACGTCTCCTACCCCAACGCCAAGGACGGCAACGCGGCGATCACCACCGCCATCGCGGCAGCCGGCTATCCCAAGGCCGGCGACCCCGGGATCGTCAAGATGGCGCACCCGTTCGACATCTTCCGTCCGCAGATCGCGGCCGTGATCGGCTTGCTGTTCATCCTGGTGATCTTCGTCACCATGGTCTACGGCCCGATCGCCGCGATGCTGGTCGAGCTGTTCCCGACCAAGATCCGCTACACCTCGATGTCGCTGCCCTATCACATCGGTAACGGCTGGTTCGGCGGGTTGTTACCGGCGACCGCGTTCGCGATCGTGGCTTCGACCGGCGATATCTACGCCGGCCTCTGGTATCCGATCATTTTCGCAGCGATCACCGCGGTGGTCGGTGCGATCTTCCTGCCGGAAACCAAGGACGTCGACATCAGCAAGACCTGACCGGCTGACCCAGACCTTTCGACGAACCGGCCGCGGAGCGATCCGCGGCCGGTTTCATTTTTCGTGTGTAATTCGCGATCAGGCTCTGGCAGCACCGACGAATTGCAGCACGATCTCGCGCCGGTGCGGGTGGGCACGATGCTCGATCAGGTAGATGCCCTGCCAGGTGCCGAGCGCCATCTCGCCATCGAGCACCGGGACCTGCAGCGAGGTTGCCGTCAGCATGGTCTTGATGTGCGCGGGCATGTCATCGGGGCCTTCAGCGTCGTGACGCCAGCCGCCGTCTTCGGGCGCGGCGCGATCGAGCGCCGTCATCAGATCGACCAGCACCGTCGGATCGGCATTCTCCTGGATCGTCAGCGAGGCCGAGGTGTGACGGGTGAACAGCGTCACCGTACCCTCGCCGGCGCGCACCTCGCGCAGGAATTTTGCGACCTCGCGCGTGATGTCGGTGAAGCCGGCGCCCGCGGTTTCGACCGTCAGGCGCGACGTGAC
This sequence comes from Bradyrhizobium sp. USDA3010, assembly GCF_056429065.1. NCBI lineage: Bacteria > Pseudomonadati > Pseudomonadota > Alphaproteobacteria > Hyphomicrobiales > Nitrobacteraceae > Bradyrhizobium > Bradyrhizobium sp. USDA3010. The sequence goes on from NZ_JBWJZD010000001.1 coordinate 373,853, forward strand.
GACGCTGGTCGCTGCGACAGACGATGGCGCCGAGCGCGACATTCTCGTTGAGTTCATCTGTACTTTCTCGTCACGTCGTCCCGGCCTAGTGCGCAATTGCGCACGGGGGCCGGGACCCAGAACCACCGATGTTCATTGGTTAGGCGAGACATCAACTCCGAGTCATCGAAATCGAAAGGCCGCGGCGTATGGGTCCCGGCGTTCGCCGGGACGACATTGCGCAAGCAACATCAAATCTTGCCGCCATTGACATCGCGCTGCACGCGGTTGGCCATCTCGATCAGCCGCCGCCAGGCCCGCTCGACGAACGACATCATGCGATCCATGTCGCGGTCGCTCGGCAGCGGAATCTCGATCTTGCGCTCGCCCTCGGCGACCTTCGGCTCAGCCTTCTTCAACGAATCCGATTTCGGCAACGCCTCGTCGGTCTTGGCCGATGGTGCGCGCGCGGCGAGCTCGCCTTTCAGCTTGTCATTGTCGGCCTGCAGGCGCCCGATCTCGGAATCCAGCGCCGCCCGCTCGTCGGGCACCATGTAACAGGCCCAGCCGGCGCTGGAATTGGTGCAGGTCGACACCGCGCCGGTGCGGGTGTCGAGCCGCAGGAAGCCATCGCCGGCCGGCGACAGCGCGTAGCGGCCGTTCTCTGTGTCGGGTGCGGTTTGCGCGAGCGCGGCGCCGCTTGAGATCAGGATGGCAACGATTGCGATGGACAATTTCGAAGACGACATCGCGATGGGCATGGCTTGCTCCGCCTCAACCTGCTTCCTGCCCCTCAACCACAGAGCTATAGGGCTTGCGGCCTGACTTCAACGCGTCCTCGAGCAATTCGATCCGGTCCTGCCCCCAGAACACCTCGCCATCGAGCACATAGCCGGGCGAGCCGAACACGCCGGCGTCCAATGCATTCTGGCGATTCTGCTCATAGGCCGCGCTGATCGCATCGGAGCCCGAGCGCTCCACCAGCTGCCGGCCGGGCAAGCCTGCATCGTCGGCGAGCTTCACCAGCGTCGCGGCATCGGCAAGGTTGAGCTCAAGCTCCCACACCGCGGGATAGGCGCGTTGCAGGAACGGCTCGGGGTCGAGGCCGGCCTCGAGCAGCGCGATCACGACGCCATCGGCAAGCCGCCCATTGAACGGCCAATTGGCCGGCTGCAGGTGAAAATTCAGCCCGCGCTTGTCGCGCCAGCGCTGCAGCTCGATCATCCGGTAGCGCTGCCGCACCGGATGGCGCTGGGCGAGCGGCAGCCCGCCGGTCTCCGAGAACAAATCGACCAGCAGCACGGGCCGGTAATTTACCTTGAGATCGTAAGTGCTTACGAGCCGCACGAAGGGCTTGTGACCGATATAGGCCCAGGGCGATTGCAGCGAGAAGTAGTAATCGATCTGGCGTGACATGCGGAACCTTGACTGCAGGAGAGGATAAGGACTTTCGGCGATCCCAGCAGAGCCGGACATACCAGGCAACAGCGCTTCAAAGCATACAAGCTGTTGCACTGCGAACACTGCGTCACTCTGACCTTGAATATCTCCAAATAAATCCAGCAAAATCAAAGCAATAACTGGTTACGACGCAATCTTGACTTGATTAGACGCGGTAAGTATGGTCCGCGCGGCTTTTGACGGGGACGGGCGCAATTTCCATCATCCGCGGCTTCGGTTAGTGTTCGCAGCATGGCTGAGAACACCAACGACGGCGCAGGTGGAAGTCGCGATCAATCGCCTCCTGACGAAGCTGCGCTTTCCGCAAGGCTCGGAAGTCTCGATCATCGGTTGTCAGAAATTCGCGACAGCCGCAGGAGCAAGACTGATCAATCCGGTACTGAAAGCGGGGACAGTGCCGCCAGAGCTTCGGCGATGGCGCTCGGTTTTCGTCTTTCCTCGGAGCTGATCGCGGGCGTTGCCGTCGGAGCGGCGATTGGCTGGGGATTCGACCGTTTGCTGTCGACGTCGCCATTCGGCTTCATCGTGTTAACGCTGCTCGGCTTCGTCGCCGGCGTGTTCAACGTGGTGAGGTCCGCGGGCGTGGCCTCGGGCAAGCGCTGAGCGCTGGCGGGAAGTCACGACATTTGAAATTCGATTACCGGCACGATGGCCGGTGGACCAAGAGCCGCGCGGATGAAAATCGACCCGATCCACCAGTTCAATATCGAGCCCCTCTTCACGCTCGGCCACATCGGCAATCACACGATCGCCTTCACCAATTCGTCGCTCTACATGTTCATCGCGGTGCTGCTGATTGCGCTGCTGATGCTGGCGAGCAGCCGGGACCTGGTTCCGGGACGTCTGCAGTCGGTCGCCGAGATCTCCTACGAGTTCGTCGCCAGCACGGTTCGCGGCAACGCCGGTGCGGAAGGCATGAAATTCTTCCCGCTGATCTTCTCGCTCTTCATGTTCATCTGCGTCTCGAACCTCGTGGGCATCATCCCCTACACCTTCACGATTTCGAGCCATCTGATCGTCACCGCAGCCCTTGCACTCCTGGTGTTCTTCACCGTCCTGTTCTACGGCCTCTACAAGAACGGTCTGAAATTCTTCAAGATCTTCGTCCCCTCCGGCGTTCCGCTGTACATCCTGCCGCTGGTCATGTTCATCGAGGTCCTGTCGTTCTTCCTGCGGCCGGTCTCGCACAGCGTGCGTCTGTTCGCCAACATGCTGGCCGGACACATCGCGCTGAAGGTGTTCGCGGGCTTCGTCGCGATGCTCGGCTTCTCGCTCGGCGCGCTCGGCTGGTTCGGCGGCGTGCTGCCGCTGGCGCTCACGGTCGCGCTGTACGCGCTCGAACTGCTGGTCGCATTCCTGCAGGCCTACGTGTTCGCGATCCTGACCTGCATCTACCTCAACGACGCCATTCATCCGGGACACTAAGCGGTCCGGGGAATCTCCACCCACCAATCTGTCTATCTTTCTCAAGGAGCTACAAATGGAACCGGCAGCAGCAAAACTTATCGGCGCGGGCATCGCGTGCATCGGCATGGGCGGTGCGGGCGTCGGCGTGGGCATCATCTTCGGCAACTACCTCGCCGCTGCGGTGCGTAACCCCTCGGCCGCTCAGGGCCAGTTCGGCAACCTGATCTTCGGCTTCGCCGTGACCGAAGCGCTCGGCATCTTCTCGCTGCTGATCGCGCTGCTTCTGCTGTTCGTTCCGCTCTGAGCGGCACCCCGGTTCCGCTTTAGCGGCAACCCGTCGCGCCGCCCAAAGGTCATCTCAAGGGCGGCGCGCATGACAGCAACAGGAGAACACCGTGGCTGAGAGTCATGGCGAGGCAAAAGGCCAGAATGCCGGCGCCCACACCGAGGCCGATGGCGGACATCACGGCGGAACCTTTCCGCCGTTCGATTCCTCCAATTACGCCTCGCAGCTGGTGTCGCTGGCGATTGCATTTGTCGCGCTCTATCTGATCGTGTCGCGTATCGCCCTGCCGCGCGTCGGCGGGACGATCGATGCACGCCAGAACAAGATCGAGGGCGATCTGGCCGAGGCGCAGAAGCTGAAGGACGAGTCCGACGCGGCGCTGAAGGCCTATGAAACCGAGCTGGCGAATGCGCGCTCCAACGCGCAGGCGATCGGCAACGAGGCCCGCGAGAAGCTGAACGCGGCCTCGGAAGTCGAGCGCAAGGCGCTGGAAGAGAAGCTGGCGGCAAAGCTCGCCGACGCCGAGAAGCAGATCGCAACGACCCGGACCAACGCCATGAGCAACGTCCGCGGTATCGCGGCGGATGCGGCCGGCGCCATCGTCCAGCAACTCGCCGGCGTCACGCCGGACGCGAATGCGGTCAACAGCGCCGTCGACGCGTCGCTGAAGGGATAGACGATGTTTTACGAACCGGAAACCTGGGTTGCGATCGCCTTCGTCATTCTGCTGGTCGTGTTCGGCTACCTCGGCGTCCATCGCACCCTGCTGACGGCGCTCGATCATCGCGCCGAGCGCATCAAGGCCGAGCTGGATGACGCCCGCCGTCTGAAGGACGAGGCCAACAAGCTGCTCGGCGAGTACAAGGCGCGCCGCGCCAGCGCGGAGCGCGAAGCCGCCGACATCATCTCCAACGCCAAGGCCGAAGCCGAACGGATCGCGGCTGAAGCCAAGGCCAAGATGGAAGATTTTGTCGCCCGGCGGACCAAGACCGCAGAGGGCAAGATCGCCCAGGCCGAGGCGCGGGCCGTGGCCGATGTGCGCGCCGCCGCGGCCAACGCCGCCGTGACCGCCGCCTCGACCATCCTGTCGCAGTCGGTCAAGGGCTCGGTTGCCGACGACCTCGTCGGCAAGGGCATCGCCGAAGTCCGCTCAAAGCTGAACTGACGCGATCACAACGCCTTCAAGAAGAAGGCCGGCGCGAGCTGATCGCGCCGGCCTTTTTCTTTTTTCCTGCTGCTTCTTACTCCACCGGCCTCGTCACGGCGGCCGCTACTTCTTCTTGTGCGGCGCGCGGGGCTTGGGCTCCGGCTTCAGCGCCTGCGGATCGAAGCCGATATAGAAGATGTAATCGTCATTGTCCGCGGGCGACGGCGCCGGATAGACGACATCCTCGGCGACCAGGCTGAACGGGACGCTGCCGGTGTCGTCCATCTGCACCGTGGTGGTGTAGGCCTTGGTCGCAATCGTCTTCTCGCCGACGCCGCCCTTCACCACGGCGACGCGCAGCGGCACCTGGATGGTCGGCGGCGCGCCCGAGGGGCCGACGATGACCCGCCCCTGGATACCGATCTTGGCCGTGATCTGGCCGCTGTTCAGATTGCATTGCCGCGCCGTGCGCGTGATCGAGGCCAGGAACTTGACGTCGTTGCCGACCGCCTCCTTGCCGTCCACGGCCACCGAATAGGTCGAGGCCCCGGAGCGGATCTGCACTGGCGGGCAGGTCAGCTCGGCGTCGGCGTCGTTGAGCGGCTGCGGCGCCGCCGGCGTCGCCGGCTTCGAATCCGACGAACCGCCGCCGAACAGGCTCTTGAAGCGGTCGGTCAGCGACTGCGCCGAGCTGGCCTCCGGCAGCAGGGTGGCACCGAGACCGATCGATACCGCCGCCGCGAGCGCGAACCTGATCACCCTGTCACCCATGCGAAATCCCCAAAGCCTCCAAACCAGAGTTCCCCGTTTCGCGGGCGTTATAGCAAGCCAATGGCGGCGAACCCAAGGCATGTTGCAAAGGCATGTTGAAAGCATCCTGAAATCGCTCGGATAGGGCCTGCCATCAGCCAACAGGCTTAAGATTCAGCCGCGGAAATCCTCGTGCAGCAGGCCGAACAGCAGGTGATCCTGCCAGATCCCGTTGATGCAGAGATAGCGCCGCGCCAGGCCCTCGCGGGTGAAGCCGCACTTCTCCAGCACGCGGATCGACGACGCATTGGAGGGAATGCAGGCCGCCTCGATGCGATGCAGGTTGAGCTCGCCGAACAGCGAGGGCAGCAGCACCCGCAGCGCCGTCGTCATGTAGCCGCGATGGGCGTGCGGCAGGCCGACCCAATAGCCGATCGTGCCGGCCTGCACGATGCCGCGGCGGACGTTGGCGAGCGTGATACCGCCGATCATCACCCCGTCCGATTCGCGGAAGATGATGAACGGATAGGAGCGGTCGGCGGCGATATCCTCGCTGTAGCGGCGCAACCGGCGGCGGAAGCCGGCGCGGGTCAGGTCGTCGGAGGGCCAGATCGGCTCCCATGGCGTGAGATAGGCGCGGCTGGACTCGCGCAATTGCGCCCATTGCGGGAAATCCGACATCTGCGGCGCACGCAGCAAAAGCCCGTGCCCCCGCGGCATCAGTGCAGCCGGTCCACCGGACGGCAAACGAAACAGGGCCATGGCCCAACACTCCCCCGACTTCTCCCTCGCCCCGCCCTTGCGGGGACAGGGTCGGGGTGAGGGGGTCTTACCGCAAATCCGATCTTGCGGCTCTACCCCTCACCCGAAGCCTTCGGCGATAGCCGAGGCTCCGCCTCGGCGTATGTCCGTCAACGGCCGCCGGTAGGCGGCCTACGCTCTCCCCGCAAGAGCGGGGCGAGGTGAACTTCAAAATTAGTGCAGCAGCGTCTTTGCCTTCGACTTCGTCAATCCTTCCGCAAAAGACACCGCCGTGTCCAGACCCCTGCCGCTGCCGAGTGCAACGACGGCGGGCCGGCTGCGCGACAGCAGCGCGCGGGCGGCGTTGCGGCTCGATTCGACCGAGACCGCGTCGATCCGCGCCACCAGCTCTTCCACCGTCTGCGGCCGGCCATAGGCTAGCACATGGCGTGCCAGCTGCTCGGCCCGGGATGAGCAGCTTTCCAGCGCCATCAGCAGGCCGGCCTTCATCTGCGCCTTGGCGCGGGCGACCTCGGCCTCGGTCAGGGTCTCCACCGCGTCATTGATGACGTCGACGATGACTTCCATCATTTCCGGCGCGTCGGCGGGATCGGTCCCGGTGTAGAGCCCGAAGAAGCCGGTGTCGGTGTAGGGGGCGTGGAAGGTGTAGATCGAGTAGCACAGCCCGCGCTTCTCGCGCACCTCCTGGAACAGCCGCGACGACATCCCGCCGCCGAGCGTGTTGGTGAAGACCTGCAGCGAGAACAGCGACAGATCGGTCTGCGGCACGCCTTCGAGCGCCAGCGTCAGATGCGCCTGCTCGAGATCGCGATGCACCACCCGCGAGCCGCCCTTGCCGAACATCGCAGGCTGCGGCTTCGGCGCCGGCGTGGCGTCGAAGCTCGCGAATTTCTCGGCGACGTCCTCGACGACGCGCTTGTGATCGACGGCGCCGGCGGCGGCGACCACCATGTCCGGGGCACGGTAATGCGTCGACAGATAGCCGCGCAGCGTGTCGCGGTTGAAGGCCTTCAGCGTCTTGGCGGTGCCGAGCAGCGAGCGGCCCATCGGCTGGTCCGGATAGCAGAGCTCGTTGAGATGCTCGAACACGACGTCGTCGGGCGTATCCTGCGCCGCGCCGATCTCCTGCACGATGACGCTCTTCTCGCGCTCCAGCTCGTCCGGCACGAAGGACGGATTGGCGAGGATGTCGGAGAGCACGTCGAGCGCCAGCGGCACGTCGGCCTTCATCACCCGCGCATAATAGGCGGTGGTCTCGGTCGAGGTCCCGGCATTGAGGTCGCCGCCGACCGCCTCGATCTCCTCGACGATCTCGCGCGAGGAGCGCCGCGCGGTGCCCTTGAACGCCATGTGTTCCAGGAGATGCGAGATGCCGTGCTCGTTCGGCTTCTCGTCGCGTCCGCCGACCCCGGCCCAGACCCCGAGCGCCGCGGTCTCCAGATGCGGCATGGTGTCGGTGACGACGGTCAGGCCGCTCGGCAGCTTGGTGATTTCAACGCTCATCAGGCAACTCCCTGCTTGGCGGCACGGCTGACCGACAGCACGAAGCGCTCGACCTCGGCGGAATCGTTTTTCATCACAGTCATATGTTCGGACTTGGTCATCAGGCTTCCGAGCCAGGCCGGCAGCTGCGGACGCACCCCGCAGGCCGCCTCGACCGCATCGGGGAATTTGGCCGCATGCGCGGTCGACAGCACGATGTTCGGGATCTTGGAGTCCGAGGTGTCGCGGTCGGCGACCGCAAGCGCCACCGCGGTGTGGGGATCGACGAGATCGCCCGCCTCGCGCCAGGCGGCGCGGATCGCGGCCGCGGTCTCGGTTTCGTCGGCGCGGCCGGCGTCGAAATCGCGGCGCACCGCGGCCAGCGTCGCATCCGGCAGCACGAAGCGGCCGGACTGCTTCAGCGAGGCCATCAGGCGGCGAACCTGATCGGCGTCGCGGCCGCTCGCCTCGAACAATAGCCGCTCGAAATTCGAGGACACCTGGATATCCATCGACGGCGACGCCGTCGCGTGCACCTCGCGCACCTCGTAATTGCCGGTCTTCAGCGTGCGCGGCAGGATGTCGTTGACGTTGGCGGCAATCCGCAACCAGCGGATCGGCAGCCCCATCCGCTTGGCGACATAACCGGCGAAGATGTCGCCGAAATTGCCGGTCGGCACCGTGAAATCCACCGTCCGCTGCGGCGCGCCAAGCGCGACCGCCGAGGTGAAGTAATAGACCACCTGCGCCACGATGCGCGCCCAGTTGATCGAGTTGACGCCCGACAGCGCCACCCGGTCGCGGAAGCGATGGTTGTTGAACATCTCCTTCACCAGCGCCTGGCAATCGTCGAACGTGCCCTCGATCGCCAGCGCATGGACATTGGCGGCGCCCGTCGTCGTCATCATGCGGCGCTGTACCTCGGAGATGCGCCCGTTCGGAAACAGCACCACGAGGTCGACATTGTCGAGATTGGCAAACGCTTCGACCGCGGCGCCGCCGGTATCGCCCGAGGTCGCGACCACGATGGTGGTGCGCTGCGCGCGCTTGGCCAGCACGTGATCCATCAGCCGCGAGATCAGCTGCATCGCGACGTCCTTGAACGCCAGCGTCGGCCCGTGGAACAGCTCGAGCAGGAACTGGTTCGGGCCGATCTGGTCGAGCGGCACCACGGCGGGATGGCGGAAGGTGGCATAGGCCTCGTTGGCCATGCGGCCGAGTTCGGCGTCGGAAATCTCGCCGGCGGCAAACGGCCGGATGATCTCGACCGCGACCTCCCAATAGGGACGGCCGAAGAAGGCGGCGATGGTCTCGGGCGACAATTGCGGCCAGGTCTCGGGCACGTAAAGCCCGCCGTCACGGGCAAGCCCGGTCAGCATCACATCGCAGAAGCCAAGCGCCGGGGCCTCACCCCGGGTCGAAATATACCGCGTCAAACCGCCCTCCAAAGGCTTCGATCCGAGCCTTAAGCCTTTGATATCATGGATTTATCGAGTTCGCCGCATGCGACCCGATGTGGTTCACCATAGAAGATCGGACCGGCAATGGGTAGCCCGAAGCGCGCCCGCCGGGGGGAGCGCGGAGCGGTGAGAGGCGTTGCCCGCGACCCACCGCCAGCGCCGCACTCACAACCGTCGTCCTGGCGAAGGCCAGGACCCATAACCACCGCGTTCGATGATGAACGGGATAGCGGCCCCAGCGTCGCGCAACAATTGAGATTTGGGGTAATGGGTCCTGGCTTTCGCCAGGACGACGTTGAGTGCGTTGCACGATCCTGAGCAAGCCCGGTGTTATCACTCGCGCACGCGGGTGATCCACTATTCACCCCTAACCGCTCGGCGGCGCCAGCGGCTGCACGATCTCCTGGAACGGCGGCAGCGCTTCGCAGCGCGCAGCGTGGGCCTTCAGCGCCGGATAGCGCGCATCGAACAGATGCAGATGCGCCTCGCCGGTGAAGCGCAGCGCGCAGGCCACCGCGATGTCGGCGTGACCGATGCGATTTCCCAGCCAGTACGGCGTATCGACCGCCGCACGCTCCTGCTCCAGCACCGCGAGCACGCCGGAAATCTGCGCCTCGCAGCGCTCGACCCAGAGCTTGAGCTGCTCCTTGCGCAGCACGCGCTCGTAGACCAGGCTCACCGCCTTGTCGGCAAGCCCGGTCGCCAGCGCCGTGATGCGCAGATGCTTGCGCCGCTCGGGCCCGGAGCGCGCGATCATCGCCTTCTCCGGCCCGACCAGCTCGTCGAGATAATCCAGGATCGCACCGCTCTCGATCAGCGCCTCGCCATCATCGAGCACCAACGTCGGCACTCGCCGCACCGGATTGTAGGCCGCAACCTTCTCCGCATCGCCGAAGGTCGACCACGGCTTATGCTCGAACGGCAGTCCATAGAGCCGCAGCGCGATCGCGGTGCGGCGGACAAAGGGCGAGTCGTACTGGCCGATCAGGAACATCTGTCATCTCGTCGGATATGCCGCGGCAAGTCATACCTCGAAAGCAGAGCTTTCGAGGGGTGGCTACGCCGGGTCAAACGTTGCGCTTTGTACCATCCTAGATGGCTCTCGCCGCGTTGCAACCGGATCATGATCGGTCTGGCTATCCGATCACCGGCAGATGCCTTGCCGCATCGCGCGGCAATCTGCCGTCGAGCCTGGGATCGTCGGCCACCTCGATCTGCCGCTTGAACGCACGGAAGCCGGAGCGCTGGTAGAACGCGATCGCCGAGGGATGGTCGAAGGTGCAGGTGTGCACCCAGACGCGGCCGACGTCGCGTGACCAGGCGATCTCGAGCGCGCGGTTCATCAGGAAGCGCGCGGCGCCGGTGCCGATGAATTTTGCGGTGACGCCGAAATAGAGCAACTGGCATTCGCCGGACTCGCTGAAATCGAGTTCGAGCAGGCCTTCATCATGGCCGTCAACGACCAGCCCGTAGAGCTCAACGCCGGGCGCGTGAATCCGACCCGCGAGATCGGCGTCATCGAGCCCCGTGCGGGTGAACCACAGCCATTCCTCGCCGACGCGGCGGTAGAGATCGCGGTACCAGTCGAGCGCCGGCGGCTCGACCTTGCGCAGACGCCATGCGCCGGGCGGATCGTCGCGCAGCTGCGGACGCTCGGTCATTTCCAGATGCGTGACGACGGCGGCGACCTTGCCGTGCGGGATGTCGGAGTAGCCGTCGGGCAGCAGCATCGCGCGACCTTTGTTTCGATACGATCGGCGCGACATATCTGCATGTCGCGCCAGATGCAATGCAACGCTGCGTAACAATGTTACCGATTTGTCAGTGGGTGTTTTGCCGAACCAAGCGCTCGATGTGGAGCGGCCACCGGAGCAACGACCGTGTCGCGCCATCACACGCTGCCGCCGATCATCACTACGCCAGCGCCACCGAAGCCGAAGCCCGTGCGGCGGCGGCGCGGTATCGGTTACGCCTATGGTGCTGGTGCGGCTGACGAGGCCGCCGACATCGAGGATGGTGCAGCGGTGCGCAGCACTGCGGCGCTTCCGCAACACACGCGTCCGGTCGAGACCGTCGAGTGGCGCACGCCGTCGCCGGACGGCAAGCTCCGCGACGACACGCTGCGCGCGATGCTTGAGGTGCAGGAGAAGCAGACGGGGTGAGCGCGCGGCGGCTACCACATATTCGCTGTCGTCCCTGCCTGGTGCGCGATTGCGCACCGGAGCAGGGACCCATAACCACAGGGTTGAGTTGCTGAAGGGAGCTGTGGCCACAGCATCGCGCGACAACGCGACCCAGTGGTTATGGGTCCCGGGTCGCGCTTCGCTTGCCCGGGACGACAGCGGAGGTTTGGGCCACCATCGCCTCCCCCTCACCTTGGCGTCAGCGTGATCGCCTCGGCGGTTGCGGCTTCTACCGCGCCGCGGCTGTAGAGCAGCGGGACATATTGGCCCGTCGCCCAGAGCGGCGCGAGGTCGCGGTAGTGGCCGCTGAAGGGATCGCCGGATTGGCCGGGCGTGTTGATGGTGCGGCTCGCATCCCAATTGCCGACATCGAGCACCATGCGGAACGAGGCGCCGGCGGTGAGATGATAGTCGGAGCGGCGATAGGTGGCGGCGCGCGGCACGTTGGCGGCGCCGCCATAGGCGAGCGGACCGACCGACATCTGCGCCGCGGTCGCCTTGTCGGCGAGCGGCATCAGCGCGTGATCGAACTTGGCGACATGCAGACGGCCCCAGCGCCAGGTCGATGCATTGCCGCCGAGCTTGTCGGCGACGTCGGCGACGGCCGCGCCGAGACTGTCGCGCAGCACGCGGTCACGTCCGCCGGCGGGATCGCTGCCGAGCGCGGAGTCGGGCTTTTCGAGATAATCGACGATCGCGGAGATGCTGGAGGCTTCCGGCGCGATCAGCTCGGCCGCCTTCGGCGCCGTGGTCTTGAGCAGTACCGGGCCGAGATGGTTCGCGATCCAGACCTCGTAGACCGCGGCCGCCGCGCTATCCGCTGCGTCGCGCGCGTCCCACGCCTTCAACAGATCGAGGCCCTTCTTCACATTGGCATCGTCGGATGACAGCGGCTTCAGCAGCGCGACGAGACGCCGCGCCAGCATGCCGGTGTCGTCGTTCTGCAACGCCATCGCGTCCGCCAGCGTCACCTTGCTGTTGGCCTGCAGCACCTCGACGATGCGCTGCCAGCGCGCGCTGTCGGACCATTCGAAGCCGACCCGGCGCTCACCCACCGGATAGTCGGCCGGCAGGTTCATCTGGTTGGCGGTGGCGATGAAGCCCTGCTTCGGCTGGTACTGCTTCGGCAACTCGTCGAGCGACAGAAAGCCCTGCCACTCGTAGCGTCCGTCGCCGGGCACCGGCATCAGGCCATCGAAGCTGGTGCGGCGCGGCGTCTTGCCGGCAGCGACCCAGCCGATATTGCCTGACGTGTCGGCATAGACCTGGTTCTCCGACGGCGCGCCCCAGCGCCGCATCGCGCCGAGGAAGCCGCCCCACGTCTTCGCGGTCATGTAGTCGGACGAGCCGAAATAGGCCGAGGTGCCCGGCTCGAACCAGATCGAGCGGACGGCGAAGGCATGCTTCTTGTCGGCGTCGACAAAGATCACGGGTCCATGGCGGGTGAACTTCAGCTCGAGGTCGCGGTCGGCCTCGCCCTTCACCGCCTCCTTCTCATGCACGATGCGCATGTCCTCCCAGCCGGTGCCGTAGCGGTACTGGTTCGGATTGTCCGGGTTGAGCTCGTAGACGTAGAGGTCTTCCTGGTCGACGTTGAAGATGGTGAGGCCGAACGCGATGGTGTCGTTGTGGCCGATCGAGATGCCCGGCAACGCCGGCTCGCCGGCGCCGATCACGGAGATGCCGGGCGCGTTGAGGCCGACGATGTAGCGCAGCGACGGCACCGAGTGCTCGCGGTGCGGATCGTTGGCGAGGATCGGGCGCCCCGTCGCGGTGCGCGATGCGGCGATCACCCAGTTGTTGGAGCCGATGGTGTCGCGCTGCTGATCGGCCTCGGCCAAGAATTTGTCGGGATCATGCGCCAGCGCAGCCTTCTGGTCCTTCTGAGCCGCGAACTTGACCGGGCGCGTGGCGAGGTCATAGGGCGCGAGCACGCCCTTCGGCACGCTGCAGGGGTCGAGCCCATCGGGAATCTTCGTGGTCCAGGCCGGCTCCAGCTTGACGCGGAAGCGATCGGCATCGAGGCCGGCGGCGCAGGCCACCAGCGAACGCTTCACCTCGGAGGCGACGTTGCGCGTGAGACCATGGCTGCGGATGCGCACGACATCCTCCGCCGACCACAGATCGGGCATCGTGCCCGCGATCCTGAACTCGATCGGCAGCGGTCGCTTGCCTGCCTTGACGTCGGCGACATAGGCGTTGACGCCGGCGACGAAGGCCTCCGCATAGGTTTTCGCCTTCGGGCCATAGGCGGCCCATTCCGCGTTCATGTCGCCGCGATAGAGGAACTGACGCAGCGCCTTGTCCTGCTCGGCATAGGCCGGGCCGAAATCCTTCGCCAGCAGGCCGAGCCCGCGCTTGCGCCAGAGATCGATCTGCCAGAGCCGGTCGCGCGCGGCGTTGAAGCCCTGCAGGAAGAACAGGTCGTGCTCGTTGCCGGCATAGATGTGCGGGATGCCCCAGACGTCGACCAGGATCTGGCCCGGCGCCTGCAGCCCGGCAACGTCGGTCTTGACTTCGCGCGCCGCCACGAGCGGGCTCGGCTTCTCGCGCGCCGCGGCGGGCACGGCGAGCATCGTGGTGCAGAGCGCGGCGGTGAGTAGTTTCGCGACGCGGTTGAGATCCGTGTTCATTTTTTTCTCCGATGGTTGTTATTGGTTGACGCGTTGCCGGTCACCGCGAAGGAAGTGCGCCCCCTCTCCCGCTCGCGGGGGAGGGCCGGGGTGGGGGTGTCGCCGCGATGGGACTAGTCATGATGCGGAGAGAGCCCCCACCCGGATCGCATCTTTCGATGCGATCCGACCTCCCCCGCAAGCGGGAGAGGTGCAGCAAGTCTGCCGCTTGAGCGATTCAATCCTCACTCGCTTACTCCCCCTCGTCGCTCGCCAGCACGCCCTTCACCGCGCGGGCCCAGCCGGCGAGCTTGCGCTCGCGGGTCGCCTCGCTCATCGCCGGCCTGAAGCGGTGTTCGAGCCGCCAATTGTCGGCGAACTTCGCGGGCTCCGGATAGACCCCGGCCTCGAGGCCGGCGAGATAGGCCGCCCCTAACGCCGTGGTCTCCTGGATCATCGGGCGATCGACCGGCGCGTTGAGCAGATCGGCGAGCCGCTGCATGGTCCAGTCGGATGCGGTCATGCCGCCGTCGACGCGCAGCACGGTGTTGGCAGCGTTGGCCTCCGGCCAGTCGGTGCGCATCGCGGCCCACAGGTCGAAAGTCTGGTAGCAGACGCTCTCCAGGGTCGCATGCGCGAGCTCGGCCGGGCCGGTGTTGCGGGTCAGCCCGAACAGCGCGCCGCGCACCCGCGGATTCCAGTAGGGCGCGCCCATGCCGACGAAGGCCGGCACCAGATACACGCTCTGCATGCTGTCGGATTTATCGGCAAGCGGCCCGGTCTCGGCGGCGTGCTTGATGATGCCGAGCCCGTCGCGCAGCCATTGCACCGCGCTGCCGGCGACGAAGATCGAGCCCTCGAGCGCGTAGGTGCGCTGGCCATTGAGCTGGTAGGCGATCGTGGTCAGCAGCTTGTTCTTCGAGGCGACCGGCGTGGTGCCGGTGTTGAGCAGCGCGAAGCAGCCGGTGCCGTAGGTCGACTTCATCATGCCGGGCTCGAAGCAGGCCTGGCCGATGGTCGCGGCCTGCTGGTCGCCGGCGATGCCGGAGATCGCGATCGGGCCACCGAACAGATCCGCCGTGCTCTCGCCGAACCGGGCAGAGGAATCCTTCACCTCAGGGAGCATCGAGCGCGGCACGCGCAAGAGATTGACGAGGTCGTCGTCCCACGCACCGGTGTGGATGTTGAACAGCAGCGTGCGCGAGGCGTTGGTGGCGTCGGTCGCATGCACCCGGCCGCCGGTGAGCCGCCACAGCAGATAGCAGTCGACCGTACCGAACAGGAGCTCGCCGCGCTCGGCGCGTTCGCGCGCGCCCGGCACATGATCGAGGATCCAGGCGACCTTCGTGCCGGAGAAATAGGGGTCGATAATGAGACCGGTCTTGGCCGAGATCGCCGGCTCATGGCCCTCGGCCTTGAGTCTGGCGCAGATGTCGGCGGTGCGGCGGTCCTGCCAGACGATGGCGCGGTGCACGGCCTGGCCGGTGGCGCGGTCCCACACCACGGTGGTCTCGCGCTGGTTGGTGATGCCGATCGCGGCGATGTCCCGCGCCTTCAGCCCGGCCTTCTCCAGCGCCTCGCGACACACCATCACGGTCGAGGTCCAGATGTCCTCCGGCTCGTGCTCGACCCAGCCGGAGGCCGGGAAATGCTGCGGAAACTCCTGCTGCGCGACCGCGGCGATGGAGATGTCGCTGCGAAACACCATGGCGCGCGACGATGTGGTGCCCTGATCGATGGCCAGCACGAAAGACATGAGCGTTTCCCTTAAGGCTTCGTAACAGGCGCCAAGGGAGCGGATTACCGCGGCGAGGTCAAGATTGGTGGTGCGTGTGGCGGGATGGTCGAGGCAAGCCCCGCCACGGTATCAATCCCGACATCCTGAGGAGCGCGAAGCGCGTCTCGAAGGATGCACGGCCACAGTCGGGCCGTCGACCCTTCGAGACGGCCGCTACGCGGCCTCCTCAGGGTGACGGTGACAGACTCGATGCTGGGAGAGAAGCAGCGGCGCCGATCACATCGGCCGGTAGGTCCTGACGTCGCCGGGGACGTTGACGCCGATCTTGATCGCGCCGACCGAGCGGATGATGTCGTCGCCGAGCAGCTGGGCGAAGCAGGCATAGCCCCAGTCGTTCATGTGCAGGCCGTCGGCGGTGACGAAATCGTCGATCGGGATTGCCTGCCTCTCGTGCCAGTCGCGCATCACCTCGAAGCGCGGGAAGATGCCGACATGGCGCAGCGCGGCGATGCGGCCGAGCAGCTTCACCATGCCGCGCGCGCTTTCGGGACGCTCGGTGACGCGCGGCGAATATTGCGGATCGACCAGCACGACATCGGCGCCGTCGGCCTGGATGCGCGCGACGCCGTCCTCGACCTGCTTGGCGGTCTCCGACGGATCGAGATTGCGCAGCACCGCGTTGGTGCCGACCTGCCAGATCACCATGTCGGGATGCACGTCGATCACTTCGGTCTGCAGCCGCCTCATCATCTCGGGTGCATCCTCGCCGCCCTTGCCGCGATTGAGCACGCTGATGTCGGCCGACGGATACTGCCGGCGCAGCTGCGCGGCGAGCCGGCTCGGATAGGTGAATTCCGGCGACGACGAACCGTAGCCCTGGGTCGAGGACGAGCCGAACGCGATGATGACGACCGGCTTGCCGGCGGCGAGCTTGGCTGCGACATGCGGCAGCGAGCCGGTGCTGTTCGGCACGCCGGTGGGCTGATGGCAGGGCACGCGGTGGAAGATGTCGCTGGCGGATTTCGCGACCTGCTTCACCTTGTCGAGCGCCTTCGCGGCGGCGCCCGGTTGCGGCTGCGGATTGGCCGCATCGGTTTCGACCGCGGCGGGTTTCGCAGCATCCGCCCTGGTTGCTTCAGTCTTTGCTCCCGATGACAGCGCCGCATGCTGGTCGGCCTGGCCGGTCTGCGCGCACAATGGCACGGCCGAGAGCGGCGCGAGCAACACGAGCGCCGCAACGGCGCGCAGGCTCCGCCCTGCTTTGAGGCGAAAAGGGAAGGCAAAACGCATCAACTCGGCTTCCTCTAATTCTGCTGCACCGGGCCCAGATGGGCCGCATCGATCACGAATTTCGCCAGTGCGCGGCCGAGACAGGCATGAACCTTCTTGGCCAGATCGACACCGTGCGAGGTGCTGAACAGGTCAAAATATCCGGCGTCGCTCCACTGCTTCATAATCGCGAACCGGTCGAACAGCGGAACGTCGTGCTGCTGCGCAACCACCTTCATATTGTCGAGATATGGCGGCGCAGAGATCATCGTTTCCGTACGCGGGCTGTATTGCAGATTGACCAGCACCACGTCGGTCCCGGCGCCCCGCAACGCAACAACGCCATCGTTGATGGCGGTGCGGAAATCGTCAGGATCGACTGCTCGCATAGCATCGACTGTTCCGGTCTGCCAGATAACCAAAGTAGGCTTTTTTGCTTCAACAAGCTTAACAAGGGTTCCCGCGGTCTCCTCGGCAGTGCTCTTTCCCTGTAATTCTACGGATAGATCGATGGTGGCGGCCGGAAACGCCTCCTTCAGCGCCGCCTGCAGCGCGGCCGGATAGGCGCTCGCCTCGTTGCCGGGGATGGTCGAGGAGCGGCTGCCCACCACCAGCACGCTGAGCGGCTTGTTGGCCTTCACCGCATCGGTGACCTTCGGCAGCGAGCTCTCGCTCGCCAGGAGATAGGCCGGCACGTCGCAGGGCGGTGCCGGCTCGACGGTATCGCCGGCGCGCGCGGGCGCAGCCGCCAAACAGGCGGCCAGCAGCGTCAGGCTCAGCATCGTCCACGCGGACTTCATGCTCCCCCTCCCGCCAGATCGGCGTTGCCGCCGGCGCCTTTTTTCGCGGCGCCTTTGTCGGCGGAGTGCTTGTACCACGAAATAATCCACGCCATGCCGCACATGATGAGGATGCCGCAAACGCTGATCAAGGCGTGCAGTGCGGCACCGCCAGATACTTCGGCAAGCACGAAGTGACCGGCAAAGGCGAGGAAGACCCCGAGGCAGAATATCTCAAGCGAATGCTGGCCACACAGGATCAATGGTCGCAGCCAGGGCGATTTCAAGCCCGGCCAGTCCCTCGGCAGGAAGCGCACGGTGAGCGCGGCGAGCGCCAGGAAATGCGCGAACCGCAACACGTCCAGGTCGGTCTTGTTGATCGGATACATCCATTGCTCGATCACCTTCGGCATGATGTGGCCGAGCTGCGGCACGTACCAGGTCAGCGTCACGAAGAACGCCGCGACCAGGTAGACGATGCAGATCCACATCGTGATGTTCGACGACAGGATGCGCGACATCCGCCGCGCGCCGCCGAGCGCGCACCAGGCGCCGAACACGAACAGCAATTGCCAGGCGAACGGATTGAACGCCCAGAAGCCGTTCGGATAGGCCGACAGGTAGAGATCGAACTGCCAGGTCAGCGCGTAGAGCAGGACCGACAGGCCGAGCGTGACATCGGGCTTCCATTTCATCAGCCACAGGATCAGCGGCAGGAACAGCATCAGCACGATATAGAGCGGCAGCACGTCCATGTTGACGGGGCGGAAGCGCAGCAGCAGCGCCTGTACGATGGTGACGTCGGGCTGCTTGAGGAAGTCCATGATCCCCATCTCTTCGGTGTAGAGCGGGTTCTCGAACGAGGTCGCGACATAGGAGATCTCGGCGAGGAAGATCGTGAACAGGAAGACATGCGCGACATAGATCTGCCAGACCCGGCGCAGGATGCGCGCGGTCGCGATCACGAAGCCGCCCTCCAGCATCGCGCGGCCGTAGACGAAGGCCGCGGTGTAGCCGGAGATGAAGATGAAGATTTCGGTGGCGTCGGAGAAGCCGTAATTGCGGATCGTCAGCCAGGTCAAAAGATTGGTCGGCAGATGGTCGATGAAGATCAGCCACAGCGCGAGCCCACGGAACAGGTCGAGCCTAAGTTCGCGCTCGCCGGTCGCCGGCAGCGAGATCGCGGGCGCCGCCGCCACGGCTTTCGCCTTGACCTCGGCATCGGCCTTTGCCCCGGTTTTGGCGTCGGCCACCGGCGAACCGGCTATGGGATCGGCAATCGAGCTCATCAAACACCGTGTCGGCTGCGGGCGCCCGCAGATCGTGCTGAAAAGATAATATCGGTCCACAACTTGCCGACAAAGCACAGAGTGCGGCGACATGCGGCCGCGCTTTAGAGCGGAACTATGTTGAAACCACGATGAACAGCCGGTCCCGGGACCGGCTTTTCACGGCCTGCCCGGCGATTGGTTCCGGCTGACCAATTGGCTATGATGGGTGCCTGTTTGCGCATGGTCCGGCCGAAAGCGGATTTTGCGCCGAGATCATCGGATTGAGCCGTATGTACCGCGCCGTTACCCGCCAGATCGAAGTCACCGTCGAGCCGAACTTCATGCCGGAGCGCTCGTCGATCGACCGGCGCGAATTTTTCTGGTCCTACAAGATCGTGATCGTCAATTCAGGCCCGGAAACGGTGCAGCTGCGGACGCGGCACTGGATCATCACCGACGCCACCGGCCGCCGACAGGAGGTGCGTGGCGAGGGCGTGGTCGGCGAGCAGCCGGTGCTCGCGCCCGGCGAGCGTTTCGAATACACCTCAGGCGTGCCGCTGCCGACCGCCTCCGGCTTCATGACCGGCAGCTACCAGATGGTCACCGAGGCCGGCGAACGCTTCGACATCGACGTGCCGACGTTCTCGCTGGATAGCCCGAGCCCGGACGGGAAGCGGGTGCTGAATTAGCCGCGCTGTCAGTCTCGCCGCGCTCCAAGCAGTCACCGGGGATGCGGGCCGTCAAATTTCTGAATAATGGAAATAATTTCGGGTTTTCTGATTTGCCCGAGGGACGGACGCCCACTGCCGGCCTCAGTTCCTCATCATTTCAACGTGCCATTGCGCATTGGGGCGGCACGGCCGCCACGCGATCAATGCAATCGACCGGCCGGCGCCAGGAACCAATGGCTCGCGAGACTCTTGGCTCCCTGACACAAGCACTTTTTGGAGAAATCATATGAAGAATCTCGCGATCTATTTGGCAGCCGGCGCAAGTGCCCTTGTCATGACTGCCACAAGCACGGCTTTCGCCGCACCGCTTTCACTCGGCGCGTCGGTCGGGCCGGAGAGCAACATCCAGAACGTTCGCATGGTTTGCGATGAAGCCGGCCGTTGCTGGCGCGCACGAGGCGAACGCCGCGTCATCGTCCGTGAGCCCGACGATTCATACGGATACGCACCTCGCGAGCGCTACATCGAGCGCCGTGGCTATGAGGAGCGTGGCGGCATCGGGTTCCGCGCTCCGGGCGTGAGCGTCGGAATCGGGACCGACCGCTACTGAGGAAACGCATCGGCGTCAGAACGGCCGCGGAGCAATCCGCGGCCTTTCTTTTGGAGACGCGGCATCTCGAACGGCGTGGACCTGGGTCCACCGACCGGCTGCCCCACCTTCACAAGTGAGGGGCACCGGCGCCTCGCATGCGCTCCAGGAGCCAGAAAGCCCCGATCGCAACGAACGAAAGCCCGAAGATTGCTCCGCACGCCAGGAAAGTCAGTAGGAAGCTCGTATCCATGACATCCTCCTTTTGATCGCTTGCAAGGGTGGTGTGCGACTGACGCGCTCAATCTGCCAAATTGTCTCGCGTGACCATCGAAGCCGCCGGTTTCAGAAATTCGCGGCGACCAGATCGTAGGACCCCCTGCTTCCGCGGACATAGACCCTGGCCGCAGCGGCACATATCCGATCGCGGTTGGCATCGAAGGCGTGCAGAAGGCCCGGCTCGTCGAGGTAGGCATCCGATTGAAGTCGCTTCAATGCGCCTTCGGTGACGAAGAACGATGCCTCAATAGCACTGTCATATCCCCAAAACCGCACGGCGCGCCGCGTTCGGTCGTATGAACGACTATGATTTGGAAATTCGATCATGGTTAAGGCCTGTCAGGTTGTTGCCACAGCCTGTCGTGATCCGTGACGCGCGCATTGAAGCGACGTGACGTTTGGTCGATCTGTACAAGATTTGGCAGCTAAGGCTTCGCGCTTCCGCAAGGGGGATGCTGTAACAATACAGTTGCGCTGCTGATCAGGTGGCTACTCCGCTATCGAATGACAAGCCCACTCGGCACGTATCGGGGCAATCGCTCGCGTTTTTCGCGCCGGATACGTCCGGATTCGCCCGATTGCGCAGAAAACATTCGCCGAAGGGCCAGCTTATGATGATACGGTCGGTGATGTCTCCAGCCGACCTCCGCCCCGACCCGCGTGCTGCAAGCAGCTTGGCACCGCTGCAGGACGTTGTGGCGGAAGAGAATATCAGCCTTCGGCTTCTCCTCGCGCAGGCCGCGGTCGATGCCCAGAGTCTGCTGACCGCGGCCGGCCTTGACGCCAAGGAGCGCGAAGCGGCCGACAAGCTGCAGAAGGTGATCCTCGAGGAGCTGCACCACCGCATCAAGAACACGATCGCAACCGTCGGTGCCATTGTCTCCCAGAGCCTGCGCAACCTGGAAGGGGTCGAACATGCGCAGCACGCCATCGAGGGCCGGTTGCTGGCGCTCGGGCGGGCGCACGATCTCCTGCTGCAGGCAAGATGGAGCAGCGCGGATCTCGGCACGGTCGTCCGCGGCGCCACCGAAGCCTTCAACAATCCGGATGAACCGAATTTCTCGATTTCAGGACCCGGTATTCGCATGACGTCGGGCGCCGTCATTGCCATCGCAATGACACTCAACGAGCTCTGCACGAACGCCACGAAGTTCGGCGCCCTGTCCGCCCCACAGGGGCTGATCGACATCAGTTGGACGCTGGATCAACCAACACAGCGCTTGCATCTGACATGGACCGAGAAGAACGGTCCGGCAGTCCACCCTCCGGAACGGCACAGTTTCGGGACACGGTTGATCGAAACGCTCGGCAGGCAGATGCGCGGCGACGTGCGGCTAAGCTATGAGCCGACCGGTTTCGTGTACACATTCGACGCACCATTGGCTTCTCTTACTTCGTCAACCGCATAGCCGACGTCCCGAACGCACGCCAAAGTCTGGATATGCTCCCCCCGACTGCGAATTGAGTCGACTACCGGACGTAAGGAGTATCTACTGCCGTGATCACTGCTCCGCCTCTGGCCGATACCGGTGACTGAGAGTGCTGCAAGCTCCCGCCAGTAACCAGGAGAGCTTTATGCCGATTGCTCAACACAGCCAGCCTGAACCGCCGCCTCATGATCTGCCGGCGTTGGAAGCCGTGAGGACAGGAGATGCTGCGAAGCCATTCCTGCCCGGCCTTCAGCGCGACGCGATGCTTCGCAAGGCGCGGCTGGTCGAAACCGCCTCGCACATCAATGATTGGCTGACATCGCCCGGCCTGCGAACGCCGAGCTGACTGCCGATCTTGAGGAGAAAGCACCGGTATGGGGCCGGTTGAGACCGCCATTCTTCCGATGCCACTGGGGCCTGGCCTCCGGTCGCCTCTCACCAAGCGACGGCTTCGACATTGCTTCCAACTGTGCTTCAGGAACTGGCGACCGTGGTGAACGTTGTCGCGGTGCAGATATTCACGCGCGCCATCCGATTGGCTTGTGCCCGGTGATTTGTGGCCTCGGTGCTCGTTATTCGACCCTTTGCCTCCCATATACAAGTCAATCCTCGTCAGCCATCGAGATTGGTCGGAATGCGCGGAGACCTCCAAGGAAAGGGCCCGCCATGTTCAAATCTCAACAGTACCGCACCAAGGCAGCCGCATACGGCGAACTGATCAAGCGCTCGGGCAGTCAGGGCGAAAGCCGCAAGCTTCAAGAACGGCAAGACCGCCTCGCTTCGCTCGCGGATAACGAGCAAGGATTGGCGGACAATTTCGACAACGCACTAGACGTCGCGGAGCACGACCGCTCTCGCGGCGTCGCTCTTGCCGCCGAAGAGGAGTACGTCCTGCGGTGTCTCGGCGCGGCCATCATCATGCAATGGAACGTCCTGCCGAAGGCGCTGCAGCGGGAAATCTTCGACACCGCCGGATCGGTCGGAAAACTGTTGGAGACGTCCGCGCTCCGCGGGCAGATCGCGCGCTTCCTGCACAAGCACAAGGATGATGCCGGTCGTGACAAGGTTCTGGAGGCGCGTCAGGACGCGAGATCGGGCGCTGCGGCTTTGTCGCGATGGGACAATGAAGGAGGTGCGGTCCCCGATGGACTGCCGATGTGAGCCAACTACGACAACAGGAGATTCACCATGTCACTTACCCAATTTGACGTCGATGACGGACCGCACAGCATGGACGGGCTGCGACTTGTCGCCCGTGATGGAAATGAACGGATCGAAGCATTCATCGGCCGCAAGGTGATGGACGTCTGGGCCGAGTCTGTCGAGCACCGCGGCGGACATCAAAGCCTGTTCCGCGATCAATACAACGCACTCGGCAGGCTGAACTTGGCGGCGATCGAGCGGATCGTCAGTGCGAAATACCAACGCGGTGCTGCGTTCAACCGCCAGCATCCCTATGTCGAGATACTGTTCTCGGATATCACCGACAGCGGGGAGACCTTGAATCTGAGCGGGCTCGTGCGCGAGACCCTGCCGCTCGCGTTTCACCGGCTGAGTTGAGATCGATCCAGGAGGATTCCCATGACGACGAAGAAATCCCTGCTTTCCATTGACGAACCAGAGCCGAAGAAGCCGCTGCGCGCCGACCGGCCTCCTACCGAAGGCTTCGTGATCATTGTCGACAAACACTTCAAGTCGGAGTTCGACACCGCCGAGGCTGCTGAAACGTCTGGCCGACAGCTGAAGGCGGCTTATCCGATGCTTCAGATCGAAATCTACGACGCCGCCGCCAAGACCCGCACCTTGCTGAGCTGACAGGCCTGCTTAGCGGGCCTTGTTGTCGGTTTCCCGCCTACTCGACGCCGGCTTCCTGCGGCGTGAATTGGTAGACCGACGAGCAGAACTCGCAAGTCACGACCACCTTGCCGTCCTTGACCATCTCGGCGCGATCGTTCGGCGCAAAGCTCTTCAGCATCGACGACACCGCATCGCGCGAGCAGGAGCACTGCGCGCGCAGCGTTTGCGGGTTGAAGACGCGCACGCCGCGTTCGTGGAACAGGCGGTACAACAGCCGCTCGCCGGAGAGATCGGGATCGATCAGCTCGACATCCTCGACGGTGGAGATCAGCGACTGCCCCTCGACCCAGGCATCGTCATCCGGCACGCTGTGCGTGGCCGTGCCCTCCGGCGCATCGCCGGGATGGAGATCGGCCTGCTTGGCACGTTCGGGGGCCTTGGGCAGGAATTGCAGCAGGATGCCGCCGGCGCGCCAGTGCAGCTTGCCGCCTTCGCCGCCGCGCATCTCCTCGCCGACTGCGAGCCGCACCCGCGTCGGAATCTGCTCCGAGCGCAGGAAATATTCGTGGGCCGCCTCTTCCAGGCCGCCGCCGTCGAGCGCGACCAGGCCCTGGTAGCGGCTGGTGTTCGCGCCCTGATCGATGGTCATTGCAAGGTGGCCCTTGCCGAGCAGCTCACCCGAGCTCTGCCCGTCCTTGAGGCGCGCCACATCGTAGCGCGCATAGGCACGCAGCCGGTCGGGCGCCTGGAAATCGATGATCAGAAGCGAGACCGGACCGTCGGTCCGGGTCTGCAGGATGAAGCGGCCCTCGAACTTGACGGAGGAGCCGAGCAGCGTGGTCAGCACGATGGCCTCGCCGAGCAGCTTGCCGACCGCCGGCGGATAATCGTGCTTGTGCAGGATCTCGTCGAGCGCGGGGCCGAGCCGGGTCAGCCGGCCGCGCAAGTCCAGCGCGCCGACCTCGAAGGCCAGCACGGCATCGTCGACAGGAACCGCGGAGGGCGCGCGAATGGGCGTCTCGGCCTGGATTTTGATGTCGGGGGATTGTGAAACCATGGCGCTCTATCTGGGGTCTCGGACCATGAAATAAAGGGGTTCAGCATACCGGGAATCGACGTCGTCCCTGCGAAAGCAGGGACGCATAACCACAGGATTTTGTCGCGGCACAAGGCGTCTGCCCATGTGCCTTTTTCGCAGGCCGCAGCGTATGGGTCCCTGCTCCAGTGCGCAATTGCGCACGAGGCAGAGACGACGGCATTGATGTCGTCGACTACGCGACCGTGTCGAAACACCAGGCCAGGATGCCCTTCTGCGCATGCAGGCGGTTTTCCGCCTCGTCGAACACCACGGATTGCGGGCCGTCGATCACCTCGTCGGTGACCTCCTCGCCGCGATGCGCGGGCAGGCAGTGCATGAACAGCGCGTCCGGCTTGGCGAGCGACATCAGCTTGGCATTGACCTGATAGGGCTTCAGCACGTTGTGGCGGTGCTCGCCCTCCTTGTCGCCCATCGACACCCAGGTGTCGGTGACGACGCAGTCGGCGCCGCGCACGGCGGCTTCCGGATCGGTGCCGAGCCTGATCGGCGCGCCGGTGGCCTTGATCCAGTCCCGCATCGGCTTCTTCGGCGAGAGCTCGGGCGGCGTGGCAATGTTGAGATTGAACTTGAACCGCTCGGCGGCGTGCGCCCAGGAGGCCAGCACGTTGTTGTCGTCGCCGGTCCAGGCCACCGTCTTGCCCTCGATCGAGCCGCGGTTTTCCTCATATGTCATAAGGTCGGCCATCACCTGGCAGGGATGCGAACGCCGGGTCAGGCCGTTGATGACGGGCACGGTGGCGTGGGCGGCGAGCTCGAGCAGCGCGTCATGGTTGAGGATGCGGATCATGATCGCATCGACATAACGTGACAGCACGCGCGCGGTGTCGGCGATGGTCTCGCCGCGGCCGAGCTGCATCTCGGCGCCGGTCAGCATGATGGATTCACCGCCGAGCTGGCGCATGCCGACGTCGAACGACACCCTTGTGCGGGTCGACGGGCGTTCGAAGATCATCGCCAGCGTCTTGCCTTCGAGCGGCTTACTGCCCTTCTCATGCGCCTTCAGCTTCGCCTTCATGGCGGCTCCGGCTTCGAGCATGTTGCGCAGCTCGGCGAGCGGCAGCTCGTTGATGTCGAGGAAGTGACGGACCGGCTTGCTCATTATCCAGCCGCCTTCTTCGGCTGCGGCGCCGATAGCACAGAGCAGGCGCGCTCGAGCGCTGTGATCGATTGGTCGATCTCGGCCTCGGTCACGATCAGGGGCGCCAGGAACCGCACCACATTGTCGCCTGCGCCGACGGTGAGCAGCTTCTCGTTGCGCAGCGCGGCGATCAGATCGCCCGACGGCACCACCGCCTTGACGCCGATCAACAGGCCCTCGCCGCGCACCTCCGACAGCACGCCGGGATAGCGGTCGACGACGGAAGCGAGCTTCTGCTTGAGCAGCAGCGACATCTTCTGCACGTGCTCGAAGAATCCGGGCTTGAGCATGACATCGAGCACGGCATTGGCGGCGGCGACCGCCAGCGGATTGCCGCCGAAAGTCGAGCCGTGCGAGCCCGGCGCCATGCCGGCCGCAGCGTCCGCGGTCGCCAGCACCGCGCCGATCGGGAACCCGCCGCCGAGCGCCTTCGCCAGCGACATCACGTCTGGCGTGACGCCGGTGCGCTTGTAGGCGAACAGCTCGCCGGTGCGGCCCATGCCGGTCTGCACCTCGTCGAAGGCGAGCAGCAGGCCATGCTCGTCGCACAGCGCGCGCAGTGCCTTGAAGAACGACTGCGGCGCCGAGCGCACGCCGCCCTCGCCCTGCACCGGCTCGATCAGGATGCCGGCGGTGTGCGGGCCGATCGCCTTCTTCACCGCCTCGATGTCGCCGTGCGGCACCTGGTCGAAGCCGTCCATCGGCGGGCCAAAGCCCTCGAGATATTTCGCCGAGCCGGTCGCAGCCAGCGTGCCCAGCGTGCGGCCATGGAAGGCGCCTTCGAAGGTGATGATGCGGTAGCGCTCCGGATGGCCCTTGGAGAAGTGGTGGTGGCGCACCAGCTTGATCACGCCCTCCATCGCTTCGGCGCCGGAATTGCAGAAGAACACGAAGTCGGCAAAACTCTGCTCGCACAGTCGCGCGGCAAGCACCTCGCCGTCCGGGCTCTTGAACAGGTTCGACATGTGCCAGAGCTTGGTCGCCTGCTCCTGCAGCGCCTTGACCAGATGCGGATGCGCATGCCCAAGCGCGTTCACCGCGACGCCCGAGGTGAAATCGAGATAGCGGTCGCCATTGGTTGCGATCAGCCAGGCGCCCTCGCCGCGCTCGAAGCCGAGATCGACCCGGGCGAAGACGGGGAGCAGATGCGACGAGGCGTTGGTCATGGCGTTCACTGCCGGTTTGAAGCCGTCAATCGCTGCGCGCCTTGACGCCTACGCAGCAACCGCCAGCTTCGGAAAACAAAACGGCCGCCTTTGCGGGCGGCACGTGCGGGTCATTCTATGCGGCGGCCGGTCAGTGTCAATCGCCAGGAGCCGGCCTTTGCTGGCCTTCCTGCAATGCGAAACCGGCGCAATCCGGAGCATTCCGGTGCGGTGGAAAAGCCTCACAGCAATGCTTAACTTTGTGGGAACATGTGGACGCACGGCCGCGGACTCTTGCGCCAGAGTCACGCCATATTGTAGCGTTTGGCCTGTCGGGTACGACATCTCGTGCGGCAGTACTGGACCCTCTAAGTAGCCTTCGTGTCTCGCGTAAACGTTCGGGCGCAACACCGTGCCCGGCGAGGGCTAAGGGATTCTGGCCGCAGGGATATTTGTCCAGATTGGCTCGCAGCGCCGCTCCGATGAGTGGCCGGCGCCATGCGAAAGGAAGAATGCGATGACTGTATTGACTTGGTCCGACGATCGCGTCGAGCAGCTGAAGAAGCTCTGGGAATCCGGCCTCTCGGCCAGCCAGATCGCGGCGGAACTTGGCAATGTGACGCGAAACGCCGTGATCGGCAAAGTACATCGGCTCGGCCTCTCCGGCCGCGCCAAGGCCCCCTCCACGGCTGCGCCGCGGCAGCGCAAGGCCCGTCCCGCCCAGCACATGATGCGGGTGGCGCGCCCGGTGTCGCGCGGCAACACCGCGCTCGCGCACGCCTTCGAGGTGGAGATGGAGCCCGATCCGATCTCCTTCGACAATGTGGTGCCGATGAGCCAGCGGCTGTCGCTGCTCGAGCTCAACGAGGCCACCTGCCACTGGCCGGTCGGAGATCCCTCGAGCCCGGAATTCTTCTTCTGCGGCGGCAAGGCGCTCGCCGGCCTGCCCTATTGCGCGCATCACTCGCGCGTCGCCTACCAGCCCGCCGCCGATCGCCGCCGGCCGTCGGCGAAGCCACAGATCAAGTAGCACTCGGGAAACCAGCCTGGACTGCAAAAACAAATCCCCGCGAAAGCGGGGATTTTTTTATGTGATCGTAGCCCGGATGGAGCGAAGCGAAATCCGGGGCGGTGTTTGAAGCGGAGAACGCACTACATCACTGGCGTCGTCCCGGCGCAGGCCGGGACCCATTACCACTGGTGCAAGTGGTTTAAGGCGGCTGTGGCACCAGCGCATGCAAGCAAAAGAGAACAGTGGTTATGGGTCCCGGCCTGCGCCGGGACGACGCCGTATTGTGGCTTGCGATTGCCGGCCGGCCTTACGGCTGCGGCTCGGCCTTCGCGAAGCGGTCGTCGAGCGCATAACCGGCGCCGCGCACGGTGCGGATCGGATCTTGCTCGCGGCCCGGATTGAGCAGCTTGCGCAGGCGGCCGATATGCACGTCGACGGTACGCTCATCGATATAGATGTCGCGACCCCAGACGCTGTCGAGCAGCTGTTCGCGGCTGAACACGCGGCCGGGATGCTCGAGGAAGAATTCGAGCAGCCGATACTCGGTCGGACCGAGATCGATCGGACGGCCCGAGCGCGCCACGCGGCGCTTCTCGCGATCGAGCTCGATGTCGCCGTAGGTCAGCACGGTCGCAAGCCGCTCCGGGCTCGCGCGGCGCAGCAGGCCCTTCACCCGTGCCAGTAATTCCGGCACCGAGAACGGCTTGACGATGTAGTCGTCGGCGCCGGTGGCAAGCCCGCGCACGCGCTCGCTCTCCTCGCCGCGGGCGGTCAGCATGATGATCGGAAGCTGCTTGGTCTCGGGACGCGCCCGCAGGCGGCGACACAGCTCGATGCCGGACAGGCCCGGCAGCATCCAGTCCAGTACCACGAGGTCGGGAACGCGCTCCTTCAGGCGGGTGTCGGCATCGTCGCCGCGCCCGACCGTTTCGACATCGTAGCCTTCCGCATCGAGGTTGTAGCGCAACAGTGTCGTCAGCGCTTCCTCGTCTTCGACTACCAGAATGCGTGCGCTCATCGGTTTAAGTTCTCTCTCTGTGGTGATCCGTTGCCCAGACGCAAACCGAAACGCTTACCTTCCTGGGCATAATCCCCGCGGAAACGACTTGTCGTGAAGACAATCCGGCTCCGCGCTGCGGATCATGTCCTAGGTACCCGGCACAGTGGTGGCAAAATTGGTCATGTCGCCCTTCGGACGCTTGTCGGTGATCTGCTGGCCCTCGATCATGTAGAACACGGTCTCGGCGATGTTGGTGGCGTGATCGCCGATCCGCTCGATGTTCTTGGCGCAGAACATCAGATGGATGCAGAACGAGATGTTGCGCGGATCCTCCATCATGTAGGTCAAGAGCTCGCGGAACAGCGAGGTGCAGATCGCATCGACCTCCTCGTCGCCCTTCCAGACGTTCATCGCCGCCGGCAGGTCGTGCGCGGCATAGGCGTCGAGCACCGACTTGACCTGCGACAGCACGAGGTCGGTCATGTGCTCCAGGCCGCGGATCAGCTTCAGCGGCTGGAAATCGCTTTCCAGCGCCGCGACGCGCTTGCCCATGTTCTTGGCGAGGTCGCCGATCCGCTCGAGATCGGTGGCCACGCGCATCGCGCTGACGATTTCACGCAGGTCGATCGCCATCGGCTGGCGGCGGGCGATCGTCAGCACCGCGCGCTCTTCGATGACGCGCTGAAGATTGTCGATCTCGATGTCGGCGGCGACCACGCGCTTGCCGAGCGCAACGTCGCGACGGATCAGCGCGTCGACCGACTCGGTAATCATCCGCTCGACGAGGCCGCCCATCTCGGCGACCAGGCGGGTCAACTCCTGCAGGTCGCTGTCGAATGCCTTGGCGGTATGTTCAGAAGCCATCTTGTATCTCCTCAGCCGAACCGGCCGGTGATGTAATCCTGAGTCCGTCGATCGCTCGGCGAGGTGAAGATCTTGTTGGTGTCGTCGAACTCGATCAGCTCGCCGAGATACATGAAGGCGGTCTTGTCGGAGACGCGCGCCGCCTGCTGCATGTTGTGGGTGACGATCGCGATCGTGTAGTCCTCGGACAGCTCCTGGATCAGCTCCTCGACCTTGGCGGTCGAAATCGGGTCGAGCGCCGAGCACGGCTCGTCGAACAGGATCACCTCGGGACGCACCGCCACGGTGCGCGCGATGCACAGCCGCTGCTGCTGGCCGCCGGAGAGCGACAGGCCGGAGGCGTTCAGCTTGTCCTTGACCTCGTTCCACAGCGCGCCGCCGCGCAGCGCCTTCTCGACCCGGTCGTCCATCTCGGACTTCGAGATCTTCTCGTAGAGGCGGATGCCGAAGGCGATATTCTCGTAGATCGTCATCGGGAACGGCGTCGGCTTCTGGAACACCATGCCGACCCGCGCGCGGAGCAGATTGAGGTCGAGCTTGGGATCGAGAATGTTGGTCTGGTCCAGCATCAGCTGGCCGACCGCGCGCTGCCCCGGATAGAGATCGTACATCCGGTTGAAGATGCGCAGCAGGGTCGACTTGCCGCAGCCCGACGGGCCGATGAACGCCGTAACGCGGTTGGTGCCGAGCGTCAGGTTGATGTTCTTCAGCGCGTGGTGCTCGCCGTAGTAGAAGTTGAGGTTGCGCACCGTGACCTTCGGCGGCGCTTCCGGCAGCGGCGTATGCGGAGCAACGTGGCTCGGGTTACTCGTTGAAACGGAAAGCTCGGTCATTTTGCGGCCCTTTCGGCACCAAGGATACGCGCGCCGATATTCAGCGCGAGCACAGTGAAGGTGATCAGCAGCGCACCGCTCCACGCCAGCTCTTTCCAGTAGGCGTAAGGGCTCTGCACGAAGTTGTTGATGGTCACCGGCAGGTTGGCCATCGTCTTGGTCAAGTCCCAGCTGAAGAACTGGTTCGACAGCGCGGTGAACAGCAGCGGCGCAGTTTCACCTGCGACGCGAGCGGTCGCCAGCAGCACGCCGGTGATCAAGCCGCTACGCGCAGCACGATAAGCGATCCGCTTGATCACCAGCGAACGCGGCAGGCCAAGCGCGGAGGCCGCCTCGCGCAGCGGATTGGGCACCAGCAGCAGCATGTCCTCGGTGGTGCGCAGCACGACCGGGATCACGATCACGGCGAGCGCGAGACTGCCTGCAATCGCCGAGAAGCCGCGCATCGGCACCACCACCGCACCGTAGATGAACAGGCCGATGATGATCGAGGGCGCGCTGAGCAGGATGTCGTTGATGAAGCGGATCACCGAGGTGAGCTTGTCGTGCTTGCCGTATTCGGCGAGGTAGGTGCCGGCGAACAGGCCGAGCGGCGCGCCGATGCCGACGCCGATCACCGTCATGATGACCGAGCCGACGATGGCGTTGAGCAGGCCGCCTTCGGTCGAGCCCGGTGGCGGCGTGTTCTGGGTGAACAGCTGCACGCTGAGGCCGGCAAGGCCGTTATAGACCAGCGTGAACAGGATCAGCGCCAGCCAGGTGACGCCGAACAGCGCCGCGCCGACACAGAGTGTGCGAATGACGATGTCGCTGCGGCGGCGGGATTTGTAGATCGGGTTCATGGCCCTATTTCCCCGCTTTCGTTTCAAGCCGCATCAGCATCAGCCGGGCGCCGGCGAGCACGAAGAAGGTCAGCACGAACAGCAGGAGGCCGAGCAGGATCAGGCCGGACTGGTGCAGGCCGTCGCTCTCCGCGAATTCGGAGGCGATCGCCGCCGAGATCGTGGTGCCCGGCGCGAAGATCGACGACGAGATTCGGAACGAGTTGCCGATGATGAAGGTCACCGCCATGGTCTCGCCGAGCGCGCGGCCGAGCGCCAGCATGATGCCGCCGATCACGCCGACCCGGGTGTAGGGGATCACGACGCTGCGGACGACTTCCCAGGTGGTGCAGCCCATGCCGTAGGCGGCCTCTTTCAGCACCGGCGGCACGGTCTTGAACACGTCGACCGAGATCGCGGTGATGAAGGGCAGCACCATGATGGCGAGGATCAGCGCGGCGTTGAACAGGCTGAGATAGGACGGCGGACCGGCGAACACCGCACCCAGCACCGGAACGCCCTCGAAGATCCTGATCATGAAGGGCTGGAACGTGTTGGCCAGGAACGGGCCCAGCACGAAGAAGCCCCACATGCCGTAGATGATCGAGGGGATGCCGGCGAGCAGCTCGATGGCGATGCCGATCGGGCGGCGCAGCATTGGCGGGCAGAGCTCGGTGAGGAAGATGGCGATGCCGATGCCGACCGGAATCGCGATCAGCATCGCGATGACCGAGGTGATCAGGGTGCCGTAGATCGGGCCGAGCGCGCCGAGCACCGGCGGATCGGCCGAGGGTGCCCAGCGCTGCGTCCAGAGAAAGGCGAAGCCGTATTCCTTCATCGCCGGCCAGGCGCCGGCGATCAGCGACAGGATGATGCCGCCCAGGATCAGCAGGACCGAGATCGCCGAGATACGGGTGATCCAATAGAAGGTGAGATCACCGAGCTTGAAGGCGCTGAGGGCCTTGGCGCGATCGTAAGGTCCCGCGGCTTCCATCACATCGCTCTGAACAGCCATGTCTGCCACGCCAATCCCCTCATTACTATGTGAAAGCAACGCAAACCGCTACGCCCCGAAGCGATCTTCCCTGACGCATTTGGCCGGGCGTCGTTCCGGCTTGCGCCACCCGGGGCGCGAACCCCGGCCCCGCGCCCCGCGTTTCTTGCCGCGGTGGTGGAGCCCGGATCTCAATCGCTCGACCTGTGCCGCCCCTGGGAGGCGGCACAGGCCGTGTTCGAAGCGTCGGACTTAGCTCTTGATGTCCGCGGACCAGGTCTTCTCGATCAGCTTGACAACCGATTCCGGCATCGGGATGTAGTCGAGCTCTTCGGCCGCCTTGCCACCCTTCTCGAAAGCGTACTTGAAGAACTTGAGCGCTTCCTGCGAGGCCGCCTTGTCGGTCGCATCCTTGTGCATCAGGATGAAGGTCGCCGCGGTGATCGGCCAGGAGGCTTCGCCCGGCTGGTCGGTCAGAATCACGTAGTAGCCCGGGGCCTTGGCCCAGTCGGCATTCGACGCAGCGGCCTGGAAGGCGGCGACGGTCGGCTGCACGGTCTTGCCGGCCTTGTTGACCAGCGCGGTGTAGGTCAGCTTGTTCTGCTTGGCATAGGCGTATTCGACATAGCCGATCGCGTTCTTGGTCTGGCCGATGTTGCCGGCGACGCCTTCGTTGCCCTTGGCGCCGACACCGACCGGCCACTCGACCGCGGTGCCGGAACCGACCTTGGACTTCCAGTCGGCGTTCGACTTGGAGAGGTAGTCGGTGAAGTTGAAGGTGGTGCCCGAACCGTCCGAACGGCGCACGACGGTGATCGCATCGGCCGGCAGGGTCAGCTTCGGATTGAGCTTGGCGATCGCCGCGTCATTCCACTTGGTGATCTTGCCGAGATAGATGTCGCCGAGCACTTCGCCCGAGAGCACGAGATCGCCCGGCTTGATGCCTTCGACGTTCACGACCGGAACGATCGCGCCCATCACCATCGGCCACTGAACGAGGCCGTCCTTCTCGAGCTGCTCGGCCTTGAGCGGCGCGTCGGTGGCGCCGAAGGTCACGGTCTTGGCCTGGATCTGCTTGATGCCGGCGCCGGAACCGATCGACTGATAGTTCAGGCCATTGCCGGTGTCCTTCTTGTAGGCGTCAGCCCACTTCGAATAGATCGGGAACGGGAACGTTGCGCCTGCGCCGGTAATATCGGCAGCGAAGGCCGACGTCGAAGCGGCGACCAGGCCGGCAGCGACGATAGCTTTGATGAAATTCATGGGGTGGTCTCCATCTTGTGAGCGAAGCGCCAATTGCGCCCGATCGCGCCCACACCAGTCCATCTAGGAGCGGTCGGTGCCGCTTTTACGAAGGTTGGATGACAGTTGGATGACAGTACTAAGCGACTGAAAACGCTTAGCTTTGGGTCGGTAACGGGGTCTTCGGCCGGGGAAAACAGGCGGTAAAGGTCGCGCCATTGTTCGGCACGCTCTCGATCAGAAGACGCCCGCGATGACGGTTAAGAATATGTTTCACCAGCGATAATCCGAGGCCGGTTCCGCCCTGGTTGCGGCTGTCACCGACGTCCACCCGGTAGAACCGCTCGGTCAGCCGCGGCAGGTGCTCCGGAGCGATGCCGGGGCCGAAATCCCGTACCATGACACGGATTTCGGGGCTCCCCTCGCCCGATGCGCCCGAAACGGTCTGATTGAGCGACACTATGACGCGGCCGCCCGAGGCGCCATATTTGAGGGCGTTCTCGATCAGGTTCTCGAACAGGCGGAGCAGTTCCTCTCGGTCGCCGGCGATCGTGACCGGGGTCGGTGGCAGATCGACGTCGATCTCGACCTGGCGCTCGCTGGCCAGCGCCTCAAGCCCGTCGGCCACCTGGCGGATGATCGGCACGATATCGATCGAGGCCTCGGGCCGCACATGGGCCGACAGCTCGACCCGCGACAGCGACAGCAGGTCGTCGATCAGCCGCGCCATGCGGGTGGCCTGGGTGTGCATGATGCCGAGGAAGCGCTCGCGCGCCCGCGCGTCCTCGCGCGCCGGCCCCTGCAGCGTGTCGATGAAGCCGGACAGCGCCGCGAGCGGCGTGCGCAGCTCATGGCTCGCATTGGCGACGAAATCGGCGCGCATCTCCTCGACCCGGCGCAGCGGCGTCAGATCGTGGAAGGTCATCAGCATGCATTTCTCGGTGCCGCCGAACTGGGTCGGCACCGGCACCGGCGTGATCACCAATTCCATCCAGCGATCGACCGGAACGTGGTCGGAGTAGGTGGCGCGGCGCGGCTCGGTGGTCGCAATCGCCTCGCGCAACGCAGTGATAATCTCCGGCGAACGCAGGGCAAATTGCGCCAGCTCGTTCTTGCGCAGCGCCGGCGCAAGCTGGGCCGCGGCGGTGTTGAGATGGATGACGCGGCCGGCGCGATCGAGCAGCACGGCCGGGTCCGGCATGCCGGCGACGACGGCGCTGACGGCTGCGGCCTCGACCGGATTGCCGTGGCGGACATCCTCGCGCGAGGTGCCGGCATCATGCAGCCGCCATGGCACCAGCGCCGCAGCCGCGATGCAGACGAACACCACGCAGGCGCGCACCAGCGACAACTCGCCGAGCGCGACCACGACGCTCAGCGCCAGCGCTGCGGCAAGCAGGATCAGCGCGGAATGGCGCAAGCGGTCGGGCCAGGGCGAGAAAATCGAATGCGGCGTATCGTCAATGGCCATCGCGGCGGCTTTCTTCCCGTCGGTTCATGTCTCGCCCAGGCGCGGTCAAATCGACCTTCCCTCGGGAGGCATCGGGCCGCGTCATCAGACCCCGGAATCACCACGCTTGCGGACCAGAACCGCCTCATGGTGCGGCTCAGCGCGGGGACCCGAATCAGTCTGCGGCAGCCGTTTGAGTCGGGCGCCGACGATAACCTCCCGAAACGTCAGCAAGATTACAGATATGACGAACGGCGCAATATAGTAGAGCAGCCGGAACAACAGCATACCGCCGAGCAGGTCCTCGCGGTCCATCTGCCAGAGGCCGACCAGCATGGCGGCGTCGAACACCCCGAGCCCGCCGGGGGAGTGGCTGGCGAAGCCGAGCAGGGTCGCCGACACGAAGATGACGGCGACCACGACGAAGCCGAGATTGGGCTCGTCCGGCACCAGCACGTACATCGCCAGCGCGCAGAAGCCGAGGTCGACGATGCCGATCGCGATCTGCAGCAGCGTCAGCGGGCCGCCCGGCAGGGTCACCGTCCAGGGACCGCGGCCGACCACCCGCGGCTGGGTCCAGACCCAGACCACATAGGCGACCAGCGCAATGATGATGCCGAACGCGAGCGTCCGGTTGAGCCAGGGCGGCAGCTGGTCGATGTTGGCTGCGGCTTCCGGATGATAGGCGATGCCGAGCCCGAGCACGGCGGCATTGCCGAGCCAGAAGGTCAGGCCGGCGAGAAAGCAGATCTTGGCGACGTCGATCGCATTCAATCCCCAGGCCGAATAGATCCGGTAGCGCACCGCGCCGCCGGTGAAGACGCTGGCGCCGACATTGTGGCCGATCGAATAGGAGGTGAACGCCGCGAGCGCATTGATCCGATAGGGCACGTGGGCGTGGCCGATCGCGCGCACCGCGAACAGATCGTAGAAGGTCAGCGTGAAGTAGCCGGCTGCGACGAACAGTCCCGCCAGCGCGATTTGTCGCGGCTCGGTGCTCTTGATGGCCTCGAGCACCTCATTGGTGTCGATGCCGCGCAGCATGTGATAGAGGACGTAACAGGCGATGCCGATGACGGCGATGCTGATGACAACACCGAGCCGATGCAGGATTTGCTTCTGGCGCAGAAACGCCATCGCCCTGCCTATTGCTTCCAGCATCTAGACCTCGAATTGCGATCCCGCGACGACGGCTCCCGGGCGAACTCCGCCGGCGCTTCGCTGTGCCCTGCCCCGTGTAGCGCGTTTTTTGCCGGAGTGGAATTCGTCAAACGACAATAAAACGCGCATCTTCAAGATATTAGGGATGATTCATGACAGCGGGTGCACAAATATGCGCGTTTCTCGCCACCTTCGACAAGACTTGACAGCGACGTGCGGCAGTTGGTCCGGCGAACGCTACGCAAGGCCATCCGGGAAACTACGGGGAGCGAGAGCAACGCCGCGGCGCCCGCGCAGCGCAAATCGCCGCCGCAATGGTCATGCAACGGCGATGAGGCAAGCCTGCGTCAATTTTTATGCCCGTGCCGCAGCCACTGCGATGACGATTTCGGCAGCATCGGGGAAATGCCCCTTGACGCGGCGGGCGATCACTTTGCCGTCAAGTACGACCTCGAAGACGCCACCCTTGCCCGGCACCAGCTCCGCATCGAGTTTGAGGCGTTCGCGCAGCAGCGCGGCGGCCTCCCTGGCACGCTTCTCGTAGCCGCACGGACGGCAATAAATGATCGAGAGGTCGGTCATGGCGTGCTCTCCCATCCACTCATGCTGCGAGATGTTGCGCGTTCACGGCTTCGATGCCGGCGATCCACCCTGCAACCGAGCGGCCGATCGCCTCCGGATGATCTTCCTGCAGATAATGCGCGCCCGCGCCGAGCTGAATGACCGCGCAATGCTGCAGCCTCGCCGCGAAATCCGCGGCGAAGGCCGGCGACACCAACGCCCCGGGAGATCCTGCGAACAGCAGCTTCGGATAGGTCGATGCCGCAAGCGCCGCGTGCGCCGTGGTGAGCGCCTGGGCAACATCGGCAGGTTCGCCCGCGATCGGCAGCTCGCGCGGCAGCATCAAGGTCGGCTTGCGGCTCTCGCGCGTCGCAAACGGCGCACGGTAAGCTTCCATCTCCTCCTCGCTGAGCGTGCGCAGGATCGAGCCGGGCAGCACGCGTTCGACGAACGCATTGTTGTCGAGGACCATCGCCTCGCCCACTCCCGGCGTGCGGAATTTCCGGAACGTGTCCCGGGCGGCCTCGTGCTGGTGGAAGTCGGACCAATCCCGCATCGGGCGGATGAACTCCATGAAGGCCAGCCCACGCACGAGTTGCGGACGGCGCGCCGCGAGATGGAACGCGAGCGCCGTGCCCCAATCCTGGGCGACCAGATACGCCGAGCTGATGCCGAGCTCGTCGATCAGCGCATCGAGATAGTCCGCATGGTCGAAGAAGCGGTAGGCGATGTCGGGCTTGCCGGACTGGCCGTAGCCGATCAGGTCGGGTGCGATGCAGTGCCCGACCGGCGCCACCAGCGGCATGATGTTGCGCCAGATATAGGATGAGGTTGGATTGCCGTGCAGGAACAGCACGTGCGGCGCGTCGCTGCGCCCAAGCTCGCGATACGCCATCGTGGTCCCGAACACCGGGCGATGATGCAGACTGATATCGGCAGACATGGTCATGGCAACTCCTTGAACACGGTTTGGAAGGCGATCGTCTTGAAACGCTCGAGCGCGGCCGCGCTGCGCTCGACCTTCATGCGCAACATCGCGCCCTGCCAGGATGCGAGCAGGAAATCGGCAAGCGCATCGGGATCGAAGTCGGACGCGATCTCGCGTCTGGCCTGAGCCTCAGTGATGCAGGCCGCAAACGGCGCGCGCCATTCCCGGAAGATCTCGTCGAGCTGCTGGCGCAGCATCTCGCTCGAGCCCGACGCCTCGAGGCTGAAATCGCCGATCAGGCAGCCGCGGGTGAAGCCGTCATGCGCCAGCTTGCCGGTGATCAGATCGAGATAGCGCCGGAGCCTGTCGCGCGGCGGCAGCGTCGTGTCGCCGAGGGCTTCCGCGACGAGGCCGCGCACATAGAGGAAGTAGCGGTCGAGCACTTCCGACGCGAACAGCTCCTTGGAGCGGAAATGGTTGGTGAACGACCCCTGCGGCGCGCCGGCTGCGGCGGTGACGTCGCGCACGCTGGTGCCGTGATAGCCGGTCCGGAACATTTCCTTCAGGCCGGCGTCGAGGATGGCATCGCGGAGAGAGGGTTTTGGCATGGACATAACTTAATACGTACGTACGTATTGATGTCAAGCAGCAAAATGCGTGCTGCTGGCGCCGCGCGCGGCGGCGTCGCTCAGTCCTGCTGGATCAAGGCCTTAGGGGTCAGCTCGCGGGCCTGCTGCGCGAGACCACCCAGTCGCGCAGCCAGGAGCCGATCGCGCAGCCGACGAGATAGAGCGCGAACATGACCAGGAAGAGATCAAGCCAGTAGCCGAAGCGGCCGGGCACGACCCGCGCAAACGATGCCGCGACCAGCGCGGCGGCGAGCAGCGCGAGCCAGCGCATCCAGACCTTCGAGACGCCCTGCGCCCGATGCACCACCGCGATCCAGCCCATGCCGAAGCCGAGCAGTGCGGCGCCGAGCAGCCACCCCCAGAAGAATGTCGCGAGCACGGTCATCGCTACTTCACCACGAATTCGATGCGGCGGTTCTGCGCCTTGCCATCTTCACTCTCGTTGCCGGCGAGCGGCTGCGTGCTGCCGTAGCCGATCGGCGTGAAACGGTTGGCAGGAAGTCCGGCGCGCACGAGGTAATCGACCACGGCCTGCGCGCGGCGCTCCGACAAGGCCTGGTTGGCGGCCTCCTCACCGTCGCTGTCGGTATGGCCGGCGACTTCGATCGTCGCATTGGGACAGCGCATCGCGGTCTCGATCAGGCGGTCGAGCAGACCGGCGGAGTCAGGGACGATGTCGGCCTTGCCGGACTCGAAGCGGATCCTGCCCTTGGAGAGGATCTCGGAAAACAGCTGCTGACACACCGTCGGATCCACCGGCGCCGCCGCCGGCTTGACCGTGACCTCGGCCTTGTACTGCCAGCCCTGCGGAAAATCCTTGCCGAGCCCGTCGCGGATCTGGCCGGCCGCGGCATCGTAAAGCGCATCGCCCGACAGCTTCACCTCGCGGTCCGACACCACGAGCGTCCCGGTCGACAGCCGCGACAGCGCGCCGAGCGCGGGCACCACCGCCGCCGCAAACCCTGAGGGCGCGCCGATGCTGGCCTTGAGATTGTCGACGACCTTTTCGCTGAAGAACTTGCGGCCGGCGGCGGCGACCAGCGCGGCATGCACGTTGTTGTCGGGCACGTAGCCGGTCAGCGTCAGCGTCACCGCGACCGGATCCTTGTAGGCCTGAAACACGTAAGGCGGCGCCTTGATGTCGTTGGCGGCGATCGAATAGCCTTCCGGCAGATTCTTCAGCGCCGCCGCGACCGCTTCGCGTCCGCCGAGCTCGCGCGCCATGCCGGCAAGAGCAACCTTGTTGTCGGTCAGCGTGATCTTGCCTTCCTTCAATTTGCCGATCTGGTCGAGCAGCAACAGCGCCGCAGGGTCGAACCGCGACGGCGCGCCACGGGCGAGCGCCATCTGATCCACCACCTCGACACCGCCGAGACTGGCCTTCGCGGCCTCGGTCAGCTTGCTCTTGCTCGACGGCAGCGGCGCATTGCCGCCAAGCGTGACCCGCACCACGTCGCGTTCGGCGGACCACACAAAGGGCTTGGCTTCGGGAACGAGGCGGGTCTCGTCGTTGACTAGCCGCACGCCAGGCACGGCCTCGACCGACGCCACTGCGCTGAGCCGGCCGTCCTCGGAGAAGGCATTGGCCGCAAAGGTCACGTCGCGGCCGTCGACGCTGATGCGGCGCTTGTCGAGCACGGTGTCCTTGAGTGCGGCATTGGAGCGTGCAGCAAGGTCGGCTTCGACCGTTTCCGTTGAGGTCCAGGCCGCGATGCCCCACAGGACGACCAGTGGAATCACCCCCGGCCACCACTTGCTACTCCACTTGAAAAGTCCGTGCATTCAGCGTCCTGCGGGTCTGGAACCAGAGAGAAAACAAACCCTTGGCTGACTGTCAAACCCCAAATCAAAGGTCATGGCGGGGGCGCCATATTGGATCGGGATAACAGTTTCTTCAGTGC
Organism: Bradyrhizobium sp. USDA3010; assembly: GCF_056429065.1. Classification (NCBI taxonomy): domain Bacteria; kingdom Pseudomonadati; phylum Pseudomonadota; class Alphaproteobacteria; order Hyphomicrobiales; family Nitrobacteraceae; genus Bradyrhizobium; species Bradyrhizobium sp. USDA3010. Next base: position 413,983 of record NZ_JBWJZD010000001.1, read on the forward strand.
TCTTTCGCTAAGTTTGCGACGGAATGCAAATCGGCCAGCCCGTGCCCCTCATGAAACAACTCCGTAACACCGTGATCCGTGCCGGGATGGAGGCGTTGTATTTCTCGGGTGCGCACATCCTGCTGCGGCCGATCTTTGCCGGCGTCGGCGCCATCTTCATGCTGCACCACGTCCGCCCACGGCGCGCCGACGCGTTCCAGCCGAACCATCATCTCGAGGTCACGCCGGACTTCCTGCGCGCGATGCTGACGCATCTGCGCGCGCTCGACGTCGATGTCGTCAGCATGGATGAGGCGCATCGCCGCCTCACCGAACGGAATTTCGCGCGACGCTTCGCCTGCTTCACCTGCGACGACGGCTACCGCGACAATCGCGATTTCGCGCTGCCCGTGATGCGCGAGTTCGGCGCGCCGTTCACGGTCTTTGTCGCGAGCGATTTCGCCGAGGGCTGCGGCAAATTGTGGTGGATCGCGCTGGAGCGGATCATCGCGGCAGCATCGGCGATCGAGGTGCCGATCGCCGGCGTCATGACGCGGATCGACACCGCGACGCCGCAAGCCAAGCGCACGGCGTTCGGCCGCATGCACGACTGGCTCCGTTCGCTGCCGGGCGAGAAGGAGATGCAGGCCGAGATATCCGCGCTGTGCGCCCGCCACGGCGTCGACGAGGCCGGCATCGCGCGCGAGCTCTGCATGTCCTGGGACGAGTTGCGCGGCTTTGCCGACGATCCGCTGGTCACCATCGGCGCCCACACCATCACCCATTGCAATCTCGCCAAGCAGAGCGAGACGATCGCATCGTTCGAACTCGCCACCAGCCGGGCGCGGATCGAGGAGGCGCTGCAACGGCAGGTCGCGCATCTCGCCTATCCCTATGGCGACCGGATCGCCGCCGGACAGCGCGAATTCTCCCTCGCCAGATCGATCGGCTTTCGGACCGCGGTGACGACGCGGCCGGGCATGCTGTTTGCCGAAAGCGCCGACCACCTGACCGCGTTGCAGCGGGTCTCGCTCAACGGCAATTACCAGGACGCGCGGCTCTTGCCGGTGCTGACATCCGGCGCCGCCACCGCGGTATGGAACGGCTTCCGCCGCATCGACGCGGCGTAGTCCACTCCTCCTAGCCCGGATGGAAGCGCAATCCGGGGCAGTCGCATCTACGGATAGCACTTTCCCGGATTTCGCTTCGCTCCATCCGGGCTACCGGTCCCTTCCCTGTTCTTGACTCGATCCCCGGCCGCGCCCAGAACCACTGGCAACGCAATGGAGGAGCGCATGTTCAAGGATCTGTTCTCACTGAAGGGCCGCGTCGCACTGGTGACCGGGGGATCGCGCGGCATCGGCAAGATGATCGCCGCCGGCTTTCTCGCGCAGGGCGCCGCGAAGGTCTACATCACCGCGCGCAAGGCAGGTCCCTGCGAGGCCACCGCCCAGGAGCTCACCGCCGCCTATGACGGCGAATGCATCGCGCTGCCGATCGACATCTCGACCGTCGAGGGCTGCGACAAGCTCGCGAGCGAGATCATCAAGCGCGAGCCGAAGCTCGACATCCTGGTCAACAATGCCGGCGCCGCATGGGGCGCGGACTTCGACGAATTCCCGGAGAGCGGCTGGGACAAGGTGATGAACCTCAACGTCAAGTCGATCTTCTTCCTGACCAAGGCGCTGGCCAAGCCGCTGCGCGCCGCAGCCTCCCATGACAAGCCCGGCAAGGTGATCAACATCGCCTCGATCGACGGCATCTTCGTCAACCCGATGGAGACCTATTCCTATGCCGCCAGCAAGGCCGCGGTGATCCATCTGACGCGCCGGATGGCGACGCGCCTGATCAAGGACAACATCAACGTCACCGCGATCGCGCCTGGCGCCTTCAAGTCGGACATGAACCGCGCCGCGCGCGACCACGCCGACGAGGTCGCGCAGCGCGTTCCGTCGCGGCGGGTGGGCAGCGACGAGGACATGGCGGGCACCGCGATCTATCTCGCCTCGCGCGCCGGCGACTATGTCGTGGGCAACACCATCGCGGTCGACGGCGGCGTGGTCTACGCGACCGCAGGGCTGGAGATCGCGGGATAAGCGACCGCGCCTCTTACGCCCATCAGAGCATCACTGGTAATACAAAGGGCGCCTCGCCCGCAGCGGGGCGCCCTTTCCGACGCCTCTGGCTAGCTCCATCTGAAGCACGCCGCCAGACCTCACACGCGCGATGATGTGAACTTCTGCTTCACATCACTCACGCGGGACATCACAGGGGGCTCCGTCAAAGCGGACGCGCGCAGCATGGATATCCGGATAGCGACGGTCGGCCCAATCGATGAGGCTCGCCATCGGGTCCAGCAGGGATTGGCCTAGCGGGGAAAGGCGATATTCAACGCTCGGCGGCTTGGTCGGAAAGACATGGCGGGTGATAAGTCCGTCGCGCTCCAAGTCGCGCAGCGTCTGCGTGAGCATGCGCTTCGAGATGTCGCGGATGGCTCGGCGAAGCTCGCCGAAGCGCCGCGGTCCCGTCGCGAGAGTCATGATCATGAGGATGCTCCACTTGTCGCCGATGCAATCGAGCACGTCGCGCACCGGGCAATGCACGGGTTCTACCGACTGGGCGTCGTCCGATTGATATCGGCTGAATCGCTCGATCGCGCTCAATGCATCGCTCATGCCGGTCCCCTTTTTCTCTCCTGGTTACAAAAAACTGCCTCCTTACGGTGCAGGCCGGAGGTCTCCATGTGAGACCTACCCTAGAATATAGGCCATTTGGCACCTGGAGAATACGCATGTTTCTAGTCACTGGAATTACAGGAAAAGTCGGCGGCGCAACGGCCAGGCATCTGTTGGCGCAAGGCAAGAAAGTACGGGCGCTGGTTCGCGACCGCGCGAAGGCGGCAAGCTGGACGGACCAGGGCGTGGAACTGGTGGACGGCGATTGGAACGACACGGCCGCCATCGAGCGGGCGCTCAAGGGCGTCGACGGCGCGTTCGTCATGTTGCCAGCCGTCTGGGCCCCCTCGCCGGACTTCAAGGAAGCCAAGAGCGTCATCGCGAACTATGTCGAGGCGCTGACCAAGGCCGCGCCGCCGCGGGTCGTCGGGCTCTCGTCGATGGGCGCGAACAGAACCAGCGGGCTGGGGATGATCACGGCCCTGTCGTTGCTGGAGCAAGGCTTTCGCAAACTGACATCGCCGACCGCCTTCGTGCGGGCCGGCGGGTTTTTCGAAAATTTCCTTTACGGCCTGCACGTCGCCCAGGGCGGCACGCTCCCCGTCTACTACAACCCGACCAACCGGAAATCGACCATGGTCGCGACGAACGACATCGGTGCCGAGGTGGCGACGCTGCTGACCGGGCCGGCGTGGTCGGGGCAGCGCGTCATCGAACTTGGTTCGATGGTCAGCGCGGATGAAGTCGCCACGCAACTGGGCGATGTCATGCAGCGCGAAGTCAAGGCCTTCGCTGTCCCGCGGGCCGAGTGGCCGGCAGCATTCGAACAACTCGGCATCCCGAAGGGTCAAACCGGACCGGCTGAAGCGATGTTCGACGCCGTCAACGCTGGCTGGATGGACCTCGGCGTAGCGGGCACGGAGCGCGTCGCTGGCACAACGCTGCCCCGCGATGTCTTCGCGACGGCCCAGAAGGCCGCCACGGCTTAGGTCCGCGGATCAGCGATGAGATGCGACTTCGGACCTGTTCCGGAAATTCGCATCTCCGTCGGAATGAATGCGTCGCGGCCGGCCGTCTCTCCGCGACGCCCTCATCAGAAAAGGATGGACAAATGTCAAAAATTTCCTGGCACCAAGTCTCGGCCTTGGCGCTTGCAGCCTTCTTCGTCGTGGGATCGCTCAGCAACATCTTCGCCCCTGGGTCAATCTACGAAGAATATCTGCGGTGGGGATACCCGTACTGGTTCCATTTCGTAACCGGATCGCTGGAACTCACGACCGCCGTTCTGCTGGCGCGGGCACGGACGCGGCTATGGGGCTCGGCGCTCGGCTGCACTGTGATGTTGGCAGCGCTCGCGACCGTCACACTCCACGGTGAATACGGGCACGGCCTGGCGCCGCTTGTCGTGGTAACACTATCGATAGTCGTCGGCTGGGTTGCCTGGCCGAAGCGGCTCCCCAGTTCGGCATGACCGTCACCACTGGAGGCCGAGGGAATCTCCGCGTGCGCGCGTTCACGGGGGAAAATCTCAACATCGTTGCACGGCTCCGTGCACGTCCGGACTGGCGAACGGTGAGTAGCCGCCCCCTGTCGTCGTTCAAAGGCTCGACGCAAACGCATCGACGAGTCGGTCGAAGGCTTCGGCTCTTTCCCACTGCGTGGCGTGGCCGGCACCGTCGACCACCTGAACCTGGCCGCGCCACAATGTCGGCGCCGACAGCCGTTGCAGATAGCCGAGATCGACCATCTGTTCCTCGCTGCCATGCACGATGGCCAGCGGAATCCCGAGGCCGCGCACGATCTCGACCTCGTCGGCGAAGCGGCCGGCCTGCACGCTGGCACCGAGATAGCCGCGCGCATTGCCGTCGGTGCGACGGAAATCGGCGTCGACGAATGCGGGCAACGGCGCATAGTCCGGCGCGAAGACCGTTTTCAGCCAGGCCGCGATCTCGGCATCGCTGGGCGCCGGCGTGAAGGTGGTCGCCGACAGCCCCTTGAACCCGGAAAATCCGTCCGGCGTCTTGGCAATCGGCGGCGTCCCGAAAATCATCAGCCCGGCCGCCATCGGCAATGCCGGGGCGGCATTGAGCACGGCATGTCCGCCAAGGCTCCAGCCCACCACCACCGCGTCCTTGAGGCCGAGTTCTTTTGCGGCCGCGGCAATGGCGCCGGCATAGCCCGCACCCGAATAACCATGCTCCGGATCGGGCGCAGGCGACGAGCTGCCATGACCGGGAAGGTCGATCGAGATCAGCCGGTATTTGGCGCCGAGCGGCCCCTGGAGTTGCTTTTGCCAGATCTGCGATGACGACGAATTGCCGTGGATCAGCAAGATGTCGCGGCCCGTACCCGCGCTCTCGAAGCCCGCGATCGTTTGCTCACCGAGCTGGAGCTTGAGCGGACGCAGGCTCGGCCCCGGGAAAATCTCTTCGCTCATGATGGCCCCGCCGTTATCCCGATCCGCGACAACCGGCTCAAGCCGTCATTGCGGTTCATGTTGAAGCTGTGTGATCTCCGCGCGAAGGCATCGCGCTTGTCAAGCCGGGAAGCCCCAGCGCTTGATCGCACGCGAGCGAACGCACGCCTCAAGAAAGAAAAGGGGCAAGCCAGGACCTTCTCGGCTTACCCCTTTTCGGCCCCTCCGGGAGGAGAGGAACTGCTAAAGCATGATCCGGAAAAGTACGAAGCGGCTTTCCGAAAAGACCATGCTCGAACAAAGAGCTAAAGCACGATGACGATTCAACCTGATCTCATCGCGCTTTAGCTGACGATCAGCTCTCGATCCTCACATATTCGAAGTCGCCGGGCTTGTTGTCGATGCCGACCTTGGGCGGCGAGATCCAGGAGGCGAACTCGCCGGGTTCGGTCACCGGCTTCATCAGCGAGGCGATGAAGTCGCCGTCGGCGGTCGACGGCAGCCAGTCGTTCTTGCGCTTGGCCCAGGTATCGTCGTCGATCAAGAGGCCATCGGGCGTCGCGTGGATATCCTTGAACTCGCCGATCTGGCGGTGGAAGGCGGTGTTCGGCACCGCGAGCTTGTAGTCGATGCCCGCAGTGGAGATCACCTTGTTCCAGCGCAGCATGCCCTTGACGCAATCCTGCGTGTAGTCGTCGCGCAGCCGCATGTTGAGCGCGGTCAGCGCCGGCTCGTCGACCATCTTGATCTGGCCGTCCACCATCTTCATGACCGGATAGGTCGAACTCTTGAGCTGGTGATCGTCCTCGATCGTGGTTTCCTTGTAGCGGCCCTTGATGCCGGCGTTGAACGCGTTGGCCGCATTGGTCGACACTTCGGAGCCGAACAAATCGAGCGACAGCGAATAGTGCAGGTTCAACTTCTTCTGGATGGTCGGAAGATCGATGACGCCGAGCGCGCGGATCCTGGCGATGTCGTTCGGATCGGTGATGCCGGCTTCCGACATCGCATCGCAGGTGCGCTGCACGACGCGGGTGATGCCGGTCTCGCCGACGAACATGTGATGGGCTTCCTCGGTCAGCATGAAGCGGCAGGTGCGCGACAGCGGATCGAAGCCCGACTGCGCCAGCGAGTGCAGCTGCATCTTGCCGTCGCGGTCGGTGAAGTAGGTGAACATGAAGAACGACAGCCAGTCCGGCGTCGCCTCGTTGAAGGCCCCTAACATGCGTGGGCTATCCGCATCGCCCGAGCGGCGGCGCAGCAAATCGTCGGCCTCCTCGCGGCCGTCGCGGCCGAAATACTTCTGCAGCAAATAGACCATCGCCCAGAGATGGCGGCCTTCCTCGACATTGACCTGGAACAGATTGCGCATGTCGTAGAGCGAGGGCGCGGTCTTGCCGAGATGGCGCTGCTGCTCGACCGAGGCCGGCTCGGTGTCACCCTGGATCACGATCAGGCGGCGCAGCATCGCGCGATGCTCGCCGGGGACTTCCTGCCAGGCCGGCTTGCCGTAGTCCTCGCCGAACGGAATGACGCGATTTTCCTCCTGTGGAGCAAGGAGAATGCCCCAGCGATATTCGGGCATCCGCACATAGTCGAACTTGGCCCAGCCGCGCGGATCGACCGAATAGGCGGTGCGCAGATAGACGAGCGATTCCTGGAATCCTTCCGGACCCATGTCGCTCCACCAGTCCATGTAACCGGGGTGCCAGCCCTCCAGCGCCTTGAGCACCTGGCGGTCTTCGGCGAGATTCACGTTGTTTGGAATCTTGGTCGAGTAATCGACGTTCATGATGTTCATGGCCGTGCTCCCTGGTATCGGTCCGACGTCTATCGTGTCTTGCTCAACCGTCATCCTGAGGAGCGCGTAGCGCGTCGAAGGATGCTGGCTTGGTCCTAATCCTCGCTAACGCTCGCACCTCCAGCGACAATGGCGACGCCATTGCGCGGGGATGACGGCGGTATTTGCCTCACACTCGCGTCATGTCGAATTGCGCCTTCTGGCCGGTGCCGTAGCGGCGCAGTGCGCCGTCTTCGCCGACCGCATTCGGCCGCTGGAAGATCCAGTTCTGCCACGCTGTCAGGCGCGAGAAGATCTTCGATTCCATGGTCTCGGGACCAACGAAGCGCAGATTGGCTTCCATCCCGGTGAGGCCATCGGGCGAGAACGAGGTGCGCTCCTCGAAGAACACGCGGACCTCGTCGTCCCAGTCGATGTCGTCGAGTGCGAAGGTGACGAGGCCGAGCTCCTCGGCCTCCTCCGCATCGAGCGCCTTGCCGATCGAGCCCTGCGCGCGCTCCAGATCCATTGGGTCGGCCTGGAAGCGCGATTGCAGCCGGGTCAGGCCATGGCTCATCGGATAGGGCCCGAAATTCATCGCCGTCAGTTCGATCGCCGGCGGCGGGCGGTTGTCGCCCTGCTTCTGGCCGATCAGCATGTAGGAGCGGTCGGCGGCGAACACGAGCTCGGCCAGGGTGCCGACGAAGCAGGAGCCGGGCTCGACCAGCGTCACCAGTGTGCGCGAGGTGACGTCGATGCGCTTGAGCACGCGCTTCCAGTAATGCCTCACCTCATTGACCAGCCAGTGCGCCTTGTTGGCCTCCAGGAACGCGTCATAGGACACGACATTGGCGCGGTCGCCGTGGCTCTTGAACACCAGCATCGCGGTCTCGAGCTCGTTGATGCGCAGATGCAGGATCGCATCGTCGAGCTCGCGGGCGACCTGCAGCGGCCAGAACGAAGCGCCCTGCGCGATCATGCCGTCGATGTCGGCGGGCGCCGTGGTTTCCGGCGCCTTGATCGAGATGGTCGCGATGCGCGCGGCGCGATCGATGTCGACGCTGACGAAGCCGTAGCGGATCGCGCTGTCGTCGATGGTGCGCTGAAGCGGCGCCAGTGCGATGCCTTTGCCCTCCCCGTTGCGCTTCGATTTGGCGGCGAATTCCTTGACGCGCTCGGCAAGCTTGCCCTCGAGCTTGGAGTTCGGCGCGATCTCGTCGACCAGGCGCCACTGCACCGCGCGCTTGCCCTTGATGCCTTCCTCGATGGTGCAGAAGAAGTCAGCGTGGTCGCGGCGCACCTTGCGCTTGTCGACGACGCGGGTCAGGCCGCCGGTGCCCGGCAGCACCGCGAGCAGCGGCACTTCCGGCAACGCGACGGCGGCGGCGCCGTCGTCGGCCATCATGATGTGATCGGTCGCGAGCGCCAGCTCATAGCCGCCGCCGGCCGCGGTGCCGTTGACGACGGTGATGAAGCTCTGGCCGGAATTCTCGCTGGAGTCTTCAAGACCGTTGCGGGTCTCGTTGGTGAACTTGCAGAAGTTGACCTTGTGGGCGTGGGTCGAGCCCGCCAGCATCCGGATGTTGGCGCCGGCGCAGAACACGCGGTTCTTGCCCGAGCGCATCACCACGACCTTCACCTCGGGATGCTCGAAGCGCAGGCGCTGCACGGCGTCCGCCAGCTCGATGTCGACGCCGAGGTCGTAGGAGTTGAGCTTGAGCTGATAGCCCTCGAACAGGCCGGCGTTCTCGTCGACGTCCATGGTCAGCGTCGCGACGTCGCCCGCGACGTCGAGCTTCCAGTGCCGGTAGCGCGACGGGTTGGTCTGGAAGTCGATGTACTTCGCCCCGCCTGCAAGGACGCGATCGTCACCAGCCATGGGCCACCCTTATCTGTTGTTCGTTCGAAGGTTCGTTGTCGATGTCTCCATGCACAATAATGCATGTTTTCGATCTGGTCTAGTCCAAAACGCAAAAACATGCATTTTGTTTCATGTTCGGGAATTCACCCGCTGGGCCAATGGCCTGGCACCGGCACCAAAAGTCAGGCCGCCAGTGCCGGGTCGTCCCGCAGCGCCGCTTTGGCGAATTCGGTGACCGCGTCGAGCGTCACCGCGGGCGCCTCGCGGTGCGGCGAGTGTCCGGCACCGGCGATATCAGCGACATCGACCGGGCAGTAGCACTCGTCCTGGGCGATCTCGACCTGGCGCATCGTGCCGTATTGATCGTCCGCGCCTTGCACGATCAGCACCGGCACGCGGATATAGGTGAGATATTCGGAGATATCCCAGTCGCGGAAAGCCGGATCGAGCCAGGCGTCGTTCCAGCCACGGAAGGCGTTGTCGACATCCTTGTGCCAGCGCGCCAGCTTCTCTTTCAGATTGGTGGTCTCATACGCCGTCTTGATCTCGGCGATCGACTTCACCGAGATGTCCTCGACGACGAAGTGCGGCGCGATCAGCGCAAGCCCGTGCAGGCGATGATCCTGATGCGCGCCGGCATAGATCGCCGCGATCGACGCGCCGTCGGAGTGACCGACCAGCAGGCCGCGGCGGAAGCCGATCCGGTCGAGCAGCTTCGGCAGCACGTCGAGCGCCTCGCGATGCATGTAGTCGACCGGACGCGGTAGCTTCGCCGGCGACGAGGAGCCATAACCCGCGCGCGAATACGCGAACACGCCGGCGCCGGTCGCCGCCTGCAGCTTCTCGGGAAAATCACCCCACAGCCCGACGCAGCCGAGACCTTCATGCAGCATCACGAGTGTCGGCGCCGTCTCGGGTGACGGGCCGATCAACCGGTATTCGAGATCGGCGCCGTCGATGCTGAGGAAGCCTGTGGGGTTCAAGTTCGTCATGATCGTCGTCCCGGCGAAAGCCGGGACCCATACGCCGCGGCCGCTGTTTTGAGAAATGGTGTCCGACGGCTTTTGCGCAACAACTGAAGCCTGTGGTTGGGTCCCGGCTTTCGCCGGGACGACGTGGGGAGTTAGTGCTCGTGTTCCCGCAACTTGAATCGCTGGATCTTGCCGGTTGCCGTCTTCGGCAGATTGTCGACCACATCGATCCAGCGCGGATATTTCCACGGCCCGATCTTCTGCTTGACGTGTTCCTTCAGCGCCTCGTGCAGGCCTTCGGCCGAACTCTCGGGCCGCAGCACCACATAGGCCTTCGGCTTGAGCAGGCCTTCCGGATCGGCCTCCGGCACGACGGCGGCTTCGAGCACCGCGGGATGGGTGATCAGTGCGCTCTCGACCTCGAACGGCGAGACCCAGATGCCGGAGACCTTGAACATGTCGTCGGCGCGGCCGCAGAAAGTGTAACGGCCGTCGGCATCGCGCGTGTATTTGTCGCCGGTGCGGGTCCACGCACCCTCGAAGGTGGCGCGGCTCTTGGCACGCTGGTTCCAGTAGCTCTCGCCTGCCGAGGGCGCATCGACCAGCAGTTCGCCGACCTCGCCATCGGCGACATCGGCCCCTTGCTCGTTGACCAGCCGCACCTTGTAGCCGGGCACCGGACGCCCCGAGGAGCCGTATTTGATGTCGCCAGGCGCATTCGACAGGAAGATGTGCAACAGCTCGGTCGAGCCGACGCCGTCGAGGATGTCGACGCCGAACCGCGCGCGCCACGCATTGCCGACCGATTCCGGCAACGCCTCGCCGGCCGAGGTGCAGACCCGCAGGCGATTGCCCGCGGCTTGCGCCTTGGTCGCCTCGTCGTTCAGCATCGCCGCGAACAGGGTCGGCACGCCGAAGAAGATGCTGGGATGATATTTGTTCAGCAGCGCGAACATCACCGCCGGCGTCGGACGCTCCGAATTGAGCACCGTGGTGGCGCCGACCGACATCGGGAAGGTGAGCGCGTTGCCGAGCCCATAGGCGAAGAACAGCTTTGCCGCCGACAGCCCGACATCGTCCTCGCGGATACCGAGCACCTGTTTCGCATAGGTCTCCGCCGTCGCCGCGAGATTGGAATGCAGATGCCGCACACCCTTCGGCATGCCGGTCGAGCCCGACGAATAGAGCCAGAACGCCGGCTCGTCGGCATGCGTCGGCGCGGTCGCGAACACGTCGCTCTCGCGCGCGATCTCGTCCGACAGTTTCTTGTGGCCGTGCGCGTCCTGGCCGGAGACCACGACATGCTCGAGGTCGGGCATGCGCGCGATGATGTCCTTCACGACCGGCAGCAGCGCTTCCGAGACGAACAGCACGCGCGCGCGGCAATCGCCGAGGATGTAGGCGTACTGCTCCGCGGTCAGCAGCGTGTTGAGCGGCACCGGCACCACGCCGGCACGGATCGCGCCGAGGAACACGATCGGGAAATCGACCGTATCCAGCATGATCATGGCGATCCGCTCCTCGCGGCGGACGCCGAGCCGGCGCAGCATGTTGCCGACGCGGCGGGTCTGCTGCTGCAACTGGCCATAGGTGATTTGCGACACCGTATCGTCGAACACGACCTTGTCGCCGCGGCCCTCATCGACATTGCGGTCGAGCAGCCAGGAGACTGCGTTGTAGGTCATGGCCCGCTCCTCAGGCACAGGCGCACTGCGCCTGCCCTCTCCCGTCAAGATTTAAGAATTATAATTCATACAAAGCCACCACATTGGCTTGCTGTCAATCCTCGTCGGCATTATGTTTCCTAGATCATTGGACCTGATTCAGTCAGGACCGCGCGTCGCACGGGGATCATGACCGAAGCCAACGATCCGGAAACCGACTTCCTCGAACAGCTCGGCCAGCGCGTGCGCACCATGCGCGCGCTCCGCGGCATGTCGCGCAAGGTGCTCGCCAAGGTCTCCGGCATTTCCGAACGCTACATCGCCCAGCTCGAAAGCGGCAAAGGCAATGTCTCGATCGTGCTGCTGCGCCGTGTCGCAGGGGCGATGGGCGCGCATCTCGAGGATCTGATCCCCTCGAGCGAGCCGGTTCCGGACTGGGCGGTGATCCGCGATCTGCTGCGCAAGGCTTCGCCGAACCAGATCGCGCAGGCCAAGGACATGCTCGCCGGCAGCAGCCCGCTGGCGCCGCGCGGCGCCTCGTTCTCCGGCATCGCGCTGATCGGCCTGCGCGGCGCCGGCAAGACCACGCTTGGCCGGATGCTGGCGAAGAAGATCGGCTGGAGCTTCGTCGAGCTCAACAAGGAGATCGAGGCGCAGAACGGCCTGTCGGTTGCCGAGATCATCGCGCTGTACGGCCAGGAAGGCTTTCGCCGCATGGAGCAGGCCGCGCTGACGCAGCTGCTGGCGCGCAAGGAATTGATGGTGCTGGCGACCGGCGGCGGCATCGTCTCCGAGGCGCTGACCTTCGACCTGATCCTGTCGTCGTTCTACACGATCTGGCTGAAGGCCGAGCCGGAGGAGCACATGGCCCGTGTCCGCCGCCAGGGCGACCTGCGCCCGATGGCCGACGACCGCTCGGCGATGGCGGAGCTGCGCAATATCCTGGTCAGCCGCGAACCGCTCTATGCGCGCGCATCGGCGGTGGTCGACACCGCCGGACTCTCGGTCGACGCAGCCGCGGCGCGGCTGATCGATTCCGTGCGGCCGGTGCTGCAGAACGAAGCGCGCTCGTTCGGGCTGCGCAGCGTCGCGCTGTAGCCGCCGCTAAAAAAGCCGGCTCTTCACATCCTCCGCGCCATCGCGCAGCAGCGGCAGGAAACGGTCGATCAATTCCTTGGCCGGCACGCGATCGACATGCGCGCCCATGTTGATGGCGGCGACGATGGTGCCGTCATAGCGACGCACCGGCACCGAGATCGAGCGGAAATGCGGCTCGGCCTCGCGGTCGACCAGTGAGTAGCCCTGCGCGCGATCGGCGATGATGGCGGCGAGCAGCTGCTTCGGATCGGTCGTGGTCTGCGGCGTCACCGGATCGCGGCGCATCGCCTTGAGGCGTGCCGCAAGCTCGGCATCGCCGAGCCGGCCGAGCATGGCGCGGCCCACTGACGTGCAGAACGCCGGCAGCCGATAGCCGATATCGAGACCGGCGGAGAACACCCGCGTCGGGCTCGAGCGCGCGACGAACACGACGTCGTCGCCATCGAGCAGCGCGAGCGAGGCGATCTCCTGCGCTGCGGTGGCGATGCGATCGAGCACCGGCTGCAGCACCGTCACCACCTGGTTGGATTGCAGGAACGAGCCCGCCAGCGTCAGCACATGCGGCGTCAATGTGAACAGCTTGCCGTCGGTGGCGACGAAGCCGCCACGCGCGAGCGTGAACAGGATGCGGCGCGCGGTGGCGCGCGGCAGGTCGGCGGCACGCGCCAGATCGCTCAAGGTCGCAGGACCCGCGACGGTGCCGAACACCTGCAACAGGCGCAGGCCGCGATCGAGCGCCTCGACGAAGTCGGTGGCGCGGTCGTCCTGATCGGTCCGCTTCAGCTTGGGCATGGGCTTTGAACGGTTCAAAAATTGCGCTTGCTGTCCGAAACAGACATGTCATAATTCGCACATTCGTTCAATAGGCGAACAAATCCAAAGTCGGGAGACGCCGCCATGATGAGCCAGGAAGCGAACGATCTGATCACCCGCACGGGGGCCAAGGACCCCTGCGGAAAGCTGATGCGGATGTACTGGCAGCCGGCGGCGCTGGTCGATGAATTGGAAGGGCCGCGCCCGGTTCGGCCGGTGCGGCTCCTCGGCGAAAACCTGGTGTTGTTCCGCGGCGAGGACGGAAGCTACGGGCTGATCGATCGTCACTGCGCGCATCGCGGCGCCGACCTCGCCTTCGGCCGGCTCGAGCATGGCGGGCTGCGTTGCGCCTTCCACGGCTGGCTGTTCGACACCAGTGGCCAGTGCATCGAGACTCCGGCCGAACCTGTCGGATCGCAGCTGTGCAAGGGCACCAAACAACGCTCCTATCCGGTGGTGGAGAAGAGCGGCATCCTGTGGACCTATCTCGGCGAAGGCGCCCCGCCGGCATTTCCGGAGCTCGACTGCTTCGTCGCACCGGGAAGCCACACGTTCGCGTTCAAGGGCCACATGAACTGCAACTGGCTGCAAGCGCTCGAGGTCGGCATCGATCCGGCGCACGCCTCCTTTCTGCATCGCTTCTTCGAGGACGAGGACACCTCGGCGGCCTACGGCAAGCAGTTCCGCGGTGCCTCCGCCGGCAGTGACATGCCGATGACCAAGATCCTGCGCGAATACGACCGGCCGATCATCAATGTCGAGCACACCGAATACGGCCTGCGCCTGATCGCGCTGCGCGAGCTCGACGCGGAGCGCACCCATGTGCGCGTCACCAACCAGCTGTTCCCGCACGGCTTCGTCATCCCGATGTCGACGGAGATGACGATCACGCAGTGGCACGTGCCGGTCGATGACGAGAACTGCTACTGGTACGCGATCTTCACCAGCTATGCGGCGCCGGTCGACAAGCAGAAGATGCGCGACCAGCGGCTCGCGCTCTATACGCTGCCCGACTACAAGTCGCGCAAGAACCGCAGCAACGATTACGGCTTCGATCCGCACGAGCAGGCGACCGAGACCTATACCGGCATGGGCACCGACATCAACGTCCACGACCAGTGGGCGGTGGAATCGATGGGCGCGATCCAGGACCGCACCAACGAGCATCTCGGCCAGAGCGACAAGGCGATCGTGCAGTATCGCCGGCTGCTGCGGCAGGAGATCGAGAAGGTCGGCGGCGGCGAGAAGCCGATGCTGTTCCTCGACGACGCCTCCGCGCGCAGCATCCAGGGCCCGGCGACGATGGACGGCATCGGGCCGACGTTGGGCTGGGAGCTCTACTGGATGGAGGTGGACGTCAAGCGCCGCCGCGGCGCGCCGTGGGCCGCTCCCGTGCCGCGCGAGATCGCCGGCAAGGTGCATCATCTGACGGCGGCGGAGTGAAGATGGTTTCGATGGCGCAGCACGGTATCCTTCACCTCGCCCCGCTTGCGGGGAGAGGTCGGATTGCATCGCCAGATGCAATCCGGGTGAGGGGGTACAGGTCTATCGATGAATCGAATCGGCGGAGAGAGCCCCTCGCCCCGACCCTCTCCCCGCGTAGAGCGGGGCGAGGGAGAAGTGAAGGAGTGGCGCAGTGAGTTTCGTCGAGCGTCACAGCCTGTGGTCGGATGAGCAGAAGGAGGCCGCGAGCCGCCTCCGCCGTATTGTCGAGGAGAAGAACCTCGAAGTCGTCAGGCTGTCATTCCCGGACCAGCACGGCATCCTGCGCGGCAAGACGCTGATCGCCAGCGAAGCGGTGCGCTCGCTGGAGGGCGGCTGCTCCATCACCACGACGATGCTCGCCAAGGACACCTCGCACAAGACGGTGTTTCCGGTGTTCACGTCAGGCGGCGGCTTCGGCATGAAGGAGATGGAGGGTGCGGCCGACGTGCTGATGGTCGCCGACCCCACCACGTTCCGCGTGCTGCCCTGGGCGGAGAACACCGGCTGGCTGCTGTGCGACCTCTATTTCAGCGACGGACGGCCGGTGCCGTTCGCGACCCGCAACCTCTATCGCAAGGTGCTCGATCAACTCGGAAGCCGCGGCTACGATTTCGTCGCCGGCCTCGAGGTCGAATTCCATCTGTTCAGGCTCGACGATGCGCATATGGCGCCGGAGGATGCCGGCCAGCCCGGGCGACCGCCGTCGGTCAGCCTGCTGTCGCATGGCTACCAGTATCTCACCGAGCAGCGCTACGATCAGATGGAGCCGGCGCTCGAGATCATCCGCCGCGACATCATCGCGCTCGACCTGCCCTTGCGCACGGTCGAGGTCGAATTCGGCCCGAGCCAGTGCGAATTCACCTTCGCGCCCACTGTGGGTCTCGCGCCCGCCGACATCATGGTGCTGTTTCGTTCTGCGGTGAAACAGATCGCGCGCCGCCACGGCTATCACGCGACCTTCATGTGCCGGCCGAAACTGCCGAACGTGTTCGCGAGCGGCTGGCACTTGCACCAGTCGCTGGTGTCGCGCGCCAATGGCGAGAACGTCTTCATGGCCAAGGAAACCGGCGAGCCGTTGAGCCCGCTCGGCCGCGCCTGGCTCGCAGGCCTGATCGAGCACGCACGGGCCTCGACCGTGTTCACGACGCCCACCATCAACGGCTACAAGCGCTACCGTTCCTATTCGCTGGCGCCGGACCGCGCGATCTGGGGCCGCGACAACCGTGGCGTGATGATCCGGGTGCTCGGCGGCACGAATGATCCGGCAACGAGGCTGGAGAACCGGATCGGCGAGCCGGCCGCCAATCCCTATCTCTACATGGCCTCGCAAATCCTCTCCGGCCTCGACGGCGTCGACCGCAAGCTCGATCCCGGCCCGTCCGCCGACACGCCCTACGAGACCAAGGCCGCGCTCTTGCCGAAGTCGCTGCGCGAAGCCGTGTTCGCGGTTCAAGACGATCCGTTCTTCCGCGGGGCGATGGGGCCTGAGTTCGTCGACTATTACGTCTTCATCAAGAACGCGGAGATCGAGCGTTTCCAGGCCGAGGTGTCGGACTGGGAGCAGCGCGAATATTTCGAGATGTTTTGAACCCGTAATCCGTCATCCTGAGGAGCGCGAAGCGCGTCTCGAAGGATGCACGGCCCGGCCGGTGGCCGTCGCCCCTTCGAGACGCGCTACGCGCTCCTCAGGGTGACGGGACGGGACCTGGGGCCCTTGCCTCGTCGTCCCGGCGAAGGCCGGGACCCATAACCACAGGGTGTCGTATTTGTCTCGCTGTGGCCCCGGCTTGTTATACCCACATACAGCGGTGGCAATGGGTCCCGGCCTTCGCCGGGACGACGTTGAGTGTGGTGCGAGAGCGGGACCCTAAGATCAAATCCCCAGATACTTGTGCTGCAGCTCGGGCTCGGCGATCAGCTGCTCGCTCGTCCCACTCCACACCGTACGGCCGCGCTCGATGATGTAGTGGCGGTCGGCGATGCGGGAGAGGTTTCCGACGTTCTTGTCGATCACCAACACCGACTGCCCGCGTCCCTTCAGCATCGACAGGCAGCTCCAGATCTCGTCGCGGATCAACGGCGCAAGCCCTTCGGTGGCCTCGTCGAGGATCAGGAGCCTCGGGTTGGTCATCAGCGCGCGGCCGATCGCGAGCATCTGCTGCTCGCCGCCGGACAGCGTGACGCCCATATTGCTGGTGCGTTCGGCGAGCCGCGGGAACAGCGCATGGATCTTGTCGATCGTCCAGGGATCGGAGGCGTTGAGGCGATTACCTGATGCGGCGACGAGATTTTCGCGCACCGTCAGGTTCGGAAAGATCTGGCGGCCCTCGGGCACCAAGCCGATCCCGAGCTTTGCGATCTTGTACGACGGAAGGCTGCGCACCGCCACGCCGGCGAAGCGGATGGCGCCTGATCGCGCGGGCGTCAGGCCCATGATCGAGCGGATGGTCGTGGTCTTGCCCATGCCGTTGCGGCCCATCAGCGCGACCATCTCTCCCGCCTTGATCTGAAGCGACAGGCCGTACAGCACCTGGCTCAACCCGTAGCAGGTCTCGATCGCGTCGACTTCGAGCAAGGTTTCAGCGGTTTTAATATCAGCCATGGCGCGTCACCGCATGCTGATCGCCGAGATAGGCGCGCTTGACCTCTTCGTCCTTGCGGATCGCATCCGGCACGCCGCAGGCGATGACGCGGCCATAAACCAGCACCGTAATACGGTCGGCCAGCGCGAACACCGCCTCCATGTCGTGCTCGACCAGCACGATGGTGACTTCCTTGCGCAGCTCTTTCAGCAACGCGACCATCCGCGCGGATTCGGTGGCGCCGAGCCCGGCCATCGGCTCGTCCAGCAGCAAGAGCTGCGGCTTGGTGGCGAGCGCGACCGCGAGCTCGAGCTCGCGCTGCTCGCCATGGCTCAGTTGCGACACCACGATATCGGCGCGCTGGCCGAGGCCGACACGCTCCAGCGCCGCGCGCGCGGTGGCGCGCAGATGCCGCTCCTTGCGCGCATTGCCCCAGAAGCGGAACGAGTGGCCGTCATGCGCTTGCGCGGCGAGCGCGACATTGTCGATCGCGGAAAAATCCTTGAGCAGCGAGGTGATCTGGAACGAGCGCGCCAGCCCAAGCCGGCTGCGCTTGTAGGACGGCAGGCTCGTGACGTCGCGGCCGGCAAAGCGGATCGTGCCGGAATTCGGCATCACCTGCCCGGTGAGCTGGCTGATCAGCGTGGTCTTGCCGGCGCCGTTGGGGCCGATGATGGCGTGCAGCTCGCCCGGCAAAACCTCCATCGAAAGATTGTCGGTCGCGGTGATACCGCCATAGCGGCGGACCAGATTGTCGACGCGGAGCAAGGGATCAACCACGGCTCATCCTCCCGAGCAGGCCCATGATGCCGCCGCGCGCGAACAGCACGATCAACAGCAGCACCGGGCCGAGGATCAGTCCCGAATATTCGGTGAACTGCGACAGCAGCTCCTCGAGCAGCAGATAGACGGTCGCGCCGACGACAGGGCCGAACAGCGAGCCCATGCCGCCGAGGATCACCATCACCATCAAATCGCCGGAGCGGGTCCAGTACATCACGGCGGGGCTGACGAAGTCGGTGTTGTTGGCGAGCAGCGCGCCGGTGAGGCCGCAGATCGTGCCAGCAATGACGAAACAGACCAGGCGATAGCGGTTGGCATGGAAGCCGATCGCCTGCATGCGCTGCTCGTTGGAGCGGACGCCCTGTACCACCAGGCCAAAGCGCGAATTGACGATGCGCCAGATCAGATAGAGGCCGCCGAACAGGCAGGCGAGGCAGAGATAATAGAACTGGTTGCGGTCCGACAAATTGATCAGGCCGGCGAAATCGCTGCGCTTGTAGACGGTCAATCCGTCGTCGCCGCCGTAGCGCGACAGCGCGGAGGCGACGTAATAGGCCATCTGCGCGAAGGCCAGCGTGATCATGATGAAATAGACGCCGCGGGTACGCAGGCTGAGCGCGCCGATCAACAGCGCAAACAGCGCCGAGACCGCGAGCGCCACCGGCCACTGGATGAAGCCGGAGCCGATGCCCTCGGCGGCGAGGATGCCGACGGCATAGCCGCCGATGCCGAGATAGGCGGCATGGCCGAAGCTCATCATGCCGCCATAGCCCATGATCAGATTGAGGCTCGCAGCCGCCAGCGCATAGATCGCGATGCGGGTGAACAGCGTGAGGATGAAGATGTTGCCCGTCACCGCCGAATAGACCGGCAGCAGGACCAGCGCGGCGCACAGCAGCGCCGCAACCGCGTTCGAAGCGTTGAGCTTGGGCATCATCGTTTGGCCGCCGGGAACAGCCCTTCGGGCCGCAGCACAAGGATGATCGCCATCAGGAGATAGATCAGCATCGAGGACAGCGCCGGCGCCGCGGTCGAGGCCGCCGCCCCGCTCAACACCTTGCGCAGCAGGTCGGGCAGAAACGCGCGACCCATCGTGTCGATGATGCCGACGAAGACCGCGGCCATGAAGGCGCCGCGGATCGAGCCGATGCCGCCGATCACGATGATGACGAAGGCGAGGATCAGGATGTTCTCGCCCATGCCGATCTGCACCGTGAGGATCGGCGCCTGCATCAGCCCGGCAAGACCGGCGAGCGCGGCCCCTAAGCCGAATACCAGCGTGAACAGCAGCTTGATGTTGATCCCTAGCGCCCCGATCATCTCGCGGTTGGAGGCGCCGGCGCGGATCAGCATGCCGACGCGGGTGCGCATCACGACGAGATAGAGCATCGCGGCAACCGCCAGCGCGACCACGATGATCATCAGCCGGTAGGCCGGATAGTAAACGCCGGGAATGATCTGCACCGGCACGGTAAGCCAGGCCGGCAGCGGCAGCGCGAGGCCGGCCGGGCCCCAGATCAGCCGGACGGCGTCGTTAAAGAACAGGATCAGGCCGAACGTCGCCAGCACCTGGTCGAGATGGTCGCGGCCGTAGAGATGCCGGAGCGCGACATATTCGAGCACGATGCCGAGCAAGAGCGTCGCCCCCAGCGCCAGCAGCGCGCCGAGAACAAAACTGCCGGTCCAGGCCACGAAGGTCGCCGCGAAATAGGCGCCCATCATGTAGAGCGAGCCGTGTGCCAGGTTGACGAAATCCATGATGCCGAACACCAGCGTCAGTCCGGCCGCCAGCAGGAACAGCAGCAGGCCGAATTGCAGGCCGTTCAGCAGTTGTTCGACGACGAGATACATGGATCCTTCAATGGGCTGAAACAAAACAGCGGCAGCGCGCGCAGTCGCGTTGCACGCTGCGCGTTCTCCCTCGCCCCGCTCTTGCGGGGAGAGGGTTGGGGTGAGGGGCTGCCTCCGCAGACCGGACTCGTGGAGAGTCCCCCCTCACCCGATTGCTTCGCGCATAGCCGAGCTGCGCTTCGGCGTCCTTCTTCAAGAACGGCCGCCGGAGGCGGCCTATGCTCTCCCCGCAAGAGCGGGGCGAGGTGAAGAAAGCAAGCCGCGCGCCAAAAGGCGCGCGACCCTCACTTCATCGCGCACTTGTCGTGGAATTTGTCCTGGTCGTCCTTGACGATGGTCGCGACCGTCTTCAGCGAGAGCTGGCCGTCGGCGTCCTTGACCACGTCCTGCAGGTAGAAGTTCTGGATCGGGATGTGGTTGTTGCCATACTTGAAAGGGCCGCGCAGCGACTTGAAGTTGGCCTTCTCCATCTCCGCCTTCATGGCGTCCTTCTTGGTGAGGTCGCCCTTCGCTGCGACGACGGCGCTGTTGATCAGCTGGGCGGCGTCATAGGCCTGGGCGCCGTAATAGGTCGGGCGCAGGCCGGGATACTTCTTGCGATAATCCTCGACGAACTTCTTGTTCTCGGCGTTCGGCAGGTCGTTGACCCATTCCTGCGCGCCGGGAATGCCGATCGCGTTGTCCTTCTGCAGCGGCAGCGACAATTCGTCGACGGTGAAGGCGGTGTAGAGCGGGATCTGCGCCTTGATGCCGGCCTGGGCGTATTGGTTCAGGAACTGGACGCCGGCCGCGCCCGGATAGAACACGAAGATCGACTCGGCCTTGGAGTTGCGCGCCTTGGTCAGCTCGGCGGAGAAGTCGAGCTGGCTCGGCCACACCGTGTATTCCTCGCCGACCACCTCGCCCTTGAAGGTGCTCTTCACGCCCGCGAGCATGTCCTTGCCGGCGGCGTAGTTCGGGCCGATCAGGAACACCGACTTGACGCCCTTCTGGTTCATGTAGAGGCCCATCGCGGCGGGCGTCTGGTCGTTCTGCCAGGAGGTCGAGAACACGTAAGGCGAGCACAATTCGCCGGCGAGCTGCGACGGACCGGCATTGGCCGAGATCAGGAAGGTTTTCGAATCGACCGCCGTCTTCAGCGACGCCAGCAGCACGTTCGACCAGATGTAGCCGACGATGAAGTCGACCTTGTCGGACTGCACCAGCTTCTCGGTCTTCTGCTTGCCGACATCGGGCTTCTGCTGGTCGTCCTCGTAGATCACCTCGACCGGCTTGCCGTCGATCTTGCGGCCAAGGTGGTCGAGCGCGAGCTCGAACGAATTGCGCATGTCGTTGCCGATCACGGCGGTCGGACCGCTGAAGGTCGAGACAAAGCCGATCTTGACGCTGTCAGCCGCCGTCGCAGGCTGCGCGAGCGCCAGAGCCAGCCCTAGACTCATGGCGCCTGCCAGCCAGAATGCCTTTTTCATATTCACTCCCCTCCTCAACCAAAGATCCCGCCAGGCTTGATCACGAGGCCTGGGGGTCACGCTTTGCGCGCGCCGTTCTGTGACGTGTTTTGTGCGCGATATCGCAAGTGTGCAGCAAGCATGAACCGACGGCACTCGATTTGAACCTTCGGCGCATACCCCAGCACCTTGCATCATAGTTCGTCCAAATCGACCATTGCAAGAAATATAATGCCGGTTGCGTAGGCAACGATTGTCGCAGGGCCCGTCTCCCCCTTGGGGCGGTGCAGCGGAATTGATGCTTCCGGTCAAGCAACCGGAAACCACCGCAGTCGGCAAACCCGGCGCGTTCATGGTCCGGAAAGTAGTGCCGCGCGAGCCTCAGCCGAGAGGAACGCATCACCATGTTGGGATTTCTGTTCGGCTTAAACGCCCGGATCGGCCGGCTGCACTATTTTCTCGCCTCGATCGCCCTTGGCATCGCGGTGACGGTGATGTGCATGGGCATCGCGAGCCAGGCCTATCAGAAGGTCCGCTACGGCGCGCCGCTGACGCTGGAGCAACTGGGCTGGCCCGTTCTCGCAGTCGCCGGCATCTTCATTGTGGCCTCGTTCACGCTGCACTGCATGCGCATCCGCGACATCGGATGGGATCCGGTCGTCGTGGTCGTGGGCTGGATCGCATTTACGATCATCGACGGGTTAATCGCCCAGAAGTTTCCGGCATGGGCGATCGGCGCCAGGCATCAAGCAACCGCCGTGGGTGCCTTTGTCAATCTCGGGCTGACGATCGCCCTCCTGTTCTGGCCGAGCGGTTATGCCGATGACGAGCCGCCAGCGCAGCCGCGCGATACAGGCGGCGGATCGGATGGCTTCTGGAGCAGGAGCAGCGCGCCGGCCACACCAACCAGCCGCATCGCGCGCGTCGCCAATGGCGAGTTCGGCGGCAAGACGCGCTAGCGGCCCCTCTCTCCACAGTCGTCCCTGCGAAAGCCAAGGGACCCATAACCACCGGCTTAGTTTGTCGAAGCAGGCTGTGGCCCGGGCATCGCGCACCAACTGTCATTCGTAGTCCCGGCTCGGAGGCCGGGACGACACGGAGTTTGTGGCGCCGTCACTGCGCCACGCGTTGAAAGCCGTTCACCCTTGATCCACCGCCCATTCGGCGTCGTCGATCGCATAGGGCGCGTGGCGGAAATCCCGGATCGCCGCGACCTTGTCGGCCGACCAGTCGAGCAGCATGAACGATCGCGGCGGCCGACCCTGTGCGTTCGGATCGAACACCAGGATCGCGGGACGTCCCTCAACCTGTCCGGTCACCAGGTGCCAGTCGTCGATCTTCGCATAATTGCCGAAATAGCGTGACACCTCGGCCTTGCCGTTCAGCCGCGTCTTATTGACGAGTTCGAGCCTGATGTCATCGGCGATCATGGCGCGGATGGCATCGAAGTCGCGGTCATTGAAGCGGCCGACATAGGCGTTCAGCCTGAGACGATCGGCCGGCGACAGGCCGGGCCGCGGCGCATCGTCGGGCTCGCGGGAGAACGCACGCAGCTGCGTACGTCCGCGGTGGAGTGCGGCCTTCACCGCGGGCAGGCTGAAATCCATGATGCCGCAGACCTCCTGCAACGAGCAGCCGAGCACATCCATCAGGATCACGCTGGAGCGCTGCGCCACCGGCAGCCGCATGAAGGTGCGCAGGCTGCTTGCCGCGATCTCGCGGCGGCTGACGTCGTCAAGCTCTCCGGCCATCATGTCCACCTCCTCCGGCGCGTGGAGCGCTTCCTGGCGGTTGCGCCGCCTGAGGAAATCGAGCGCGGTGTTGTGCGCGATCCGGAACAGCCAGGCTTCCGGCTGCTGGATCGGGGCTGCGGGCGCGAAGGCTTCCATCGCCTTGATCAGCGCGTCCTGCAGCACATCCTCGCCGTCGATGACCGATCCGACCATGCGGGCGCAATAGCGATGCAGCCTTGGCCGCATCGCCGCCAGCAGCGCCTCGACATCGGTCGCGGCCGGCGCTTGGGGTGGTGACGTCATGATGGCTCCGCCAGATCGCTTCAAGGCAAGTCGGTTCAAGGCCCGTCGGTTCACGGCGCATCCAGCATACGATAGTTTCCGACAATCACAGCACTGCGAACCAGCGGCGGCTCGGCGCAACGATCGCGGATGCCGTCCTGGAAGGCCTGGAAAGCCGCCAGCTTCGGGATCGGGCTCGAGCCGTCATCGGCCGCGGTCTCGACCATATGGATGAAGGTGTCGTCCTCCAGCCGCAGGGTCAAATAGCGCACGCCATCCGGGTTCGCCGCCTTCAGCTCGGCGAACACGGCCGCAACCAGCGCGGCATTCTTGTCCGCCATTTCCGGCTTGGTCTTGTACCTGATCAGGGTCCGTCTCATCGCAGCCTCCTTGGCCTGGTTCTGCGGCCCGAACCGGCCGCGTCATATCCAAGGACGTTTGCCGGCGGTCAAAGGATGCGGTCCGGCAAAAATAATTCTTTGCCGCATCCTTTGCCCATCCCGGATCGTCTTGTCGACGAGCGCGCCGCAAGCCTGCGGCACGCCAACGGAGAACGACCATGCAGACCCCTCGAGAGCGCAACGAGCAGCGCTGGGTGCTCGGCCTCACCGCGCTGGCATCCTTCATGATGGCGCTGGACGCCATGATCATGACCACTGCCTTCGCCACCATCCGCGCCGATTTCGGCAGCGCCGTGGAGACGCTGCAATGGACCGTGAACGCCTTCAATTTGACTTTCGCGGTGCTGCTCTTGACCGGCGCGGCGCTCGGCGACCGTTTTGGTCGGCGCAGGATGTTCGCGGCCGGGATCGGCCTGTTCGTCGTGGCCTCGGCGGCCTGCGCGCTGGCCGGCGATGCCGCGGCACTGATCGCCGCGCGCGCCTTGCAGGGCGCAGGTGCGGCGCTGGTGATGCCGCTGGCGATGGCGATCCTGAGCGGCGCTTTCGGCCGCGAGGAGCGCGCCCGCGCGCTCGGCATCTTCAGCGGCATTACCGGATGCGCGCTGATCATCGGCCCCGCGATCGGCGGTTTCATCACCGAACATCTCGGCTGGCGCTGGATCTTCTGGATCAATCTGCCGATCGGCCTCGTCGCGATTGCCCTCGTGCTGGCGCGCCTGCGCGAAAGTTTTGGTCCGGCTGCGCCGCTCGACATCACCGGACTGTCGCTGGTCGCGCTCGCGGCGCTGGCGCTGGTCTGGGGCCTGTTGCGCGGCAACAGCGCCGGATGGGCGAGCGCGGAAGTGACGGGCGCGCTGATCGCCGGCGCCGCGCTGGCAGCGATGTTCGTGCTGTGGGAGCTGCGTGCGACCAGCCCGATGGTGCCGATGCGGCTGTTTGCGGCCAGACCGTTCGCGGCGGGCATCGCCGCAAGCGTGCTGTTCTATGCCGCGATGTATGGCGTGCTGTTCCTGCTGCCGCAATTCCTGCAGATCGCGCTCGGCTTCGACGCCTTCGGTGGCGGGCTACGGCTGTTGCCGTGGACGGCGACACTGTTCGTCACGGCGCCGATCGCCGGCGCCGTGGTCAACCGGTTCGGCGAACGCACCCTTATCGTCACCGGCCTCCTGATGCAGGCGATCGGGCTCGGCTGGATCAGCGAGATCGTCACCCCGTCGATGCCCTACTCCGCGCTGGTCGCACCACTGATGCTCGCCGGCGTCGGCGTATCGATGGCGATGCCGGCCGCGCAGAACGCGGTGCTGAGCGCGGTTGCGGTGAGCGAGATGGGCAAGGCGTCGGGCGTGTTCAACATGGGCCGCTTCCTCGGCGGCATGTTCGGCATCGCCGCGCTGGTGGCAAGTTTTTCCGCAAATGGCGCGGCCGATTCATCCGGACATTTCGCAAACGGATTCGCGGCGGCGATGAGCCTTGCGGCAACGCTGTCATTCGCGGGAGCCGTCGCGGGGCTGTTCCTGCCGATGCGGAGACGAGTTGTCGCCACGGCCGCGCGGCAGGACGCGTGAGGCTCGCCGCGATTGGGTTTCGCTATCGGGCGATCGGGCATTTCGTGTTGGAATGAGGCTGCGAATGACTACATAATGAACTGACGAAGCCGTTCGAAACCGAGGGCGACATCAGATGACGCAAGCGCCGGCCAAACCTCATCGCGTGGTGATCGTCGGCGCCGGCTTCGGCGGGCTGGAAGCCGCCTTCGGTCTCGCAGGCGCGCCGGTCGAGATCACGCTGATCGACCGCCGCAATCACCATCTGTTCCAGCCGCTGCTCTACCAGGTCGCGACCGCATCGCTTGCGACCAGCGAGATCGCCTGGCCGATCCGCTATCTCTTGCGCGACCGGCCGGAGGTGACGACGCTGTTCGCCAATGTCTGCGGCGTCGACGCTGCGGCAAAATGCGTGCAGCTCGACGACGGCGGCAGCATTCCCTATGACACGCTGATCCTCGCCACCGGCGCGCGTCACGCCTATTTCGGCCATGACGAATGGGAGCCGTTCGCACCCGGCCTGAAGACGCTGGAGGACGCGACGACGCTCAGGCGGCGCATCCTGGTCGCTTTCGAGCGCGCCGAGCGCGAGACCGATCCGGACAAGCGCGCAGCACTGCTCACCTTCGTCATCATCGGCGCCGGGCCGACCGGCGTCGAGATGGCCGGCACCATCGCCGACCTCGCCAAGGACACGCTGCCGCAGGACTTCCGTCACATCGACACGCGCAAGGCGCGCGTGGTGCTGATCGAGGCCGGCTCGCGCGTGCTGGCAGGATTTCCCGACGATCTCTCGGCCTATGCGCAAGCGTCGCTGGAGAAACTCGGCGTCGAGGTGATGCTGGGCGAGCCGGTCACCGAATGCTCGGCCGATGGCGTGGTGTTCGGCGGCAAGAGGCTGGAAGCGCGCACCATCGTCTGGGCCGCCGGCGTGCGCGCCTCGCGCGCCGCCGAATGGCTGAACGCGCCGGCCGACCGCGCCCATCGGCTGCAAGTCGAGCCGGATCTGATCGTGCCCGGTCATCCCGACATCTTCGCAATCGGCGACACCGTCACGATCAAGGGCCCCGACGGCAATCCGGTGCCCGGCATCGCACCGGCCGCCAAACAGGAAGGACGCTACGTCGCCGCATTGATCAAGGCCCGGCTCGACGGCAAAACGCTGCCGCCGTTCCGCTACAAGCATGCCGGCAGCCTCGCGCAGATCGGCAAGAAGAAGGCGGTGATCGATTTCGGCTGGCTCAAGCTGCGCGGCTCGCTGGCATGGTGGATCTGGGGCCTCGCCCACATCTACTTCCTGATCGGCGTGCGCCATCGGATTGCGGTGGCGATGAACTGGCTCTGGATCCACACCCGCGACCAGCGTGCCGCACGACTGATCACCCAAGGCAGCAGCAAGGTCGCGCAGTAGAATTACATCATCTGAACAACAACCTTGCCCTTGGCTCGGCCGGTTTCGAGATATGCGAGCGCCTGCTTGGCCTGTTCGAACGGAAATACCCTGTCGATCACCGGCCGGATGCGCCCCGCCTTGAGTAGCTCGCCGATCTCGGCAAGTTGCCTACCCTCGGGATGCACGAACAGGAACGAATATGCGACGCCGCGCCTTCTGGCGCGGCGAATGATTCTACGGCTCAGCAATCCGAACAGGAACACCATGAAGTAGTTCATCCCGCGGGCTTGAGCGAATGCAGCGTCTGGTGGGCCGACGAGCGAAGCAACGATGCTGCCCGGCTTTAAAATCCGAAGCGATTTCTCGATCGCATCGCCCCTGACTGTGCCCAGCACGGCGTCGTAGTCCTGCAGCACCTCCTCGAATTGCTGTTTCTTGTAGTCGATCACCTCGTCGGCACCGAGGCTCCGGACCAGATCCACATTCCCGGTGCTCGTGGTCGTCGCAACCGTCGCTCCGAGGTATTTTGCAAGTTGGATCGCGAAGGTGCCGATGCCGCCGGCGCCCGCGGGGATAAACACCTTCTGGCCGGGCTTGAGACGGGCACGCTGCTTGAGCGCCTGCCACGACGTCAGGCCGACCATCGGGACCGATGCGGCCTGCACGAAGTCCAGGTTCGGAGGCTTCAGCGCGGCGGTATCCTCCGGCACGCGCGCAAATTCGGCGAGCGCGCCCGTTCCGAGATCGAAGATGCTGGCGAAGACGGCGTCGCCCGGCTTGAAGCGAGTCACGCGGCTTCCCACTTCGACGACAACGCCCGCCAGATCGCTGCCCAGCGTGGCCGGCAGTCGAAATCGAAGGATGGGCTTGAACGTCCCTTTCGGAATCATGTTGTCGATCGGGTTCAAGCCAGCTGCGTGAACCTGAACCAGAATTTCATTCGGCTTCGGCGTCGGCCGAGGGATATCGACAATCGCCACCTGATCCGGCTTGCCGTAGCGCTTGAAGACAAGTGCTCTCATTTTGCTCTTGGTTCGGAGGTTCATGGCGGTGGCAGGAGGCGACGCTTCAGCGGTCAGAAAGCCCGCGCAGGGCGGTTGGGCTGCGATGCCGCCGGCACATCGAGCCGGAGGTCCTTTCGAATCCCGGCATCCACCAGGCCTTGGGGCGCAAATCGGCGCAGCAGGCGCAGACGGTTCGCAAGCTTGCCGGCCGCGTATCGCAGTTTCGGGTGCGTTGCGCTGGCGGCCCTCAGCACGGTGTCCGCCACGACGCTGGGCCGCTCGGCCGTTGCCATCACCTCGCCGAGCCTCCTGTTCATGCCCATACGAGCCTCACGGTACTCGTCGAGCTTGGCATCCGCCTCCATGAAGTTCGCGTCGAACGACGTCCGCATGTATGCCGGTTCGATCACCGAGACGCGGATGCCCCTGGTGCGCAGCTCATGGTCGAGCGATTCCGAATAGCCCTCCACCGCGTGCTTGGTTGCGGCATAGAGCGCGCCATAGGGCATCGGCAGGAAGCCCAGCACGGAGCCGATATTGACGATGCGGCCGCTCCCTTGGCGTCGCATGTGAGGCACAACGGCGCGCGTCATCCGGATCAATCCGAAGAAATTGGTCTCGAAGATCGAGCGGGCCTGCTCGATCGAACTCTCCTCCGCGCCGGCGGGCGCGACGCCGAAGCCGGCG
The DNA here is from genome assembly GCF_056429065.1 of Bradyrhizobium sp. USDA3010. Classification (NCBI taxonomy): domain Bacteria; kingdom Pseudomonadati; phylum Pseudomonadota; class Alphaproteobacteria; order Hyphomicrobiales; family Nitrobacteraceae; genus Bradyrhizobium; species Bradyrhizobium sp. USDA3010. The sequence goes on from NZ_JBWJZD010000001.1 coordinate 442,433, forward strand.
TTGTTCACCAACAGGTCGATGCGGCCGTCGCGCCGCATCACTTCGCTGACAGCGGCTTCCACCGATTCATCACTGGTCACGTCGAGCGGCAGCATCTCGAACGATCGCTTGCCTGGCTTGGCTCCCCGTCGGCTGGTGCCGTAGACCTCGTAGCCGGCTTCAGCGAGCCGTTGGGCGACGGCCTCTCCGATGCCTGACGAGGCGCCGGTGACGAGGGCAATCTTTGGTCCGAGGCCATTCATGAGCTTCTCCGATAATGCCGGCGGATCTCAAATCCGCTTTGATTACGATCGTAACTATTGATATAAATGACGATCGCTATTATAATTGTCAAGGCCCGGGGAAGGGGATCTGCGTCATGCGCGTTTCAAAAGAAAAGGCGGCCCAAAACCGCGAACGGATTCTCGAGGCGGCCTCCCGCCTCATGCGGGAGCACGGCATCTCCGGCGCCAGTGTCGACGCGCTGACCGAGGCGGCCGGGATGACTCACGGCAGCCTGTACAGTCAGTTCGGCTCAAAGGAACGGCTTGTCGAGGAAGCCGTGACTCACGCGATCGCGTCCAAGGGACGGGATGTGTCCGAGGAAGCTGCGCTCGGCGACTATGTCTCGGAATACCTGTCGCCTGTGCATCGCGACCAACCGGGAAGCGGCTGCCCTTTCGCAGCGTTATGTTGTGAGATCCCACGCCAAGGCATGGCCGTCAGAGAGCGGTTCACGGCCGGGGTGCGCGGCATGATCTCCCTGCTGGGCCGGCGAATGCAGTCCGGCCTGAGGCCACGGCAGCGCGAGGAGAAGGCGCTCGCGACCATGGCCTCCCTGGTCGGAGCACTGGTGCTCGCCCGCGCCGTGAGCGACCCCAAGCTGTCGGACGACATTCTTCGCGCGACCCGAAACGAATTGGGCGACTGACCGCTCACCCGACTATTGCCACCATTGTGCGCCGATGCCGCGCGTGAAATACTTGCCGTAGCAACGATCATCACGGGAGGAAAACGATGCGGATCGATGCGCCTGCGATCGCGCTCGCGGCCTGGCTTGTCACGCCGACGGCCGGAGCATGGGCAGAGGCAGTCGACATCAAAATGACCGGCGACCCCGCCGCGACCTGTAGCGGGCTTGCCGGCCTGGCCGACGGTGCGGTCAGGATCGATACTGCCGCGCTGCAGGCGCCAGCGCCGCTCTCCGTCTCAGACAAGGCGCCGACACCTTCCGGCCGCATCGTCCCGGCCAATCCCGCGTTCTGCAAGGTGCTCGGCCATATCGATCCCGCCGATCCCACGGCGCCACCGATCAAATTCGAGGTCAACCTGCCCATCGAGTGGAACGGCCGCTCGCTGCAATATGGCGGCGGCGGCTTCAACGGCGTGCTGATATCAGGCCTCGGCCTGCCGCCGGCCCATCCATTCGACAAGGCCTCGCCGCTGGCGCTCGGCTTCGTGACCGTCGGCACCGACTCCGGCCACGAGCAGAAGCCCGGCGAGCCGCCGCAGCTGTTCGCGCTCAACGACGAGGCGTTCGAGAATTTCTCGCACAAGGCCTACAAGAAGGTGCGCGACGCCGCGCGGGCGCTGACGGTCCGCGCCTACGGCAAGCCGCCGGCGAAGATGTATTTCATGGGATCGTCCGAGGGCGGCCGTGAGGCGCTGACCATGGCGCAGCGCTATCCCGACGATTTCGACGGCATCTTCGCGCGCGTACCCGTGATCAACTGGGTCGGGTTGCAGCATGCCGGCACCCGCTCCGGCCTCGTGACCATGGGCGAGGGCTGGATCAGGCCGGCCCAGGTCAAGCTCGTGGCCGACGCCGTGCTGAAGGCCTGCGACACGCAGGACGGCTCCGATGACGCACTGGTGCAGGATCCCGTCGGCTGCAAGGCCAGGTTCAAGCCGGCCACGCTGGCATGCGCCGCGGGCCACGGCGGCGACGACTGCCTGACCGACAAGCAGGTCGCCGCGATCGAAACGCTGCATGCGCCGTACAAATTCTCGTTCCCGCTCGCCAACGGCCTCGACGACTATCCGGGCTGGGGCGTGTCGGGCGAGAACACGCCGGCGTTCGGCCCGACCGGCGGCTGGAAGGCCTGGTGGCTCGGCAGCACGGCGCCGGCGCAGCCACCGGCTCCGACCAATGGCATCGCCTGGATCTACGGCGCCGGCGGCATTCAATATGTCTTCGCCCGCGATCCGAAGCTCGACGTCACGACCTACAAGCCCGAGGACCACAAGGCGCGCGTGCTGGAAGTCTCCGCGCTGATGGATTCCACCGATCCGGACCTCACGCGCTTCCACGCACACGGCGGCAAGCTCGTGATCCTCGAACACATGTCCGACTACGCGCAAAGCCCCTATGCCGGCATCCGCTACTTCGAGAACGTCGAGAAGACGCTCGGCAAGGACAAGGTCGCGGAGTTCGCCCGGCTCTACGCTGCGCCCGGCGTCGACCATGTCGGCTCCGGCGCACCCGCCAATGTCGACATGCTGGCCGTGCTCGTCGACTGGGTCGAGAACCGCACGGCGCCCGGCGATCTCGAAGTGCGCGAGCAGAAGACCGAGGCGCCGGCCTTCGACACCCTCCGCGCGCTGCCATTGTGCGGCTGGCCGGCCTGGCCGCACTACAAGGCGGGACCGGTCACCGCGGCGGCGAGTTTTGCGTGCGCGCCGTGAGGTAAGCTTCCTCACAACTTCGGATCGTGGCTCTCCTTGTGCCGCGCGAGCGCAGCAGCGCATGCGGCGATCGTGGAGCCCCGCGGCTCCGCCGGCGGGACTACTCCCTCTTAGCCAGCGGCATTGCCGTATCGCGGCGCGCGGACAGCTCTCATCGATGGTCGATGTGCTACACCATCGCGGTCCCGGCTGGCCGAGACAGATCCTCAACAATGATTTTAAGGAGGGAATGCAATGCGAACGTCCTCCACCTTATATCTGTTCATTGCGTTGCTCGCGATGCCTGCGACCGCGACCGCTGGCGACGAAAGTCTGAAGCAACAATTCGAGAAGGTCGCGGCGGCCTACGCCGACAGTTTCAACAAGCAGAATGGCGCCGGGATCGCTGCGCTCTATGCGCCTGGCGGGATGGTCGTCAATGCGACCGGGTCGCACACCGATGTCGCCCAGACCTACGAAGGTATCTTCAAGGCCGGGTTCAACCACAATGAAATAACGGTGGATGAGGCCCTGCCGTTGGGAGCCGATACGGCTATCGCGACTGGCGAATATCACATCACGGGCAAGAACCAGAATGGCGAGCCGCTTGATGTGGTTGGCCGCTGGACCGGGGCGTATGTCAACCAGGGCGGAAATTGGAAGATCCGGATGGTGTCGGCCTTCCCGAAGGCGCCCCCGGCGAAATAAGTGTCTTCAGTGATCCACGCAGCAAAGGGTGCTGCCGATCTCGGTTCGCCTCTCCCCTTGTGCGCGAGGCGGGCCGCATGAAGCGAGGCGGAACGCGAACCGGTCGACAGTTTGCCATCGCTCCGTCCCGCCGCGCAGCCGCATTGGTGGATACAGCGTCAGCCCATCACCTGATGCGGCGAGCGGCCGAACGCGGCCTTGAAGGCGCGGCTGAAATGCGAGACGTCGCTGAAGCCGAAGCTGAGCGCCGCATCGGTGACGTGGCTGAAGCGCTGTTCGGCCAGCGCCTGATAGGCGCCGGCGAGGCGCTGCTGCCAGAGCCAGCGGATCGGCGTTGTGCCCTCGCGCGCGAACAGGCGATTGAGCGTACGCGGCGCCATGTTCTGCGCCGTGGCGATCGTATCGAGATCGAGCTCGGGATCGTCGAGATGGGCCCGAATGTAGGCCTTGACCCGCGCCAGCCGTTCGTCGCCGCGCCGCGGCACATCGTCCGTCAGCTCGGTCTGGAGCGTCGTCGCGAAAATATCGAGCATTGAGGCGCCAAGCCTTATCGCCGCAGGCCCGGCGTCGTCATCGAGCCGCGTCAGCCGGCGGATCAACGATCCCGCCAGCGCGCCCACTTTCGACGCGTTGCCGACCCGCCGTGCCGTCAGCCGCTGCGCATCCGGCAGCCGCGCGAGCAGCAGCGGCCGCGGGATCGACACCATGATCGAACGCGCGCTCGGGGCGAATTCGAGCGTGAACGGCTGCGCCTGGTCGTGGAGCATGAGATCGCCCCGGCGCATCCGCACCTCGCGTCCGCCCTGCGCGAAGCCGACCTCGCCGCGCAGCGTCAGCCACAGCATGAAATAATCGCGCGGGTCGCGATGGACGTCGCTCGCGCTGCGCATCACCCGGATGCGGTCGGCGGCCGGGGTCGACGACCAAATGTCGTTGATCGCAAGCGGGCCGAAATTGCGGATCGAGATCGACGCGGCAAACGCCTCATCGGCGACGCGGCGGCATTCGGTCAGCGAGAATTCGCGGCAGGTGACGTGATGCCAGCGGTCGAAACTGTCACCCGGCGCAACCAGCGTTTGCGCGATGACTGTATGATCTGGGGTCTGCATCGGACCTTGCTCCCGCCCAACCCGGCAGGGGGATATTCTGCGTCCAGCCCCCGTTTCTGGCAAGCAGAGTCCAGCGACTGGCCGGCGCAGCCAAGAACCGCCGCCGCGACGGAGGTAGAAAATGTCTCCCTTCAGGAGAGGAGACACCACATGGGCTACCAGTGCGAAATCATCGATCCCGCGCGCACCGTCATGATCGTTGTCGACATGCAGAACGATTTCGTGGCCGAGGGCGCCAAGCTGCGCTCCGCGCAGGCCGCCGCCATGGTGCCGCGGCTGGCGCAGACCCTGAAGGCCTGCCGCGACAAGGGCATCCGCATCATCTACACCGCGCATGTGCATCGCCGCGACGGCAGCGACATGGGGCTCTATGATGATCTCTATGCGCCGATCGCCGACCGATCGTCGCTGGTCGACGGCACCGCGGGCGTCGAGATCTTCAATGACCTCGCACCCGCACCAGGCGAGCACGTCATCAAGAAGCACCGCTACAGCGCGTTCTTCGCCACCGACCTCGACCTCATCCTGCGCGAATGGGGCATCACGACAGTGATCATCTCGGGAACGACCACCGAGAACTGCTGCCACGCCACCGCGCGGGACGCCATGTTCCACAATTACAAGGTCGTCTTCCTGTCGGACGCCACAGGCACGTTCGACTATCCCGACGTCGGCCAGGGCGCCCTGTCCGCCGAAGAGGTGCATCGCGCCACGCTCACGATCCTCGCGTTCTCGACCGCGCATGTGATGACGGCGGCCGAGATGCTGGCGCGGGTAAAGACGGCGAGCCCGAAAGCAGCGTAGTTTCTTCTTCCTCTCCCCGTTCTTACGGGGTCGAGACGAGCGAAGCTCGCTCTTGGAGGGTTGGGGTGAGGGGCTCCGTTCACGAACGCAATTCGCGGAGAGTCCCCCTGACCCGCCGCGCTCGTCGAGCGCGTCGGCCTCTCCCCGCAAGCGGGGCGAGGCGAACAGAGACGCGGGCGGCAGCCGTCCTTTATTTCACCAGCGAGCACCCGCCATCGGCGATCGGGCGGAACGCCTGATCGGCCGGGATGGCCGCGATCAGCTTGTAATAGTCGTAGGGGTATTTCGACTCCTCGGGCTTCTTCACCTCGAACAGGTACATCGGGTGGATGACGCGGCCGTCCTGGCGGATCGTGGTCTCGCCGAACAGCCTGTCCTTGCCCTTGAAGGTCTTCATCTGCGGCACCACGACCTTGGCGTCGTCGCTGCCGGTGGCGGCGACGGCGTTGAGATAGGCGAGCGTCGAGGCGTAGACGCCGGCCTGGTTGCCGCTCGGCATCTTGCCGTTCATGCCGGGCCGCGCGGCGAAGCGCTTTGCGAACGCGCGGGTGTCGTCGTTCATGTCCCAGTAGAAGGCCTCAAGCAGCTGCAGGCCCTGCGCGACCTTCAGGCCCATGCCGTGGACGTCGTTCACGAACAGCAGGAACGCGACCATGGTCTGGCCGCCCTGCTGAATGCCGAACTCGGCCGCCTGCTTCACCGCGTTGATGGTGTCGCCGCCGGCATTGGCGAGCCCGATCACCTTTGCTTTCGAGTTCTGCGCCTGCAGCAGGAAGGAGGCGAAGTCCGAAGTGCCGAGCGGATGCTTGCTCGATCCCAGCACCTTGCCGCCGTGCTTCTCGATGTAGTTCGTCGCCTCAGCTTCGATGCCCTTGCCGAGTGCGTAGTCGACGGTCACAAAGTACCAGTCCTTGCCGCCACGCTGCATCATCGCGGCCGCCGTGGTGTTGCCGGTCGCCCAGGCGTCGTTGACCCATTGAATGGTGTTCGGCGAGCAGGCCTTACCGGTGAGATCGGAGCTCGCGGTCGACGATGCCAGAAACGTCATCCGCGAGTCGCGCAGCACGGTGTTGACGGCGAGGCCGACCGCCGAGTTCGGCACGTCGACGATGGCGTCGACGCCTTCGACATCGAGCCATTTGCGCGCGATCGCGGATCCGACGTCGGCCTTGTTCTGGTGATCGGCATAGACGATCTCGACCTTGATGCCCTTGCCGCCGCCGTTGAAATCCTCCGCCGCCATGCGCGCGGCTTCCACCGAGCCCATGCCGTTGGTGTCCTGGAAGATGCCGGAAATGTCGTTGAGCACGCCGACGCGCACGACATCGCCGGAAATCTCCGCGCGTGCGCTGCCCGCGGCGCAGGCCAATGCCAGCGCGAGTCCAATCCCAAATCGCCCAACCCCAAAGCCCCGCATCGTTTCCCCTCCCATGTTTCCTCAACCGGCCTTTTTGCCGGGATTGAGCTTCCGGTCAGGCCGGTGTGATCTCGACCGGCAGGCTGCTCAGCCCGCGCAGCGTGTTGTTGAATAGGCGCTTCGGCTCGCCTGTGATTTCGATCTTCGCGACATGGCGCGCCAGTGCCGCCATCATCACCTCGCCCTCGAGGCGGGCGACGAGCTGGCCGACACACATGTGGATGCCCGAGCCGTAACCGACATGGCCCGACGTGCGGCGCGTGATGTCGTAGCTATCGGGCGCTTCCCAGCGGCGCGGATCGCGATTGGCGGCAGCCAGGAACATCAGCACTTTCTCGCCTTCGGGGATGCGGGCCCCGCTGAGCTCGACGTCGCGGGTGGTGGTGCGGAAGAAGGTCTGGACCGGGCTTTCGAATCGCACGGCTTCCTCGAACGCGTTGCGCGCCAGCGTCGGATCGCCACGGAGCTTCTGGAACTGGTCGGGGAAGCGGGCGAGGCAGTAGACGGCGGCGCCGATGCCGTTGACGGTCGTGTCGAGACCGGCCGACAGCAGCGAGCGCACCAGCAGCGGCGCCTCGGTCGCGGTGATGGCACCGCTATCGACATGGGCGTGGATGCAGGCGCCGATTCCGCCCGGGGTAAGATTGTCGCGCTGGCACTGCTCGGCAACATAGGCCTGATGCGGCGCTGAGCGCTCGATGGCCTCCCTGCGGAGCTCGTTCGGCGGGCCGAAGGCGTTGAACACCAGGCTTGCGTAGGGCAGCAGATGCTCGCGGCCCTCCGGCCGCAAGCCCAGCGCATCCGGGAAGATCGACAGCGGATAGGCCTCCGCCAGGTCCTCGATCGCGTCGAAACGGCGCTTCTCCAGCAGCGCATCGACACGGGCCTCCGCGGCGGCGGCAAATCGCCCGCGAAGCTGCTTCATCACGGTCGCCGACAGCACCGTGCTCAGCACATTGCGGGTGCGGGTATGCGCCGGCGGGTCGGCCTCCAGGATCAGGCTCGGCGGCCGCCACGGCTTCTCCTTGGAGAAGTCGCTGAGACCGACGCCGCGGCTGGAGCAGAACGTCTCGGGATCGTTCAGCACCGCATGGACCTCGGCGTAGCGCGCCACGCCATACACATTCCACTTGTCGAGATAGACCACGGGTGCGGCCTCGCGCAGCCGCTCGTGGGTCGGGAACGGGTCGGCGAAGAACTCGAGGGCGAACGGATCGACGTCGAGATGCGGGACGGACGCACCTTCTGTTGCAGTCATCGGGACCTCCCGAGGTTTGATCTTGTCAATACGGGCCGCATGTCACTTGCTCCCGAACAGTTTCGCAGCGATGATTTGGGAAATGAGCAGCCAGCCCCTCCCCCGAAAGCCCCGCCGGCCGAGACCGGCCGATCCCGCAAATGCCACCGATGGCCCGCTGCTGGACCTCAATCGCTATGTGCCGGCGTTCATCACCTTCATCGGCAACAAGCTGTCGAACAGCGCCACCGCATTTTACCAGAAGAATTTCGGCGTCAACGTCACCGAGTGGCGAATCATCTCGCAGCTGGCGATCGAGCCGGGGATTCCCGCCTCCCGGATCTGCCAGGTGATCGGCTTCGACAAGGGCCCGGTCAGCCGCAATCTCGCGGCGCTGCAGAAGCGCGGCCTGCTGACGATCCGCACCGCGCCCGACGACGGCCGCACCCATTCGATCACCCTGACCGCGCGCGGCCGCGCCATCCACGACAAGGTCATCGTCGCGGCGCTGGAGCGCGAGCGGCGGCTGCTGTCGTGCCTGAAAAAGGACGAGCGCGAGGTGCTGATCGACCTGCTGCGCCGGCTGCACGAGAATCTCGGCGCCGTGACCGGGCAAAGCACGACCTGACCGAACGCCTGCGGCGCGGGCAGCACTCTGCGCCACCGCGATACTTGCCCGGTTGTCGATGCGTGCCGCTTGCGCGCTGCTGCGCAACATTCTCCTCCCGGATGCCCGGCCGTTGACCGGCCCTATTCCTGTGGGGCGGAAACTCGCACAGCTTAGTTGCCATAGCAACTAAAAACGCGCGTGTGCGGCGCGGCAAGAGGAAGCGGCGGGGAACCTAGCGGTCGGAAAGCTGAAACTTGGATGACAAACCGTGCCACAAACTCGGTGTCGTCCCGGCCTCCGAGCCAGGACCCATAACCACCAATGCTGATGATTGCACGCCGGCGGAACGACGACCTTTGTAGACAAAGTCGGCCGCGGAGCATGGGTCCCTGCTTTCGCAGGGACGACGGCGGAGGACGTGGCGGCCTCCCAACACCGCGCCGGTACAAATCATGTCACGGGCCCGCGCAGGCGATCGGCTCGGACGAGGCGTCGTCCTCCAGGACCGTCACCGCTGCGGTGCGGCGCGTCAGCACGGCGCGCTGGTTGATGTAGCCCTTGTCGGTGATTTCCCCGCCATCGACCGAGGCGGGCTCGGCGAGCAGCAGCGCACGGGTGGCATGGCCGGAAGAATGGCCGCCCTGCGCCTTCAGCCGTGCCAGCCCCTGCCCGATCGCAGAACGGACCGCCGGATGGGCGATGACCTCCTGCGCGCCGGCGCTCTCGGGCAGTCCCGCAAGCGAACGGCAGGCGGCGAGGTTCGGGAACACCAGGAAGCGGACCTCGTCGCGGCCGTGGCCCGCGACGACGATATCCTGCGCGAGCGGCGCCAGCGCCGCGATGCCGGCGACCCGCAGCGTGCCGACGCTGACCCAGGTGCCGGAATTGAGCTTGAAGTCCTCGGCCACGCGGCCGTCGAAGAACAGGCCGAGATCGGGCCGGTCGGGATCGGCGAAGGTGACGGCGTCGCCGATCTTGTAAAAGCCCTCGTCATCGAAGGCCTCGGCGGTGAGTTGTGGCGCCTTCCAGTAACCCGGCGTGACATTGGGCCCGCGCACGCGGACCTCGAGCTTGTCGCCCGAGGGCACGAGCTTGAGCTCGGTGCCGGGGATCGGAACGCCGATATTGCCGGAGCGTTCGGCGAGGAAGTGGCAGTCGGTCGCCAGCGGCGAGGTCTCGGTCGATCCCCAGGCCGACACCATCGGCAGCCTGCGGCCGATCGTTTGCAGCGACAATTCCTCCAGCGCGTCCCACAAATTCTGCGGCAGCGCCGCGCCGGCATAGAAGGCGAATTTGGTGCCCGCGAAGAACTTGCGGCGCAGTTCGTCGTCGGTGCGGAGCGCCGCGATCAGCATGTCGAAGCCGCGCGGCACGTTGAAATAGACCGTCGGCACCACGCTGCGCAGATTGGCAAGCGAGGTTGCGAACGGGCCGGGCGCCGGCTTGCCGCCGTCGATATAGAGCGTGCCGCCGTTGCGCAGCACCAGATTGAAATTGTGGTTGGCGCCGAAGGTGTGACTCCAGGGCAGCCAGTCCAATATGATCAGCTCCTCGCCGTGCTGCTCCAGGAACGTCCAGGTCTGCGCCTTGGCCTGCTGGCTCGACGTCAGCATGCGCTGGGTGTTGATCACGGCTTTCGGTGTGCCCGTTGATCCCGAGGTGAACAGGAACTTTGCGATCGTGTCCGGCGTCACCGCGGCAAAGGCCGTGGCGACCTCCGGCGATTCAGGCGTCGCCGCGACAGTGCGGAACGCCAGCGCCCCGGCATCATCGGGATTGCCGCTGACGATGGTCGCCCGATGCAGTGGCGCGATCGCGGCAAGCGCGGCCGCGAACGGCGTTGTGCCTGTGACATAGATCGCGCCGGGATCAAGCAGCGCGATCATGCCCTTCAGCTTGTCGAAATCCTTCGACATCAAGGAATAGGCCGGCGAGATCGCGGCCGAGGGCACGCCGACATGCTGGGCGGCAAGCGCGAACAGCGCGTGGTCGATGCTGTTGTCGGCGAGGATGACCAGCGGCCGCTCCGTGCTCAGCCCTTGCGCCAGGATCCATGATGCGGCCCGCCGCACGATTCCGAGCGCATCGCGATAGCTGACGGTGCTCCAGGGCGCCTCGGCGCTGGCGCGCTCGCCCAGGAAGATGCGGTCCGGCGCCTGCCGCGCCCAATGCTCCAGCCAGTCGCCGACGCAGCGGGCGCTGCCTTGCAACGGCGTGGTGGAGCGGACGAGGATGCTACCGTCGTCGCGGCTGACGGCAACGATCGCGGGCGTCGCGAACAGGCGGTGCGGATCGTCTCCGCTGGCGGCCGTCGTCATGGTTTCCTCCTCGCCCGTGTCCTGCGGGATCGCGCCGCAACATGGTGCGGCGCCGCGGTCCCGGCCGGGCTCTTTGGTCATAATGTTGCGGACATCAATTGTTGTCGTCAACAACAATCTTTCCCTCCCGTCTCGGGCGCGCTAGCCTTGGGCATGGCGAGCAAGCAGCAGACGTCGCGCAAGGCGACAGGAACGAGAGCGGCAATCCGCCGCGCCCAGGCGCGCACGGCGAACGGCCGGGCGCTGGGCGGCGACGCCAATGGCGACATCGGTCTCGACGCGCTGGTCGGCCACGCCGGCTATGCGGTGCGGCGCTTCCAGCTCTGGATCTTCCAGGACTTCATCAGGACGCTGGCGACGGTCGATATCCGTCCGACCCAATATTCGGTCATGACCGTGATCGGGGCCAATCCGGGCCTCAGCCAGATGGCAGTCGCTAAGCGGCTCGGAATCGAACGCGCACGGCTGGTGCATCTGCTCGACAGTCTGGAAGCGCGCGACTTCGTCAGCCGCGTCCCTTCTGCCACTGACCGCCGTTCTCACGCGCTGCACTTGACCGGGCGCGGCAAGACCGCGCTGGCCCGGTTCAAGCGGCTCGCCGCCGAGCACGAACGGCATGTCGCCGACAAGATCGGCAAGGAAAACCGCAAGCAACTGCTGCAGATCCTCGCCTGCTTCACCTGATCGACCGATCGGATTTCGGCTTGGTCACGCTTGCCCTAAAATTGAGCAGACACGCTCTCAAGCGAGCTCGCTTCAACTCCCAGCGACCATTTCAAGCAACTGATATTGTGTAATAATCCGTCGCGCCGCAGGCGCAGGCAAATTGTACACAATGGCACATTGCTTGCTTCGATCAGGCTGCAATTCCCTCGCGGCAGGCATCCGATGCCTCACCGCGCCAGAGACGAGGCCAAACACGTGACTGAAACTGTCGCCGCGATCGTTGCCGCACACCGCGCAGGGACCATGACGCCGGCGCAAACGGTGGCGCGCAGTTACCAGCGCATCCGCGAGCACAACGATCCCGCCATCTTCATCAGCCTGCGCGACGAGAAGGAGGCGCTCGCCGAGGCCGCGCGGCTCGCAGACCCGACGCTGCCGCTCTACGGCGTGCCGGTCGCGGTGAAGGACAATATCGATGTCGCGGGGCTGCCGACCACCGCCGCCTGCCCGGCGTTCTCCTACATGCCCGCGCAGGACTCCACCGCAGTCGCCAGACTTCGCGCGGCCGGCGCCATCATCATCGGCAAGACCAATCTCGACCAGTTCGCCACCGGCCTGGTCGGCGTGCGCTCGCCCTACGGCATTCCCAAAAATCCGGTCCGCGGCGATCTGGTGCCGGGCGGATCGAGCTCGGGCTCCGCGGTCGCGGTATCAGTGGGCCTCGTGCCGCTGTCGCTCGGCACCGACACCGCGGGCAGCGGCCGCGTGCCGGCGATGCTCAACAACATCGTTGGCCTCAAGCCGAGCCTCGGGCTGATCTCGAACGCGGGGCTGGTGCCGGCCTGCCGCACGCTCGACTGCATCTCGGTGTTCTCGCTCACCGTCGACGACGCATTGGCCGCGCTTGCCGTGATGGCCGGGCCGGATGACGCCGATCCGTTCTCGCGCGACCGGCCGCTGTCACCGCGCGCGGCCTTTCCTGCCGAGCTCAAGCTCGGCATTCCCAAGAGCGGCCAGCTGATCTTCTTCGGCGATCGCGAAGCCGAGAAAGCCTATGGCGAAGCCTGCGAGCGCTGGCAGTCGCTCGGCGCCGAACTCATCGAATTCGACCTCGAGCCGTTCTACGAGACCGCGCGGTTGCTCTATGAGGGCCCGTGGGTCGCCGAGCGCTATCTCGTGATCCGCGATCTCCTGGCGTCGTCGCCGGACGCGATCCACCCGGTGACACGCGAGATCACGATCGGCGGCGCGCGGCCCACCGCGGCCGATACCTTCTCCGCGCTCTATCGCCTGCAGGCGCTGCGTCGCGTTGCCGCGCGCACCTTCGCGCAGTGCGATGCGATCGTGCTGCCGACGGCGCCGACGGTCTATTCCACCGCTGACGTGCTGGCCAACCCGATCGAGCTCAACTCGCGGCTCGGCACCTACACCAATTTCGTCAACCTGCTCGACCTCTGCGGCCTGGCGCTGCCGGCAGCGATGCGGCCTGACGGCGCGCCGTTCGGTATCACGCTGCTCGCCCCCGCCGGCCAGGACGCCGAGCTTGCCAGCATCGGCCGCGTATTCCACGCCGACACCGGACTTGCCGTCGGCGCCAAGGCGGTGCGGCAGCCGCCGCTGGCCGCAGTACCTGCGCGAGCCGGCGCCGACGAGATCACGATCGCGGTGGTCGGTGCGCATCTCTCCGGCATGGCGCTGAATCATGAGCTGACCATGCTCGATGCGCGCCTGTTGGAAGAGACGGTCACCGCAGCGGACTACAAGCTCTATGCACTCGACACCACGCCGCCGAAACCCGGCATGCTGCGTGTCGAGACCGGTGCGGGTCATGCGATCAAGCTCGAGTTGTGGGCGATGTCGCCGGCCTCGTTCGGTACATTCGTCGCCGCGATCCCGCCGCCACTCTCGATCGGCACGATCAGGCTCGCCGACGGACGGCAGGCCAAGGGCTTCATTGTCGAGCCCGCCGCGATCAACGGCGCGAAGGATATCTCGGTCTATGGCGGCTGGCGGGCGTTCATGGCGGAGAGGGCGAAGGCCTAGCCGCGGCGGTAGTGTGCTCCCTCGCCCCGCTCTTGCGGGGAGAGGGTTGGGGTGAGGGGCATTTCTCCACGAGCAGTGCTTGTCGATAAACCTGTATCCCCTCACCCGGATCGCATTACGCTACGCTCCATGCGATCCGACCTCTCCCCGCAAGCGGGGCGAGGTAGCAGGACCTACACCGACACTGCGTAGGTCTCGTATTCCCCGCGCACCTGCTCGATATGGGCGCGCATCGCGGCGGCCGCACCTGGCTTGTCGCCGCGCAGGATGGCGACGACGACACGGTCGTGCTCGGCGTGGGATTTTGCCAGCCGCCCGAGGTTGCGAAACTGGGCGCGGCGGAACGGCTGCACCCGCACCCGCGTCGCCAGGGTGATCTCGGCGATATAGGCGTTCTGCGATCCGGCATAGATCGCGTTGTGAAAGCGCTCATTGACCTCGTGGAAGCGCTCGGGATTGCCGGTGTAGCTCAATACCCGCAGCTCCTCATGGACCGCCTCCAGCGCGTGACGCTCCGCCGCTGTCATCCGCTCGGCAGCGAGGCCGGCGCACATCGCCTCGAGCTCGGCCATCGCCTCGAACATGCCGGTGAGCCGCTCGAGCGACGGCCGCGCCACCACGGCACCACGATGCGCGCGCGCGTCGATCAGACCGCTGGCGGCCAATTGCCGCAGCGCCTCGCGCACCGGCGTACGCGAGACCTTGAAGCGGCGCGCCAGATCGGTTTCATCGAGCCCGGCGCCCGGCGGCAGCGTGCCGCGCACGATCTCGTCGGCGAGCTGCAGCCGGAGTTCTTCGGCGCGGGTGGTCTTGTCGACCAGCGACGACGCGCGATCGACACGCCGCACCAGCGGCTCCGGCTCGGTGCCCTGCGGCTGCGGCGCGCGGGTCGGAAGATCGTCCAGGCTCATGGCTGAAACGCCCCTTCAATCACCCTGATCAAGCCCCCTTGTTCAAACACCTTTGGGTTCATCAATGACGCTGACATGGGCGGCGACGATTCTCCAGCCCTCGGCGAAGCGAATCCATGTCTGCATCTGCCGCCCCACCCGCCCCGGTGCGCTGTCCCGATAGAACAGCGTCGAGGCGATTGCGGTGTCGCGGCCATAGGTCGTGATCACGGTGCGGTCGATCCTGCGCATCAGCCCGGCTGCCGGCCGCCCGGCACGAAACGCTGCGATCTCGGCGTAGCCATAAAGATTCTCGCCGATGCCATAGCGCAGCGTCCGGCTGTCGTTGCGGAAGAGCTCGTCGAGCACGCCGACATCGTTCGAGACCAGCGCCTTCTCGTAGCGCTCGAACTGCGCGGTGACCTCGGCGCGCACGTCGGGAAGGTCGATCTCCATGGCTCTACCTCATTTGCGCATGATCTTATCGGAAAACCGGTTTCCACTTTTCCGGATCATGCGCTGATTCCTCTTGGCGCGGGCGCCGTGGCGACACCCATCTGTTCCAGCGCATAAGCGACCCGCAGCGCGATGTCCTCGCGCCAGGGCGCGGCAATGATCTGCACGCCGATCGGCATCGGTTCAAGCGGGACCGGCACGGCGGCCACCGGCAGGCCGATGAAGGAGATCGGCTGGGTGTGGATACCGATATTGGGACGCACCGGAAGCTCGACCCCGTCGAGCGTAAAGGTGGCCTGGCCGATCTTCGGCGCCGTGCACGGCGTTGCCGGCGCCAGGATCACGTCGACCGACTGGAACAGCTCCAGCACCTTGGCGCGGTACCAGCGGCGGAATTTCTGCGCCTTGTCGACATAGACCGCCGGGATCATCGCGCCGGCGATCAGGCGGTCGCGCACCGGCGGGTCAAAGTCGCGGGGACGCTTGCGCAGCCGATCGAGGTGCAGCGCGGCGCCCTCGGTCGTGGTCATGATGAAGGCGGCGGCGCGGGCGCGCGCCGCTTCCGGCAGCTCCACGGTCTGGGTGGCACCGAGCGCCTTTGCCACGCGCGCGACCGCTTCGACGGCCTCCGGCAACAAATTCTGCTGGAAATAGCCGCCGGCGATTGCAACGCGCAGCCGGCTGACATCGTTGGCAAGCAACGGCACGGTCGGTTCGACCGATTGCACGATGCAGGCGGGATCGTCGGCATCAGGCCCCTGCATGGCGTCATAGGCCAGCGCGAGATCTTTCACGCTGCGGGCAAACGGGCCGAGGTGATCGAGGCTTGCGACGAACGGAAAGGATCGCGCGCGCGATAGCCGGCCATAGGTCGGCTTCAGGCCGAATATGCCGCAGAACGACGACGGCACCCGGATCGAGCCGTTGGTATCGGAGCCGAGCGCGATCGGCACCAGTGCGCCGCCGACGGCGCTGCCGGAGCCGCCCGAGGAGCCGCCCGCCATCCGCGTCGGATCATGCGGATTGCGCGATGGACCGTCATGGGCGTTCTCGCCGGTGAAGTCGTAGGCGTATTCGCCCATGTTGAGCGCGCCGACCAGCACGGCGCCGGCCGCTTCCATTCGCTCGATCAGCGTGGCATCGCGCGGCGACGGCGGCAGATCGCGATTGATCTTGGAGCCTGCGCGGGTCGAGAGGCCCTGCACGTCGAACAGATTCTTCACCGCGAAGGGCACGCCGGCAAGCGGGCCGCCCGGTTGGCCCGCCGCGATCGCCGCGTCGACCGCCCTGGCCCTGGCCCGCGCGCGATCGGCGGTGACGTCGGTGAAGGCGTTGAGGACCTTGTCGTGCGCCGCGATGCGCGCGAGCGCCGCTTCGGTCGCGGCAAGGGCCGTGATCTTGCGGCTCGATACGGCCTGCGCGATTTCGGCGGCCGACATGGCGGTGGGAGTCTCTGACATCGCGATCTCAGGTCGAATAGACGGCGGCCGACGCGACGTCGTCAGGCAGCGGGAAGTCATCGACCAACCGCGCCAGCCGCAGCGCGACCTCGAGATTTGCGCGCACCGCCGGACGCCAGGCGTCTTCCAGCGGCAACGCCATCGTCCGGGCGACGGCGTTCATGTAATCGTCGAGATGATCGTCCATTTCGCTCCCAATGAGTTTTTCAAGACACCGGCAACGGCGGATGCGGGATCGCCGTGAGCAGCTCCCTTGTATAGGCATCCTGCGGATTGCCCAAGACGTGTTCGGATGCGCCCTGCTCGACGATGCGACCGCTGCGCATCACGATGACGCGATCACACAGCAGACGCACCACGTTGAGATCGTGCGACACGAACAGATAGCTCATGCCCATCGATTGCTTGAGGTCCTGCAGCAAATTGAGCACCACCGCCTGCACCGAGACGTCGAGTGCCGCGGTCGGCTCGTCGAGGATGACGAGCTTCGGGTGCAGCGCAATCGCGCGCGCGATACCGACACGGGCCTTCTGGCCGCCTGAAAGCTGGTGCGGAAAGCGATCCAGGAGATTGACCGGCAGGCCGACCAGCCGTGCCAGCTCCTCGCAGCGGTCGCGGAGCGCATCGCGCCCCCTGATGTCGCCGAGTTGCATGATCGGGTCCGCGATCGCGCGCGCCGCAGTGAAGCGCGGATTGAGGCTGTCGGTCGGATCCTGGAACACCATCTGGATCTGGCTGCGCCGCGGCAGCCGCGCGAAGGATTGCGGCATGATGCCGCCGATGTCCTCGCCATCGAACATGATGCGGCCGGAGGTCTGGTCCAAGAGCCGCATCACCATCATCGACGTCGTCGACTTGCCGCAGCCGGATTCGCCGACCAGCCCGACGCTCTCGCCATGGTCGATCGAAAAGCTGATGCCGTCGACGGCGCGGAAGATGTCCTCCTCGACCGGCGGCTTGCGGCCGAACAGCTTTGTGAGCACCGACCCCACGCCCTGGCGGGGATATTCCTTGACGAGCTTTTCGACGAGCAGGAGGGGTTGCGTCTGCTCCCTCGCCCCGCTCTTTACGGGGAGAGGGCTGGGGTGAGGGGCTGTATCCGTGGACACGGCTCGTGGAGAGTCCCCCTCACCCGCCACGCTGCGCGTGGCGGCCTCTCCCCGCACGCGGGGCGAGGCGGAAGAAAGCGCCGCCGTCTCCTCCTCCGGCAGCAGGTCCCGCAATGACACCCCGATCCGCGGCGTGGCGCGCATCAGCTTCTTCGTATAGTCGTGCTGGGGCGCGGCGAAGATGTCGGCGGACTTCGCCGTCTCGACCACGCGGCCCTTCTCCATCACCACGACGCGGTCGCAATAGGCAGCGGCAAGGCCGAGATCGTGCGTGATCAGGATCGTCGACATCGACCGACGCCGGGTCAGCTCGACGATCAGGTCCATCACCGCCTTCTGGGTGGTGACGTCGAGGCCGGTGGTCGGCTCGTCCGCGATCAGAAGCTGCGGGTTGCAGGCGAGCGCGAGTGCGATGACGACGCGCTGGCACATGCCGCCGGACAGCTCGAACGGATAGGCGTGATAGCGCTCGCGCGGACGCGCGATCTTGACCTGCTCCAGCGCCTCGATCGCCGTCTCGCCGCGATCGGTGACCTGCGCCTGCTGCACATGCTGGCGCAGCACGTCCTCGATCTGGTGCCCGACCTTGCGGATCGGATTGAGCGCCGCACGCGGATTCTGGAAGATCATCGAGACTTCGCGGCCGCGCAGATCGCGCATCTGGCTCTCGGTCGCCGCCTTGACGTCGATGCCGGAAAACATCACCGACCCCTCGGCGATCCGGCCGGCGCGGTCGAGGATGCGCATCACCGCATATGATGTCACCGACTTGCCGGAGCCGGACTCGCCGACGATGCCGACGGTCTCGCCCTTAGCCACGGATATGTTGACGTGCTGCACCGCCTTGACAATGCCGCGACGCGTCGTGAATTCGACGGTGAGGTCCCTGACGTCGAGGAGCGGCGGGGCGGTCATGTGCGGCTCCCACAAAATATCGAAAACAACCCCATGCAAAGGAGCGCAGCGGTATCATGGAACCGTACTGAGACGGTCATTACGTCCGCCCCTTGTTCAGTGCGCCCCCTCGCCCCGCTCTTGCGGGGAGAGGGTTGGGGTGAGGGGCATCTATCGGCACGTACAACTGGCTAAGGAGTGCGCGGAGAGCCCCCCTCACCCGGTCCGCTAACGCGGCCCGGCCTCTCCCCGCACGCGGGGAGAGGCGAAGAAAGCGCGCACGCGTTAGCCAGGTCCACATCATTTACGTTCTCCGCTGCGGGTCGACGATGTCGCGCAGGCCGTCGCCGAGCAGGTTGAAGCAGAACACCGCGATCATCAGCGCAAGGCCCGGGAACAGCGCGATCCACCACTCGCCCGACACCATGAAGCCGGCGCCCTCGGCAACCATGATGCCCCATTCCGCGGTCGGCGGCCGGACGCCGAGGCCGATGAACGAGAGGCCCGCGGCGTTGAGGATCGCATAGCCCATGGTCAGCGACATCTGCACGATCATGATCGGCATGATGTTGGGCAGGATGTGCCCGAGCAGGATGCGGTATTCGCCGTTGCCGGAGAGCCGCGCCGCCTGCACGAAGCCGGCATTGCGGCGGACGTTTGCTTCGGCGCGCGCGACGCGGGCATAGAGCGGAAAGTTCACGATCGCGGTCGCGATGATGATGTTCTGCACGGTGTTGCCGAGCGCCGCGACGATGCCCATCGCCAGCACGAACAGCGGAAACGCCATGATGGTGTCGGCGATGCGGCCGACGATGCGATCGGTCCAGCCGCCGAAATAGCCGGCGGCGATGCCGGCCAGCCCGCCCATCAGGAACACCAGCACGACGGAAGCGACCGCGATGAAGGTGTCGAGCCTGGTTGCAACGATAACCCGGCTGAAGATGTCGCGGCCGAGCTGATCGGTACCGAACCAGTGCGCGGCGGACGGCGGCTTCAATGCAGCCGCGGTGTCCGAAGCGAGTGGGTCATAAGGCACCACATAGGGCCCGAACAGCGCCGCAAACATGATCACGACCAGCAGCGCGAAGGCGAAGCCGGTGACCTTGTTCTCGCCCAGCACGTAGCGGGTCTGCTCGAAGACTGCGGCAAGCCCGGAGGTGCGGGCGGGACCTGCGGGTTCGACGGTCGGTGCAACGGTGCTCATGCGCCCTCCCTAGCCTTCCAGCCTGACGCGCGGATCGATCACGCCATAGAGGATGTCGATCAGAAGATTGAGCAGCACGTACATGACCGCCATGGTCAGCACGAAGCCCTGTACGGGTGCGAAGTCCGACGCGATCAGCGCCTCGACCGCGTAGGAGCCGATGCCGGGCCAGGCGAACACCTTCTCCACCAGCACATTGGCCCCGAGCAGGAAGGAGAACACCATGCTGAGCGTGGTGATGACCGGCAGCATCGCGTTGCGGAAGGCGTAGGTCACGATCACCTTGCCGGGCGACAGGCCGCTGGCGCGCGCGGTGCGGACGAAATCGGACGCCAGCACCGCCAGCATCGAGGCGCGCGTCATGCGCGCGATCGGCGCCAGCGAGAAGATCGCGAGCGTCACCGCCGGCAGGATCAATTGGCTGAACGCCGAGCGGAACGCCTCGAAGTCCCGCGCGATCAAGGCATCGATGAGGTAGAAGCCGGTGACGGTCGGCGGTGCGCTATAGAACACGTCGAGCCGGCCGAGCGGCGCCGGCGACCAGCCGAGCCGGAAATAGAACACGTAGACCAGCACGAGGCCTGTGAAGAACACCGGCAGCGACACGCCCGCCGTCGTGGTGACGCGGCAGAGATGATCGATCCAGGAGCCCGGCCGCGTCGCCGCCAGCACGCCGAGCGGGATCGCGATCACGATCGAGACGACGAGGCCGAGCAGAGTGAGCTCGGCCGATGCCGGCAGGCGATTGCGCAGCTCGGCGGCGACCGGCTGCCCCGTGGTCAGCGAGGTGCCGAGATCGCCATGGGCGAGATCGTTGGTGTAGCGGACGAACTGCTCGATCAGCGGCTTGTCGAAGCCGAGCTTCTTCCGGATCTGGTCGACCGCTTCTTTCGTCGCGGCAGGCCCTGCAAAATACGCCGCGGGATCGCCCGGCAGCGCGCGCGTCAGCAGGAACGTCACGATCACGACCCCGATCAGCGACGGGATCGCGAACAGCAGCCGCTTGCCGATGAGGGTCAGCATGCGCGCCTCACCCCTTCGCCATCGCGCGATAGTCGAGGCGGCGGTGGAACCAGTATTCGTAGCCCGAGATGTTCTTCTGCATCGCGACGTTGACGAACGGCTGATACAGCGGGATGCGCGGGATGTCGGTGAAGGCGAGATCGACAAAGCCCTTCACATCGGCGTCGTAGGCCGCGGTGTCGCCGTTGGCGGCAGCAATACGCGCGCCGTCGATGAGCTTGTCCATCTCCGGCGACTTGTAGCTCATCGTGTTGAAGATCGAATTGTTGCCGTGATAGCACCAGTAGAAGAAGTACTCGGGGTAATCGAGCCAGCCCGAGAACACGTTGGTGAACAGCGGCATCTCCTTCTTGGTGAGCTCGGTGCGCCAATTGGCGCCGGGCACCTTGTTGATGGTGGTCTTGATGCCGAGCTGCGCAAGGCTCTCCTGCACCAGCACGCAGAGCGGCTCGTTGACGCCCGCGAAATTCAGGTCGAACGAGATCGTGGTCTCGAAGCCGTTGGCGTAGCCGGCCTCCGCGAGCAGCGCCTTGGCCTTCTCCATGTCGGTGACGTACTTGGTCGGCTGCGGCCAGGCGACCTCGGTCGGCTTGTCCTTCGGTGCGCCGAACATCGGGTTGGCGAGGCCGAACAGCACCGCATCCATGATCTTCTGATACGGCATCGCGTAGGCCATCGCCTGCCGCACCTTGGGATTGTCGAACGGCGGCTTGGTCACGTTCATGCCGATGTACTGGATGCCGTTGGAGAACGGCAGCGAGACCACGTTGAGCTTGCCGTTCGTCTTCATCTCCTGGAAATCCTTGAACGGCAGCTCGTAGGAGATATCGGCATCGCCGCGCTCGAGCAGCGCACGGCGGTTGCCGGCCTGCGGCACCATGCGCCAGATCACGCGCTTGATCTTCGGCATCGGGCCAGAGACCCAGTCGTCGTTGCGCTCCATAATCACTTCGGTGCCGGCGGTCCATTTGGTCACCTTGTAGGCACCGGAGCCCGCGGTCTGCTGCTTGGTGAATTCGAGACCCCAGGGGTCCTTCTCGCTGGCGTTCTTCTTCACCAGCTCGGAGTTGACGACGCAGGGCACGATGACAGCGAGATCGGGGATCGTGAGCTTGTCCTTCTTCAGGAAATCGACGCGCACCGTATGGTCGTCGACGACGACGAACTGCTCGGGCTTGGTCAGCGAGCCCGCGCTCATCTGGAATGTCGGGAAGCCGCCGACGCTGACGGCACGGTCGAGCGACCATTTGACGTCCTTCGCCGCGACCTGCGTGCCGTCATGGAATTTGGCGTTCTTCCGCAGCTTGAAGGTGACCGACATGTCGCCGATGTTCATGTCCTCGGCGAGCTCGGGCTTGAACTTGTCGCGGTCGTAATAGGGCACGCCGCCCGGACCGCTCTTCATCTCGTGGCTGATCAGCCGGTCGTAGCAATTCCACGACACTTCATAGCCGGGCACGTTGGTGCCGACGCCGTGGATATCGAGATTGTTGGGACCGCCCTCGGAGACGATCAGCAGCGTCTCGGAGCGCGCGTCGGCCTTGGCCGGCGACCAGATCGCGGGCGCGGTCGGCGCCAACGCCCCCGCTGCCAGCCCGGACACCGATTTGAGGAAATCGCGACGCTTCATGTGATGCTCCAACGCCCCTTGAGAACGGCCTTGGAACTCAGATCGCAAGGATTGTGCCAACCCTTAACGAAATCTTATGAGGCGCTAATGCTTTGTAATGTAATATAAAATTGGTACAGGCACCTCGATCTGGCACAAGGCTACGTACCCATCGTTGCATACAAAGCACGGCCTGCTGCTTAAGAAATGAGCACGAAATGAGCCCTGCTCGCTTTCTGGCCGACGCTCGGACAGCTAAAGCAGGGGAAGAGTTTGGATTCAATCGGGTACGCCGACTGGGTTTACCTCTCCCCATTGGGGAGAGGTCGATTTGCGCAGCAAATCGGGTGAGGGGCCGCGGCTCCAACGAGAGACCGTAATCCCTCACCCGGCGCTGCGCGCCGACCTCTCCCAAGGGAGAGGTGAACGTCCGCCGCGGCGGCAGAACAACCTCGTCCAGCACGCTTTAGTCGGGCCAGACCAACCCCTGCAATTGCACGAGATCATCGACCCGATCCGGCCAGCCCGCGATGCAGATATGGCGCAGCGGATCGCCGGCCGAGTGCAGCATCATCAGCGCCATCAGCCGCCGCTTCAGTGTGAAATTCACCTCGCTGCGCGGGATGCCGTAGCCGTCGAACAGGCTGCGCACAAGCCGCGGATGCCCGGCGGCCATGAAGGCGCTGGGACCGAGCAGGTCGTACTCGCCCCATCCAGTCCGGACGTCGCCGAAGTCGAACAGGCCGGCGACGTGCCAACCATCGGCCCGGCGGCCCAGCAGGAAATTCTCCGGAATGTACTCGCCGGTCAGGATCACCGGCGGCGCGTGCATCGGGATCAGCTCAGTGGCGTCACGCAGGAGATCATCGAGCGAGGTGAGGAATTTCGCCGGCAGGCCGAGCCGCTCATGCCGCGCCCGGCACTGCGCGATCTGCCCATGCATGAAAGCCTCCCAGCGCGGCTCGATCGCAAGCAGGCTGCCGGGCGGCACGCGTTGCACCTCGGCAATCACGGCGCCGATCTCGCCGAGCACGCGCTCGCGTTCGGCTTCCGACAGCGATGGCCACACCTCCGAGCCGACGGTGCCGGCGAGGCGCGTGATGACGAGATAGGGCCAGCCGTCGCGCTCGCCCTCTGCAATGAAATAGGGAATCGGAATGCCGAGCCGTCCGCGCAGCTCGGCGAGCGCGCCGCGTTCGGAGACGAATTGCGGGCGCAGAAGCGGCGGGAACAGCTTCAGGATCAGCTCACCGTCGAGCCCGATGACGAGGTTGGTGCCGGTCGAGAACACATGCGGCGCGCCCCAGGATAGCCCGTGGCGATCGGCAATATCGCGCACGACCGGCAGCCAGCGCGACGCGTCGCCGCGCCAGACGCGGTAGGTGTCGTAGTCGGTGATGGGTGGAAGCGATATCATTTCAAGGAATCTCGTAGCCCAATCTATCCTCGTCATCCCTCCGCAAAGGCTTGTTCAACTGTCGTCCCTGCCTAGTGCGCAATTGCGCACAGGAGCAGGGACCCATATTCCGCGGCGGACGTTACGAAAGGGACTCGTCGTCCCTGTCGTGCGCAACTATGAGCTTCGGTGGTTATCGGTCCCTGCTTTCACAGGGACGACACCGAATCTGTTGCGCAGTCACTGAGTCATACATTCATCCAGGCTGCTGAGCTGCTTCTCCGTCACCTGGGAGGATATGTGCCATCACCGATCCGGATTGGCGCGCTCGAACTGGCGCAGCAGACGGTTGCCGCGTTCGACGGCGTTGTCCATCGCGGCCTGCGCCGAGCGCTTGCCGGCGAACACCTGCTCGAGCTCCTCCTCGATCACGTCGCGAATCAGGACGAACGAGCCAAGCCGGACGCCCTTCGAATTGTCGGTCGGCGGCTTCAGCGTGACCTCCTCGATCGAGATCGAGGCGCCGGGATTGCGATCGTAGAAGCCCTGCGTGCGACTGAGATCGAAGGCTGCGCGGGTGATCGGCAGGTAGCCCGTGTTCTGGTGCCAGGCGGCCTGCACCTCGGGCCGCGACAGATAGGCGAAGAACTTTGCCACTCCGGCATATTCGGCGCGCGGCCGGTCGCGCAGCACCCACAGCGTCGCGCCGCCGATGATCGAATTCTGCGGCGCGCCCTGCACGTCGGGCTCATACGGCATCATGCCGTAGCCGACCTCGAATTTCGAATTGGCCTGGATGTCGGCGCGCGTTCCTGACGAGCCGATGAAGATGCCGCATTCGCCCTTCTGAAAACGCGGCTCGGCCGCCTGCCCGCGGCCGCTGTAATCGAAGGTCTTGTCGGCCTGCCATTGTGCCAGCTGCGCGATGTGACGCAGCACGATCGGGTTGTTGAAGACCAGCTGCGCGTCGAGACCGGCAAAGCCGTTGGACCTGGTCGCGATCGGCAAATTGTGGAAGGCCGAGAAGTTCTCGACATTGATCCAGGACGGCCATGACGTGGTGACGCCGCACATCGCACCCGCCGCGCGCAGCCGCTTGGCCACGACGCCGAGCTCCGGCCAGGTCTTCGGAGGCGCACCCGGATCGAGCCCGGCCGAGCGGAACATATCCTTGTTGTAGTACAGGATCGGCGTCGAGGCGTTGAACGGGAACGACAGCATGTTGCCGTCGACATCGGCATAGTAGCCCGCCACCGCGGGCAGATAGGCCTGTGGCGCGAACGCCTCCGATTGATCGCGCATCAGCTCGAACACCGGATAGATCGCGCCGCGCGCCGCCATCATGGTTGCGGTGGCGATCTCGTTGACCTGAACGATCGCCGGCTGGCTGCGCGAGCGGAAGGCGAAGATCGCCGCGGTGACGGTCTCGGTGTAGTTGCCCTTGTAGGCGGGCACGATGCGGTAGTCGGATTGCGAGGCGTTGAAGTCGGCGGCGAGCTTCTCGAGCTGCTTGCCGAGCTCGCCCGACATCGCGTGCCACCACATGATCTCGGTCGCCGCTCGTGCCGGTGCCACAAGCAGAAGGGCCGCGACGACGAGGTGCGGGAGGAGGTGCAAGAGCTTCGAGGCGAGCTTCAAGGCGAACTTCACGACCAGCCGTTCCCGGATGCCAACACGCGGTCATACGGCGCTACAACCGCAAATTCAATCGACACCGCAGGTTGCAGCACGGTTTTAACGTTTGGCAGATGGGCGAACCACCGCCATTCTGCTAAAAGCGTTGAACCTTTTCCTCCCGCCCCGGACTCAAATCACAAGGGGAATTGTAGCCTGTGTATCGCCGCGCCGGCCTTTCGCGGACAATAACGCTTGCCTTCGCGCTGCTATGGACAGCGGTCTCGGCGAGTGCCTTTGCGCGCGAATTCCGCACTGCCGATACCCAGAATGAAGACTATCCGACGGTCCAGGCGCTGAATTACATGGACCGCCTGATCGCCGAGCGCACCGGCGGCCGGCACCGCATCGTGGTCTTCCATTCCCGCCAGCTCGGCGAGGAAAAGGAGACGCTGGAGCAGACCCGGGCCGGCGCCATCGATCTGAACCGGACCAATGTCGCGCTGATCGGAACCATGGTGCCTTCGGTGAATGTGCTGGCGATGCCGTTCCTGTTTCGATCCCTTGAGCACCTGCAGCATGTGCTGGATGGGCCGATCGGCAACGAGATCCTGAACAGTCTCGAGGCCCACGGCTTCGTCGGGCTGACCTTCTACGATTCCGGCGCCCGCTCGATCTATAACAGCGCCCGCCCGGTGCGTTCGCTCGACGACCTCAAGGGGCTGCGGCTGCGTGTGCAGCAATCCGCACAGATGTCGGACATGATCCGCGCGCTCGGCGCCCAGCCGGTCGAGATGGCCTACGGCCAGGTGCTGACCGGGCTCGCCAACCGGCTGATCGATGGCGCGGAGAACAACTGGCCGTCCTTCGTCACCACCGGCCACTACAAATACGCCGGCTACTACACCCTGACCCAGCACACCGTCAGCCCCGAAGTGCTGGTGATGTCGCGCAAGGCCTGGGCCAGCCTCACGCCGGATGAGCAGACCACCTTCCGCGAAGCCGCGCAGCGCTCCAGCCTCTACATGCGCGAGAAGTGGCGGGAGCTCGAGGAGCGCTCGCGCAAGCAGGCGGAGCAGGCCGGCGTCAAGGTCGTGACCGATTTCGACCGCAAGCCGTTCGAGGCGGCGATGGCCGGCATCTATGCCAAGGCGGAGCGCGATCCGGCGATAGCTGCGCTGATCGAACGCATCCGCAACATGGAGTGACCGGATCTTGGACGCGCCCAAACAGGACGGGACGATGCGACGGCGGGCGGCCTTTGGGCCGCAGGGCCGTTTCCGCATCGTCCAGTTGCTCCGTGCGGTGCCGATCCGCTGGCGCATTCTTTCGATCGCGCTGCTCAATTCCGCCGTCGTGATCGTGCTCGCGGTGCTGATCTGGAACGGCTCGAAGGTGCTCGGCTCGGCCTGGGACGACGTCCGCCAGGTCCGGGAATCCGACAAGATCCTGGCCAAGCTCGAAAGCGAGACCAGCCGTCTGCAGAACCTGATCCACCGCTACATCAACCAGCCGAGCCCGGACCTGTTCGCGGAAATCCTGCTGTTGCGCGAGGCCGTGCTCGGCACGCTGACCAACCGGGCCTCGACCGACCCGATGCTGTCGGGCTCGGTCGAGCAGCTGGAGCGCGTCACCAGCCGTTTCCTCGACGGCTTCGGTGAATTGCGCACCCTGCAGACCACGATCTCCAAGACCTATGACGAGCAGGTGCTGTCGCCGACCAGGGACATGGCTGGGCTCTATTCGATCATCGAGGGCGCCACCGGCCATCGCGACGCGCTGATCTGGCCCGCGCTCGGCAAATCGCGCGAAGCCTTCACCTCGCTCTTGGTCGCCGCCAACGCCTACTACCTCTCGCTTGCCTCCTCGTCGGCCGAGGAAGCCCGCCGCAACATCGATACGATCGAGAAGACGATTCCCGTCATGACCGATCTGGCCGAGAACGATCTGCAGCGCATGGCGCTGGCGCGGCTCAAGGTCAAGACCGCCGAGCTGCGCGACGGGCTCGGCAAGCTCAGCGAACAGCTCACCAACCGCACCGATCTGTTGCGCAACTCGATCGACGCCAGCCAGGCCGACGCGATCGGCGCGATCGACGAGCTCTCGGTGAAGATGCGCCAGCGCGAGCAGAAGGCGCAGGAGACATTCGACAAGACGCTGACGTCGATCTCGCGCCGGGTGCTGTCGATCGCCGTGATCTTCCTCGGCGTCATCATGTCGGCCGGCGTCATGATCGCATTGTCGATCCGGCTGCCGCTGGCGCAGATCATGGCGTCGATGCGCACCATCACCTCGGGCGATCTCGACCGGCCGGTGCAGGGCACCTCGGCCAAGGACGAGGTCGGCGCCATGGCGCGTGCGGTCGAGGTGTTCCGCGAAAACGCCATCGCCAAGCGCAAGACCGAGGACGAGCTGCGCAGCGCCAAGGAGAAGGCCGAGAGTGCGCTGCTCGAGCTCAACGCCGCCCAGCAGAACCTGATCGATGCCGAACGCCTCGCCGCGCTCGGCGGGCTTGTTGCCGGCGTCGCCCACGAGGTCAACAATCCGATCGGCATCAGCCTGACGGTCGCCTCGAGCTTTGCCCGCCGCAGCGAGATGTTCGAGAACGACCTGAAGACCGAGCCGCTGCGCCGCTCCAAGCTCGACGAATTCGTGCGCGCCTCGCGTGACGCATCGCAGCAACTGGTCTCGAACCTGCAGCGCGCCGGCGAACTGATCCAGTCGTTCAAGCAGGTCGCCGTCGATCGCTCGCATGCCGAACGCCGCCAGTTTGCCTTGAGCGAATCGACCGACCAGATCGTGGCGAGCCTGCGGCCGGTGCTGAAGAAGGCCCAGATCGCGCTGTCCGTCGATGTGCCCGATGGGCTCCTGATCGACGGCTATCCCGGCGCCTATGGCCAGATCTTAACCAATCTTTTCCTCAACGCCGTCAATCATGCCTTCGCCAACGGCCGCTCTGGCAACATCACGATCTCGGCGCGCGGCCGTGGCGCTGATGATGTCGAGATCATCTTCGCAGACGACGGGGCTGGCATGACGCCGGACGTGCAGCGACAGGCATTCGACCCGTTCTTCACGACCCGACGCAACGAAGGTGGTACGGGCCTCGGCCTCCATATCGTCTATAACCTCGTCACCCAGCAGCTCGGCGGACGCATGATGCTGGAGTCAAGGGTAGGACAAGGCACCACTTTTCGCATTATCATGCCCAGGATCGCCAAGGGGGCTCCCAAGGGCGAACCCACGATCACTGACACAGCAGCCGACGGAACCAGTCAATGGCCGAACAGGACGATGTCCTCCAACTGATCGACGACACCGAGAGCCCCCCGGAGGACTCGCCGGTACGGAAATGGAAGATCGCCGTGATCGACGACGATCACGCCGTCCACGAAGGCACCCGTTTTGCGCTCAGCGACTACAACCTGAACGGCGCGACGCTGGAGATCCTGTCGGCCTACTCTGCGGCCGAAGGCCGCACGCTGATGCGGGACAACCCCGACATCGCGGCCGTGCTGCTCGACGTCATCATGGAGACCGACGTCGCCGGCCTCGAGCTCGTCGAATACATCCGCAACGAGATCAAGAACGAGACCGTCCGCATCATCCTGCGCACCGGCCAGCCCGGCCAGGCGCCGGAGCGGCGTGTCATCGTGCAATACGACATCAACGACTACAAGGCGAAGACCGAGCTCACCGCCGACAAGCTGTTCACCTCGCTGACCGCGGCGCTGCGCAGCTACCAGCAGCTCGAACGCATGGTGCAGACCAGGCGCGGGCTCGAGATCATCATCGACGCGGCCTCGACGCTGTACGACTTCAAGTCGATGCAGCGGCTGGCCGAGGGCGTGCTGACGCAACTCGCCTCGCTGCTCAATGTCGACTGCGCCGGCATCCTGGTGCTGCGCGACGATGGCAACGCGGCCGCCGCCGATTTCTCGGTGCTGGCCTGCTCGGGCTGCTACAGCCGCTTCATCGGCACGACGTCCTCGAAGGCGCTCGACCCGGACCTGCGGCACATGGTCGAGGAAGCGTTCCAGCGCCGCAAGAACGAGTTCGCCGACCACCGCAGCGTGCTCTATTCACGCACCGGCAGCGGCCGCGAGGTCGTGGTGCTGCTGCAGGCCGAGCGCCAGCTCTCCGATACCGACCGCGCGCTGGTCGAGATCTTCTCGAGCCGGCTGTCGATCGCGTTCGACAACGTGATCCTCTACCAGCAGCTTCAAGAGGCCAATGCCCAGCTCGAGGACCGCGTCACGCAGCGCACCCGCGCGCTGATGCAGGCCAACCGGCGGCTGTCGGCACAATGGCTGCGGCTGCAGCGCGCCAACGGCTTCAAGAACGAAATCCTCGGCACCGTCGCCCACGATCTGAAGAATCCGCTCGGCGTGATCCTCGGCCGCACCGAGATGCTGACCGAATTGATAAGTGCCGGCTCTCCGAAGGAGAACGTCACCGCCCAGGTCGAGCACATCAGGGACGCCACCAAGCGGCTGACCTCGATGGTCGACCACCTGATCTCGGATGCGATGGCCGACGCCTTCGACATCACCATCCGCCGCGAGCCGGTCGACGTCGCGGCCCTCGTCAACGAGGTCACCGAGGCCAATTTGCCCTCGGCCGTCAACAAGCAGCAGAGCATCTCGGTCTCTGGTCCGCAGCACTTCGTCACGATGTGCGATGGCGACCGGATCCGCGAGGCGATCGACAACCTCGTCAGCAACGCCATCAAGTACTCGCCGATCGGCGGCAAGATCACGGTGGCGGTCAGCCACGAGGGTGACGACACGGTGATCCGGATCGCCGACCAGGGCCCCGGCCTCAGCCCAGAGGATCTCGGCCGGCTGTTCGGCCGGTTCCAGCGGCTGTCGGCCAAGCCGACCGCAGGCGAAAGCTCGACCGGCCTCGGCCTTTCCATCGTCAAGCGCATTATCGACATGCATGGCGGCCATGTGACCGCACAGAGCCCGGGCCCCGGACAGGGGTCGACCTTTACGGTTACACTGCCGGCGACAGAGACATCATGAACCAGAACCCGCATATCTTCATCGTCGACGATGAGGCACCGGCCCGCGAGATGGTCGGCGATTACCTCAAGATGCACGGCTTCGGCGTGACGCTGTGCGATGGCGGCAAGAGCCTGCGCAAGGAGATCGAGAGCAGCACGCCCGATCTCGTGGTGCTGGACCTCAACATGCCCGAGGAGGATGGTCTGTCGATCATTCGCGACCTCAAGAGCAAGATCAACGTCCCGGTCATCATGCTGACAGCTACTGCCAGCCCGATCGATCGGGTGGTCGGGCTCGAGCTCGGCGCCGACGATTACGTGGCCAAGCCCTGCGAATTGCGCGAGCTGATGGCACGGATCCGCTCGGTGCTGCGGCGGAGCGGCCCCGCGAAATCAGCCGCGCCGGAACCGGCGAGCGCGAAGGCGGAAAAGGAGCAGCTGGTGCGGTTCGGCACCAAATGGCTCGATCTCGAGGCCCAGGCGCTGCGCGACGACGAGGGCAATGAGCACCCGCTGACGGCCTCGGAATTCGGCCTGCTGAAGGTGTTCGCCGCCAATCCGAAGCGCGTGCTGTCGCGCGAGCGGCTCTTGGAACTCGCCAATGCGCGCGACGCGGAAGCCTTCGACCGCGCCGTCGACCTGCGCATCATGCGCATCCGCCGCAAGATCGAATTCGACCCGACCAAGCCGTCGGTGATCCGGACCATCCGCGGCGGCGGCTATCTGTTCTCGCCGACCGGCGACAAGGCGTAGCTCATTCCGGCGCCGTCCCCGTCATCCTGAGGAGCGCGTAGCGCGTCTCGAAGGATGCACGGCCGGCTGGTGGCCGTCGATCCTTCGAGACGCCTGCTTCGCAGGCTCCTCAGGATGACGGGTCTCGAATTCATCGAATTCGTTGTGTGGCACGGGCGGATTCAGCGACACAAAGGCTGTCAATCTCCGCAAAAATCCCTAAGTTTCGGCCATGCCGAAAACAGCCTCCAAAGACCCCGCCAAATCAGCCCCGCAGACCGCAGCCAAGCCCGTCGCCGCCAAGCCCGTTACTACCAAGCCCGCGGCGAAGGGCGACCATATCTTTTTGGTCGACGGCTCGGGCTACATCTTCCGCGCCTATCACGCGCTGCCGCCGCTGAACCGCAAGTCCGACGGGCTGCAGGTCAACGCCGTGCTCGGCTTCTGCAACATGCTGTGGAAGCTGTTGCGCGACATGCCGGAGGACAACCGGCCGACGCATCTGGCGATCGTGTTCGACAAGTCGGAGATCACGTTCCGCAACAAGCTCTATCCCGACTACAAGGCGCACCGGCCGCCGGCGCCCGACGATCTGATCCCGCAATTCGCGCTGATCCGCGAGGCGGTGCGCGCCTTCGAGCTGCCCTGTCTCGAGCAGGCCGGCTTCGAGGCCGACGATCTGATCGCGACCTATGCGCGGCTCGCCACCGAGCGCGGCGCGACCACGACGATCGTGTCATCGGACAAGGATCTGATGCAGCTCGTCAACGACAAGGTCGTGATGTACGACACGATGAAGGATCGCCGCATCGGCCGCGACGAGGTGATCGAGAAATTCGGCGTGCCGCCCGAGAAGGTGGTCGAGGTGCAGGCGCTGGCCGGCGATTCCACCGACAACGTGCCCGGCGTGCCCGGCATCGGCATCAAGACCGCCGCGCAGCTGATCATCGAATATGGCGATCTCGACCAGCTGCTGTTCCGCGCCGGCGAGATCAAGCAGCCGAAGCGGCGCGAGGCGCTGCTCGAGAACGCCGAGAAGGCGCGCATCTCGCGCCAACTCGTGCTGCTCGACGACAAGGTCGATCTCGAGGTCCCGCTCGACGACCTCGCCGTGCACGAGCCCGACTCGCGCCGGCTGATCGCCTTCCTCAAGGCGATGGAGTTCTCCACCCTCACCCGCCGCGTCGCCGACTATGCGCAGATCGACCCCGCCAATGTCGACGCCGATCCCGGCAACAAGAGCGGCGCCAGCGTGTTTTCGCCGCTGCCGCCGTCGGACGTGACGCCGGCGCCCGGAGACGCTCCGACATCGGCCGCGGCACCGCCTGCGAGGGCCAAGCCGACCGGCGCACGCGACGACAAGAACTCCAGCCTGAAGGGCACGCCGGCAACACTGGCCGAGGCCCGCGGCGAGGCGATCCGGAAGACCGGCTTCGATCGCAAGGCCTACCACGCGATCGGCAGTCTCGACCAGCTCAACGCCTTTGTCGCGCGCGCGCACGACACCGGCTACATCGCGATCGAGGCGATGTCGGAATCGATTGACCCGATGCAGGCCGAGCTGTCGGGACTGGCGCTGGCGCTGGCGCCCAACTATGCCTGCTACGTCCCGCTCAGCCACCGGCAGGCCGGTGGCGGCGCCGGGCTGTTCGATGCGGGCCTCGCGCCCGGCCAGATCAAGACCGCCGATGCACTGAAGGCGCTGAAGCCGCTGCTGGAGTCGGCCGGCATCCAGAAGGTCGGCTTCAACGTCAAGTTCACCGCGGTGACCTTGGCGCAGCACGGCGTCACGCTGCGCAACATCGATGACGCCCAGCTGATGTCCTACGCGCTCGATGCGGGCCGCGGCTCGCATGCGCTGGAGGCGCTCGCCGAGCGCTGGTTCGGCCATGCCGTCGTCAGCTATGGCGGCCTCGTCGGCAGCGGCAAGGGCAAGCTGACCTTCGATCAGGTCACGATCGACAAGGCCACCGAATATGCGGCCGAAAGCGCCGACCTGATCCTGCGGCTGTGGCGGGTGCTGAAGCCCCGCCTCGTCGCCGAGCGGATGACGACGGTCTACGAGACGCTGGAGCGGCCGCTGGTGTCGGTGCTGGCGCGGATGGAGCGGCGCGGCATCTCGATCGACCGCCAGGTGCTGTCGCGGCTGTCGGGCGATTTCGCCCAGACCGCGGCGCGGGTCGAGGCAGAGATCCAGGAAATCGCCGGCGAGCCGGTCAACGTCGGCAGCCCGAAGCAGATCGGCGACATCCTCTTCGGCAAGATGGGATTGCCCGGCGGCACCAAGACCAAGACCGGCGCCTGGTCGACCACCGCGCAGGTGCTCGACGAGCTCGCCGAACAGGGCCACGAATTCCCGAGGAAGATTCTGGAGTGGCGCCAGGTCTCGAAGCTGAAATCGACCTACACCGACGCGCTGCCGACCTACGTCAACCCGCAGACCCATCGCGTCCACACCACCTACGCGCTGGCTGCGACCACGACGGGCCGGCTGTCGTCGAACGAGCCGAACCTGCAGAACATCCCGGTGCGCACCGAGGACGGTCGCAAGATTCGCCGTGCCTTCATCGCGACGCCGGGCCACAAGCTGGTGTCGGCCGATTACTCCCAGATCGAACTGCGGCTGCTCGCCGAGATCGCCGACGTGCCGGTGCTGCGCCAGGCGTTCCGCGACGGGCTCGACATTCACGCCATGACGGCGTCCGAAATGTTCGGTGTGCGGATCAAGGACATGCCGAGCGAGGTGCGCCGCCGCGCCAAGGCGATCAATTTCGGCATCATCTACGGCATCTCGGCGTTCGGCCTCGCCAACCAGCTCGGCATCGCGCGCGAGGAAGCCTCCGCCTACATCAAGAAGTATTTCGAGCGCTTCCCGGGCATCCGCACCTATATGGACGAGACCAAGGACTTCTGCCGCCGCAACGGCTATGTGACGACGCTGTTCGGGCGCAAGTGCTACTACCCCGACATCAAGGCGTCCAACGCCTCGGTGCGCGCCTTCAACGAACGTGCCGCGATCAACGCGCGCTTGCAGGGCACCGCGGCCGACATCATCCGCCGCGCCATGATCCGGGTCGAGGACGCACTCTCCGAGAAGAAGCTCTCGGCGCAGATGCTGCTGCAGGTGCATGACGAACTGATCTTCGAGGTGCCTGACAACGAGGTCGCGGCGACGCTGCCGGTGGTGCAGAAGGTGATGCAGGACGCGCCGTTCCCGGCCGTGATCCTGTCGCTGCCGCTGCAGGTCGACGCCCGCGCCGCGAACAATTGGGACGAGGCGCATTGAGCTACGGTCCACACTTCAGGCGATCGCCGGGTCGGAGGGAGGCCGTTGGCTGACCTCCATCCGCTGCTTGCATTCGCATTGACCGCGCTCGTCATCGAGATCACGCCCGGCCCCAACATGACCTACCTCGCCGCACTGTCGCTCTCGAGCGGCATGCGCACCGGCTTCGCCGCGGTCGCCGGCATCGCACTGGGCCTGATGAGCTACGGCGTGATCGCGGCTTTCGGGCTCGCTGCCGTAATCGACAATTCGCCACTGCTCTATGGCGTGTTGCGTTGGGGCGGCGTGCTCTTTCTGCTTTGGCTGGCGTGGGACGCCTGGTCGGGCCATCGCGATGGCGCTTCGGAAGCAGCCGACCGGAACGCGCAGCCGTGGGCTGCCTTCCGCCGTGGCCTGATCACCAACCTGCTCAATCCCAAGGCCGCGGTGTTCTATATTGCCGTGCTGCCGGAATTCGTTCGCCCGGACGCCGGATCCGTCACGTCGCAGACGCTGCTGCTGAGCTTCATCTATGTCGCGATCGCAACGCTGATCCATACGGTGATCGTCACCCTGGCTGGCTCGATGCAGTCGATGATCGACGTCGCCAGCAACCGCCGGGCCATCCGCGGCGGCTTCGCGCTCGCGCTTATCGGCATTGCCATCTGGTTTGCTGTCACGACCGGCCGGCCGCGATAATTGATCGGAGTACAATTCCGACGTGGTCGCGCGGCGAATGACCCGCTAAGAAGAGCGTGTATCCCCTTGCGAGACCCATCATGCCCCATACATCCGCCCTGCTCGGCTTTGCGCTCATCTGCTTCGGCATGGTGCTGACGCCGGGACCGAACATGATGTACCTGATCTCGCGCTCGATCACGCAAGGGCCGGCGGCCGGCATTGTCTCGCTCGGCGGCGTCGCGCTCGGCTTCGTGTTCTACATGCTGTGCGCGGCGTTCGGCATCACCGCGCTGCTGTTTGCAATTCCCTACGCCTACGACGCGCTGCGTTTCGCCGGCGCCGCCTATCTGCTCTGGCTGGCGTGGCAGGCGCTGAAGCCGGGCGGCCGCTCGCCGTTCCAGGTCAAGGCGCTGAAGGTCGACGGCCCGCGCAAACTGTTCGCGATGGGCTTCATTACCAACCTGCTCAACCCGAAGATCGCGATGCTTTATCTGGCGCTGCTGCCGCAGTTCATCGATCCCGCCGGCGGCAGCGTGCTGACGCAGTCGCTCGCGCTCGGCTCGATCCAGATCGTGATCAGCGTCAGCGTCAATGCGATGATCGCGCTCGCCGCCGGCTCGATCGCGGTGTTCCTCGGCACCCGCCCGACCTGGCTCCTGGTGCAGCGCTGGCTGATGGGCACGGTGCTCGCTGGACTCGCGATGAAGATGGCGCTCGAGGCGCGGCGGGCGTGACTTGCTCTCTTACCTCGCCCCGCTTGCGGGGAGAGCATAGGCCGCCTCCGGCGGCCGTCCTCAAGAACGCCGAAGCAAGGCTTCGGCTATGTCGCATCGTCAGATGCGATCCGGGTGAGGGGGAGCCACCGCGAATACAACTTCCAACTTCTTTGCCGAGAGAGCCCCTCACCCCGACCCTCTCCCCGCATCCGCCTTCGCACGAAGGCGGGCTTCGGCGGACAAGAGAGCGGGGCGAGGGAGAAGATCAATCCAGCTTCGCCTCCATGCCCCGCTTCGTCGCCGGGCGGGCCATCAGCGTCTCGTACCAGCGCTTGACGTTGGGGAAGTCGGCCAGATCGACCTTGTGGCGCGGATGGCGCCAGGCCCAGCCGAGGATGGCGAAATCGGCCACCGACAGATCGCCGGCGACGAACTCGCGGCCATCCAGCCGGCGGTCCAGCACGCCGTAGAGCCGCCGCGTCTCGGCCATGTAGCGCTTCAGGCCATAGGCGCGGTCCTGCTCGTTCTCCAGCGCGATGAAATGGTGCACCTGGCCCGGCATCGGGCCGAAACCGCCCATCTGCCACATCAGCCACTCATAGACCGGGATCCGCTCTGCCAGCGGCTTCGGCAGGAACTTGCCGGTCTTCTCGCCGAGATAGAGCAGGATCGCGCCGGACTCGAAGATGCTGACCGGCTTGCCGCCGGGCCCATCGGGATCGACGATCGCCGGAATCTTGTTGTTCGGGCTGATCGCGAGGAACGCGGGCGCCATCTGCTCGCCCTTGCCGATATTCACCGGGATCACCTTGTAGGGCAGCCCCATTTCCTCCAGCGCCACCGAGATCTTGCGGCCGTTCGGCGTGTTCCAGGTGTGCAGCTCGATGGTCATTTCCGCTTCCCGTGCAAGTGTTTGGCCGAGTGTTTGGCGCCTGCTTACGGGGATTGCAACGGCCGCACAACCGCGCTTTCCGCACACGGCTGCGCTGAAAATGGCGGCGCGGGCACTGTTGACGGCGGGATTTACCCGCTGGAATGTGCGGGAGACCGCCGATAGATTGCCGGCCGTTTCAGAAGCCCCAAAGAACCCCCAAGGGAAAAGCCTTTGTCCAAATCAGCCTCCCGTGCCCGCCTCGCCGAGATCATCCGCAAGCGCTCGTTCGGCCGCGGCGAGATCACCTTGGCGTCGGGCCGCAAGAGCGATTTCTATTTCAACCTGAAGCCGACGATGCTCGATCCCGAAGGCGCGGCGCTGCTCGCCGAGCTCACCTATGAGGCGCTGAAGGACGACCGGCTCGATTTCGTCGGCGGGCTCGAGATGGGCGCGGTGCCGCTCGCCGGCGCGATTGCACAGCTGTCCTGGCTGAAGGGTCATCCGATCGCGGCGTTCTTCGTGCGCAAGAAGCCGAAGGAGCACGGCGCGCGGCTCGCCGTCGAAGGGCTCGCCAAGGGCGAGACGCTGGCAGGCAAGCGCATCGTGATCGTCGAGGACGTCACCACGACCGGCGGCTCCGCGCTGAAGGCGGTGGAAGCCGTGCGCGAGGCCGGCGGCGAGATCGCACTGGTGTTCACCATGGTCGACCGCGAGGAAGGCGCGACTGAAACGTTTGCCGAGGCCGGCTTGCCGTTCCGCGCGCTGTACAAGGCCGGCGAGTTCTTGAAGGACTGAGGTCTTTTCTTCCCCCTCGCCCCGCTCTTGCGGGGAGAGGGTCGGGGTGAGGGGCCTCTCTCGTCAATTGCGATCGTCGAGAGACCTGTACCCCCTCACCCGGATCGCATTGCGCTACGCTCCATGCGTTCCGACCTCTCCCCGCAAGCGGGGCGAGGTAAGCGAGGTTCACACAATCTCGACTTCTTCCCGTCACCCTGATCAATCGCTCGTTTACCATCACGCACTATGGTGAATCCGCCGGGGCACCTTGTCGCCGCGGCGAGGCGCGTCGGGTGGAGTTGGCGTTGCGTACAGAGTTGAGTGATCGGCGCATGCGGCGCCGCGTGATGCTTGCCGCCGCTGCGTTTGCGGGTTCCGTCCTGGTCGTGCCCGCTCCCGTCTCGGCCGAAGGGCTGTTCGACTTCTTCTTCGGCGGTTCCCAGAAGCAGCAGGGCCGGCAGGCGCCGCCGCAAGCCAATTTCTTCGCCGATCCGTTCGGTCTCAACCAGCAGCCGGAACGGCAGACATCCGCGCCGGTCTCGGCGCCGCGCGTGGCCGGTTCCGGGCCGGCCTATTGCGTGCGCAGCTGCGACGGCAAGTATTTTCCGCTGACGATGCGCGGCAACGCAACGCCGGCGCAGCTCTGCCAGGCGTTCTGTCCCGCGAGCGCGACCAAGGTCTATTACGGCAGCCATATCGACAGCTCGGCCTCGGCTACGGGTGAGCGCTACGCCGACAGTGAGAACGCCTTCGCCTATCGCAAGGCGCTGCGCGCCGACTGCACCTGCAACGGCCGCGACCCGGCCGGGCTCGCGCCGGTCGACCTCGCGCTCGATGCCTCGCTGAAGGCCGGCGACGTGATCGCGACCACCGACGGCCTCGTCGCCTATACCGGCGTTCGCGTCGGCAACGAGCAGTCGTTCGACTTCACGCCGATCGCCTCCTATCCCGGGTTGACCGCGGCGGTTCGCGCGCGGCTCGGCGAAATGAAGGTTGCGCCTGTCAGCGCCGAGATCGCCAGCGATGCGCCGCTGCCGGAGACGAGCCGCGATGTCGCGCCGTCGGCGCCGACGTCTGTTGTGCCGAAGGGCAATGCCGCAAAGCCCGCCAAGCGGGCCGAAGCGAACTGACGGCTTCGAGCTGCGCCACTCAGCGCGCCACGATCACGCCGATCACGTTCGGCGCGGCCATGTATTTCTCCTCGATCGCGGCCCGCGCGGCGGCGCGGTTCTCCGGGTTGAGGAGACCGCGCTTCTCGGCGAGGATCATCCAGCAATAGCCCCACCAGTCCGTCAGCATGCCGTGATCGTCGACGAGGTCGTAACCCTGCTCGCCGGCGAAGATGCGCGCATGCGCCTCGTCGAGCGAGTCGAGCCAGGCGTGATCCTCGTTCGAGAACAGCTCGTCGCTGAAATCATCGGTGGTGTAGCCCCAGATCGACATGCAGAC
Source organism: Bradyrhizobium sp. USDA3010 (assembly GCF_056429065.1). NCBI lineage: Bacteria > Pseudomonadati > Pseudomonadota > Alphaproteobacteria > Hyphomicrobiales > Nitrobacteraceae > Bradyrhizobium > Bradyrhizobium sp. USDA3010. The sequence continues at coordinate 481,145 of NZ_JBWJZD010000001.1, forward strand.
CGCATTGAACTCGCGGTCGAGCTGGTCGTCGTCGATCGGCTGGCGCCGCGAGGCCTGGTGCAGTCGCGACAGCGACCGCGCGAAATCGGCAATCCGGGTCAGAGCGAATTGGTCAAAGGCGATGGTGGACATGTAGCCCTCGCGGAGACTGAGAGACCATAGATATTGTGTCGGCGCAGGCGCCGAATCACAATGATATATCAAAGACTTGCTAAAGTGTTCTTAATTCGTTCTGATTGGTTTATCGATCGCCCACAGACGTCGTCCTGGCGAAAGCCAGGACCCATTACCCCGACTGGTTATTGTGAAGCGAGCTTGGGCCAAACCATGAGCGCTGCAAGCAGCTACTACGTCTACGTCCTCGCGAGCCGCCATCACGGAACGCTTTACATCGGCGTCACCAGCGATGTTCGCACCCGGCTCGAACTGCATCGCTCGGGCCGCGGATCCAAGTTTGTCTACAAATATCAGATCTTCCGTCTCGTTCACCTCGAGGAATTCGCCATACCGCAGGAAGCCATCGCCCGCGAGAAGCAGCTGAAGTTCTGGAAGCGCGATTGGAAGATCAAGCTGATCGAAGCTGAAAACCCGGATTGGAACGACCTGTCGGGCCTCATCTGACTATTGGGGTAATGGGTCCTGGCTTTCGCCAGGACGACGACGGAGGCGGCAGCGAACATCATCGCTCTGTCACGCGTATGCCCGTCCCAAAAGCAATTCGGGCCGCTGACAATGTCAGCGGCCCGTTGAAAATTGCTTCGGAATGAAATGCGTCGGAGCTGGAAAAATGTGCCCGCCCCACGAGCGACAGCTGTGTTTGTAAAGAACTCGTTAAGTCTTGGAAATCCGTATCACCACGGTGTCCCTGGACGCGCGTGAAGGCGCATTGTGCGACCGTTCAATTCGCTGCGGACAGCAGCTTGTCACCGCAAGCATTCGCGTCAAACTTGCCGCCGCATTGCCGCTTGATGGCGGCGCAGCGCGCGGCCGGCGAGGCGTTCTGGGTCACGCTGAAGCTGCAGCTCAGGCCGTCGGCACTGCGGCCGACTTTGCCCGCCGCATAGGCTGCGCTCGTCGCCGTGATACACACCATGAGCAACGCCGCGGCCGCGATCTCGATCAGGAGTCTCATTACGCATCCGCCAAATCGTCGCAAAATCCCGGCTCTCACGGCCGATCGTAGCACCGGCAATGACGGTTCCGAAGGCCCTGAATCGGCCCGGTCCTTGCATAAAATGTCGGCAGCGCTAGGCACGGCAACGCTTCGGGCGGTTTCGATTGCCGTGCAACGCGGGTATCATCGGGGTGGGGCATGATCCGGACAATATGATCGCATCATGATCCGGAAGTCTGAACGGCAGGGATTGAGCGCTTTGCACGAACAAACAAACTACCCGGCACTGAACCAGCCAATCGACGAGCTGGCGCTGGCCGAGATCAAGGGCGCGATCCTCGCCAAGCTGCGGCTGGCGATCGGCAAGGACGCCGGCATGGCGACCAGGCGCGACTGGTACAAGGCGGCGGCGCTGGCGCTGCGCGACCGTATCGTGCACCACTGGTTGACGGCCGAGAAGCAGACCTACGACGCCGGCTCCAAGCGCGTCTATTATCTCTCGCTCGAATTCCTGATCGGCCGCCTGTTCACCGACGCGCTGAACAATATGGGATTGCTGCCGCTGTTCGAGGCCGCGCTCGGCGACCTCGGCGTCGATCTGTCGGACCTGCGCAAATGCGAGCCGGACGCGGCGCTCGGCAATGGCGGCCTCGGGCGGCTGGCGGCCTGCTTCATGGAGAGCATGGCGACGCTGGCGATCCCCGCGACCGGCTACGGCATCCGCTACGATTTCGGCCTGTTCCGCCAGATCATGAACCAGGGCTGGCAGCAGGAATATCCCGACGAATGGCTCGCCTTCGGCAACCCCTGGGAATTCCAGCGGCCTGAGGTGGTCTACAACGTCCACTTCGGCGGCCATGTCGAGCATGTCGACGACCGCGGCCGCGACCGCGCCACCTGGCACCCGGCGGAAACCGTCGAGGCGATGGCCTACGACACGCCGATCGTCGGCTGGCGCGGCCAGCACGTCAACGCGCTTCGGCTCTGGTCGGCGCACGCGCCCGATCCGCTCCAGCTCGACGTCTTCAACACCGGCGACTACGTCTCGGCCAGCGCCGAGCAGGCGCGCGCGGAAGCGATCTGCAAATTCCTCTATCCGAACGACGAGAGCGCGGCGGGCCGCGAGCTCCGGTTGCGCCAGGAATATTTCTTCGTCTCGGCCTCGTTGCAGGATCTCGTGAAGCGGCATCTCGCCTCCGACGGCGGGCTGCGCAACCTCGCGCAGAAGGCGGCCGTGCAGCTCAACGACACCCATCCGAGCCTTGCGGTCACCGAGCTGATGCGCATCCTGGTCGACCTGCACAATTTCCGCTGGGACGAGGCCTGGAAGATCACGGTCGCGACGCTGTCCTACACCAACCACACCCTGCTGCCGGAAGCGCTCGAGACCTGGCCGGTCGAATTGTTCGAGCGGCTGCTGCCGCGGCATCTCGAGATCATCTACCGCATCAACGTGGCCCATCTCGCGCTGGCCGAGGAGCGCTTCCCCGGCGACATCGAATACCGCGCCTCGGTCTCGCTGATCGACGAGCGCAGCGGCCGCCGCGTGCGGATGGGCCAGCTCGCCTTCGTCGGCTCGCACCGCATCAACGGCGTCTCCGCGATGCATTCCGACCTGATGAAGGAGACCGTGTTCCACGACCTTCATCATCTCTATCCTCAGCGCATCACCAACAAGACCAACGGCATCACCTTCCGCCGCTGGCTGATGCTGGCCAATCCGCGGCTGACCGCGCTGCTGCGCGAGACCTGCGGCGAGGCCGTGCTCGACGACTTCTCACTGCTCGAACGGCTCGAGCCCCACTCGAGCGATCTGGAATTCCAGAAGCGCTTCCGCGACGTCAAGCATCACAACAAGCTGGCGCTGGCGCGGCTGATCGGCGAGCGCAACCACATCAAGCTCGATCCGTCGGCGCTGTTCGACGTGCAGATCAAGCGCATCCACGAATACAAGCGGCAGCTGCTCAACATCCTGGAGACGATCGCGCTGTATCACGCGATGAAGGATGATCCGGCGGCGAACTGGGTGCCGCGCGTAAAAATCTTCGCGGGCAAGGCGGCGGCGAGCTACCGCTACGCCAAGCTGATCATCAAGCTGATCAGCGACGTCGCCGAAATCGTCAACAACGACGCCTCGCTCGGCGGCAGGCTGAAGGTCGCCTTCCTCGCCGACTATAATGTCAGCCTCGCCGAGGTGATCATCCCCGCCGCCGATCTCTCCGAGCAGATCTCGACCGCCGGCATGGAGGCCTCCGGCACCGGCAACATGAAGCTCGCGCTGAACGGCGCACTGACCATCGGCACGCTCGACGGCGCCAATATCGAAATCCGCGACAATGTCGGCGAGGAGAACATCGCGATCTTCGGCCTCGAGGCCGGCGACGTCATGGTCCGCCGCAAGCAGGGGCTCGATGCCAGCGACGTGATCGGCAAATCGCCCCGGCTCGAGCGCGCGATCCGCGCCATCGAGAGCGGCGAGTTCTCGCCGGGCGATCCCGCGCGCTTCGCCTCGATCGGGCACGCGCTGCGCTACCTCGACCACTACATGGTCTCGGCCGATTTCGATTCCTACTACGACGCGCAGCGCGGCATCGACGCGCGCTGGCAGGTGCCGCCGGCCTGGACCCGCGCCTCGATCCTCAACGTGGCGCGCATGGCATGGTTCTCCTCCGACCGCACCATCCGCGAATATGCCGAGGACATCTGGCACGTGCCGGTGCACCCGAGCGCCTCGCCGCAGCTCGACAACCAGCGCGAGGCGAAGGGGTAATCCCGGGACGCGGAAATCGATGACGTCCGACATCATTGAATCCGGCACGATAGCCCGCGATATTGCCAGTGAACCTCACGCAGTCATTGCGAGCGAAGCGAAGCAATCCATCGCCCGGCATATGCGGATCGATGGATTGCGTCGTCGCTTCGCTCCTCGCAATGACGAAGCACATATTCAAGGTCATGCATGCTCACCAAGGCTCCGCACCTTTTCGATGAAGCCACCGCTGTGACTGCCGGCGACAGCCGCTGGCAGGGACGGACCAGCCCGGACTACTGGGCGTTCGTCGGCCCGTTCGGCGGCTGCACCGCCGCGACGATTCTGCGCGCCGTGATGCAGCACCCGCAGCGCGCGGGCGATCCGCTGGCGCTGACGGTCAATTACTGCGCGCCGGTCGCCGAGGGCGTGTTCGATCTCGACATCCGCCTGGTCAGGGCCAATCGCTCGAGCCAGCACTGGTCGATCGAGATGACGCAAGGCGGCGGCGAAGTCACGACGCTGGCGACTGCGGTGTTCGCCGAGCGCCGCCCGTCCTGGTCGCACCAGCCCGCCGAGTTTCCCGGTGCGGTGCCGTTCGAAGAGCTGCGGCCCTATCCGAAGCTCGCGATGACCTGGGCCAACCAGTATGATTTCCGCTTCGCCGAGGGCGAACCGAAGCTCGGCGGCGGCGCCGCGAAGCAGCCGTCGAGCCCCTATTCAAAACTCTGGATCGCCGACCGCGTGCCGCGCAAGCTCGATGCGCTGTCGCTGATGTCGATGTCGGACGCGTTCTTCGGTCGCGTGTTCCACGCGCGGCATGAGCTGGTGCCGTTCGGCACGGTGTCGCTGACGACCTATTTCCACGTCGATGCCGCCGACATGGATGCGGAGGATACCACCCGCGTGCTCGCCACCGCCGACGCCAAGACCTTCCACAAGAGCTACGGCGACCAGCACGGCGAATTGTGGTCGCCGTCCGGCCGCCTGCTCGCCACCACGACGCAGATCGCCTATTTCAAGGCATAAGCGCGGCGCAACTATCCACATGGCCGGATTGGACCGGGTTGCCTATTTCAAGGGTTGAGGGAACATTGGCGCGTCGCTTCTGTTCCACGCCTTTGGGAGCCCTGCCGCATGTCCGAAGCCGACAATTCCAGACCATCGCGCATCGCCTTGCTCGGCGTTCCCATCGAGATCGGGGCGTCGCAGCCCGGCCCGCTGATGGGCCCGGACGCGCTGCGCACCGCGGGCATCGCGCGCCTGCTTGAGCAGCTCGACTTCCGGGTTGACGACCACGGCAACCTTGCGATCCCGGCCGTGGTCGCCGACGGCCCGGCCCCGGCGAATACCAAGTTCTACGACGAGGTGAAGACCTGGACCCGCGCCCTCTCCGAGCGCGCCTACTGGCTGGCGCATTCCGGCGCGATCCCGATCTTCATGGGCGGCGATCACTCACTGTCGATGGGATCGATCAACGGCGTCGCACGCTACTGGCAGGAGAAGGGCCGCCCGCTGTTCACACTGTGGGTCGACGCCCATGCCGACTACAACACGCCGGCCACCACCATCACCGGCAACATGCACGGCATGTCGGCGGCCTTCCTGTGCGGTGAGGACGGGTTGGACGATTTGCTCGGCGGATTGCCGCGCGCCTCGATCCCATCCGATCAGCTCGCACTGATCGGCACCCGGTCGGTCGACCCGCTGGAGCGCAAGCTGCTGCGGCAGCGCAACGTCTCGATATCCGACATGCGCCAGATCGACGAGTTCGGCGTCGCCGTGCTCACCCGCCGCGTCATCGAGCGCGTCAAGGCCAAGAACGGCGTGCTGCATGTCTCGTTCGACGTCGACTTCCTCGATCCGGAAGTCGCACCCGGCGTCGGCACCACGGTGCCGGGCGGCGCGACCTATCGGGAAGCCCATCTCATCATGGAGCTGCTGCACGATTCCGGACTGGTGCGCTCGCTCGATATCGTCGAGCTCAATCCGTTCCTCGACGAGCGCGGCCGGACCGCGCGCGTCGCGGTCGAATTGATCGGCAGCCTGTTCGGCCTGCAGATCACGGATCGGCAGACTCCGAGCAATGCGGTGCTGCCGGAGATGGGGGAGTAGTCCGCGGAGGAACCCAATCCCGTCATCCTGAGGAGCGCCGCAGGCGCATCTCGAAGGATGCACGGCCCGGCTGGTGGCCGTCGACCCTTCGAGACGGCCGCTTCACGGCCTCCTCAGGGTGACGGATCGAAAAGGTGCGCGCTTCGCTGACTACGTCAAAAACAAAAAGGCGGCCACGCGGGCCGCCTTTTCAAATCGCGTATCGCTTGCGCGAACTACTCCGCCGCGAGCTTCACTTCCGGCGCGGCGGCGCGGACTTCGGCGTCGACCTGTGCTTCGAACTTGGCAAAGTTCTTCTGGAACATGCCGACCAGCGCACGCGCGGTCTTGTCGAACTCGGCCTTGTCGGCCCAGGTCTTGATCGGATCGAGGATGTGCGGCTCGACGCCCGGCAGCGAGGTCGGCACCGCGAAGCCGAAATATTTGTCGGTGCGGAAGTCGGCATTGCGGAGCGAGCCGTTCAGCGCCGCGGTGAGCAGCGCGCGGGTCACCTTGATCGGCATGCGGCGGCCGGTGCCGTACTTGCCGCCGGTCCAGCCGGTGTTGACCAGCCAGCAATCGACATTGTGCTTGGCGATCAGCTCACGCAGCATGTTGCCGTAGACCGACGGATCGCGCGGCAGGAACGGCGAGCCGAAGCAGGTGGAGAATTCCGGCTGCGGCTCGTTGCCGAGGCCGCGCTCGGTGCCGGCAACCTTCGCGGTGTAGCCGGACAGGAAGTGATACATCGCCTGCGCCGGCGTCAGCTTGGCGATCGGCGGCATCACGCCGAAGGCGTCGGCGGCGAGCATCACCACGTTCTTCGGATGCGGCGCGCAGCCGGTGCGCGAGGCGTTCGGAATGAAGTCGAGCGGATAGGCCGAGCGGGTGTTCTCGGTCTTCGAGCCGTCGTCGAAATCGGGCACGCGATCATTGGCACCGAGCACGACGTTCTCCAGCACCGCACCGAAGCGCTTGCTGGCGGCATAGATTTCCGGCTCGGCTTCGCCGGAGAGCTTGATGCACTTGGCGTAGCAGCCGCCTTCGAAATTGAAGACGCCGTCCTCGCTCCAGCCATGCTCGTCGTCGCCGATCAGCGTGCGCTTGGGATCGGCCGAGAGCGTGGTCTTGCCGGTGCCGGACAGCCCGAAGAAGATCGCGGTGTCGCCGTCGGGGCCGACATTGGCCGAGCAATGCATCGGCATCACGCCCTTCTCGGGCAGATAGAAGTTCAGCGTGGTGAACACGCTCTTCTTCATTTCGCCGGCATATTGCGAGCCGCCGATCAGGACGATCTTGCGGGCGAAATCGATCGCGACGACGTTTTCCGACTTGCAGCCGTGGCGCTTCGGATCGGCGCGGAAGCTCGGCAGATCGATGATCGTGAGTTCGGGCACGAAGCTTGCGAGCTCCGACGTCTCGGGACGAATGAGCAGCGTGCGGATGAACAGCGAGTGCCAGGCAAGCTCGGTGAAGACGCGGGTCTTGATGCGATGCTTCGGATCGGCGCCGCCATAGAGATCCTGCGCGAACAGCGTCATGCCTTCGGCATGCTTGAGGAAGTCGGCGTGGAGCGTCGCGAACTGCTCCGAGGTGATCGACTGGTTGCCAGCCCACCACATGCTCTTGTCGGTGAGACCGTCGCGGACCGTGAACTTGTCCTTCGGGCTGCGGCCGGTGAACACGCCGGTATCCGCGCAAAGCGCGCCATCGGCCGAGAGCACCGCTTCGCCTGATCGCAACGCGTGCTCGTAGAGCTGCGGCGCGCCATAGTTCCAATGCACGCCCTTGAGATTTTTTAAGCCGAATTTGTCGGCGCCGAAGGCACCGTTATGCACGCCCGTCTCTTGCACGAAGAACCTCCTCGAACCCGCGTATCCTTGTTCGCGCGAACATCGCTAGTCGCGCTCCGCCGCGGTGACCGTCATCAGAATATAGCCTCTCGGCCCCAGTCCGGCGACCTAATAGTGGGGATCGCCGGGCTTGCCAAGCCAGTCGAATGGCTTTTGGTTTATTCCAAGGCGGGCACATCATCGGGCGCAAATACCGCAGCGCGAAACGCTTTCGCTTTGCTTTCGCTTTCTCGTTGTTTTCGCGGCGATCGGGCGACGTCTCGTGGCCTTTCCCGCTGCGAGCAAGGCGTTGCGATGCACAAAGAGTGCCAGCGACTGACGTGTATCCGCGCCGAACAACGCAGCAGGCACGGAGAATGCCGGGTATGCATTTCGCGCTGAGGATGTGTCGTTGCGATGGACCACCGCGCGTTGAGGCGGCGGTGCAGTGCCAAGCCGGTCGTCCACGATCGTGTTGCACGCGGATTGCACCACTGGGTTGGCATTGAGCTGCATGCGATCGAGCCCAATACGCCATCGTCGAAGCTGGATAAAGACAATGCCCGGCAGCAGCGAATGTTCCGCAACGGGCTGCGTTCGGCGGCAACAGGATCACTGATCGTAGCGATCGATGGTAACGCAATCACCGCGTTGCACGTGCGCGTCAGCGGTTGAAGCTCACGATCCGAGCGATTCTCCGGAGCAGCAGCGCCGGGAATTCTCGCAACCCGCATCGCGCCCATCGGCGATCATATCAGCGCCGGCGCGAAATGATCGCGCTGTCAAAGACGCAGCACCCGGCCTCAGCAATCGCAAGCGCAGGCGCACCGTGCGACACCATGCCTCGTCGCGCAGCACCGCCCGTTGGGAGCGAGCCGATCGTGCTCCCTATCCCTCCCTCTATCCCTTGGCGCGCGCCTCGCCGGCGAGCCGCACCAGCATCTTGCGCAGCTCGGTGCCGTTGCTGACCCGCTCGGGGAAATCGAGCCGCAGCGTGTCGCGGCCGGCCTGCATGTCCATGCCGTCGGGGTCGCAGCCGGTGCACAGCCAGTCGGCACTTTCCGCACCGAGCAGCCGCGTGGCGTAGAGGTTCATGGCCTCGCGGTGATCTTCGTTCATATGCGCCACCGCGCCTGGCTCGGCCTCCAGCAGCGCTTCGGCACCACCGAGGTCGGTCAGAAACTGCGCAGGCTTGAGGTCGACGATCCGGCCGAACCCGGCGACCAGATGGGCGCCGCTCGGCCGGATCACGAAAAACGAGAAATCCTTAAATTCTACAAAGGCTTCTGCCGACGGATGGGCGCCAAGGTAACGCCGGCGGACGAGCTCCTGCTCAGCCTCCGCGACCTCCTCCGCCCGGCCGGCCAGCATGATCCGGGCCCCCTCCAGCGGATCGCCCTCGGCGCGCTCGTCCAGCATCAGCGACACCCGGCTGTCGGCCAGGATATTCCTGGTGTGCAGCGCCAGCCGGGAAATCAGCAGGATCGGCGAGCCGTCGGGGCGGCTGGCCAGATTGACCAGCGAGCAATAGGGATCGCCGGTACCGGCCATCAGCGTGGCGAGCGCGCCCTGGCGGCTGCGGCGCAGCAGCGAGTGGGCAAGACGGGCGGGGTCGAAATCGGCGGTCGGTTGCATGGGCCTATCGGGTCATTTTATGGGCGAATCGGGCCGGTTCCGTATGAAAAAAGGGCCTTTTCTCATGGTCTAAGGGTGCTATATGGGGGTCCATCGCTTGGGTCGCAGCGTTTTTGCGGAACTCGGTCACACTTCAGCCCAGCTTGCATTGCTCGTTGACCGCGTTCGAAGCCCATTTCCACGGCGCGTCGCCAGAGTGCCCGCCGCTTAAGCCACTCTCAAATTGTGAAAGCAGCTCATGCCCACAATCGCCTTGGTCGACGACGACCGCAACATTCTCACTTCGGTCTCGATCGCGCTCGAAGCCGAAGGCTATCGCATCATGACCTATACGGACGGTGCGTCGGCGCTGGATGGGTTTCGCACGTCACCGCCCGATCTTGCGATCCTCGATATCAAGATGCCGCGCATGGACGGCATGGAGACGCTGCGCCGGCTGCGCCAGAAGTCCGACCTGCCGGTGATCTTCCTCACCTCGAAGGATGAAGAAATCGACGAATTGTTCGGCCTGAAGATGGGCGCCGACGATTTCATCCGCAAGCCGTTCTCCCAGCGCCTGCTGGTGGAACGCGTCAAGGCCGTGCTCCGCCGCGGCCAGCCGAAGGATCCGACCGCGGCTCCGAAGGAGCCGGATGCCCGTGCGCTCGACCGCGGCCTGCTGCGGATGGATCCGGAGCGCCACACCTGCACCTGGAAGAACGAGCCGGTGACACTCACCGTGACCGAATTCCTGATCCTCCAGGCGCTCGCCACCCGTCCCGGCGTCGTGAAGAGCCGGAACGCGCTGATGGACGCGGCCTATGACGACCAGGTCTATGTCGACGACCGCACCATCGACAGCCACATCAAGCGGCTACGCAAGAAGTTCAAGGTGGTCGACGACGATTTCGAGATGATCGAGACGCTGTACGGCGTCGGCTATCGCTTCAAGGAAGCCTGATCTGCGCTACCGGAGCGGCTTGTTAACTGACAGGCTCCGCACGGCTGGGGTAAGCTCGGGCGACTGTCTGCTTCGCGGGACGACATCCATACCAACCGGCAGCTTTGCCAGTGCTTGATCGAACGCAGCTCGAGCAGGGACTGAACACCGAGGACGCGTCACAGCTCCTCGATCAAGAGGCCGTGGCCGACGATTTGGCGCGCGACAAAGGCTGGCGCCGCCCGCTCGGCTGGGTGCGCCGCGCCGGTCAGTTCTTCTTCGCGCTGTCGTTCTCGAGCCTGACGCGCCGCATCGTCTCGCTCAACCTGGCCGGCCTCGTCGCGCTGGTCGCCAGCATCCTCTATCTCTCGCAATTCCGCGCCGGCCTGATCGAGGCGCGCACGCAGAGCCTTCTCGTCTATGCCGAGATCATCTCGGAGGCGATCGCGGCGTCTGCGACCGTCGAAGGCAATACCGTCACCATCGATCCCGACCGGCTGCTCGACCTCAAGCCCGGCGAGAGCTTCGGCCAGCCGGATGAATCGTCGGATTTCCCGATCAATCCCGAGCGCGTCGCGCCGACCCTGCGCCGCCTGATCGCGCCGACCAAGACGCGGGCCCGCATCTTCGACCGCGACGGCGGCCTGATCCTCGACAGCCGCAACCTGTTCGCGCGCGGCGACGTGCTGCGCATGGAGCTGCCGCCGCCGTCGGAGAAGCCGTCGCTGTATGAGAAGACCAAGGCCACGATCAAGACCTGGCTCAACCGCGGCGACCTGCCGATCTACCGCGAGCTCGGCCCCGAAGGCGGCAAGGGCTATTCCGAAGTCGCGCAATCGCTCGAGGGCATGAAGGGCAGCGCGGTGCGCGTCACCGACCGCGGCGCGATCATCGTCTCGGTTGCCGTTCCGGTGCAGCATTTCCGCGCCGTGCGCGGCGCATTGATGCTGACCACGCAGGGCGATGACATCGACCAGCTGGTGATGTCCGAGCGCCTCGCCATCCTCAAGATCGGCGGGGTCGCTTCCGCCGTCATGATCATGCTGTCGCTGCTGCTGGCGAGCACGATCGCCGGCCCCGTGCGGCGGCTCGCCGACGGCGCCGAGCGCGTTCGTCACCGCATCCAGACCCGCGTCGAGATTCCCGACTTCACCGGACGCCGCGACGAGATCGGGCATCTCTCGGGCGCGCTGCGCGACATGACCAACGCGCTCTACAGCCGCATCGAGGCGATCGAGATGTTCGCCGCCGATGTCGCCCATGAGCTGAAGAATCCGCTGACCTCGCTGCGCTCCGCGGTCGAGACGCTGCCCTTGGCGCGCAACGAGAACAGCCGCGCGCGGCTGCTCGCCGTGATCGAGCACGACGTCAAGCGGCTCGACCGCCTGATCTCCGACATCTCCGACGCGAGCCGGCTCGACGCCGAATTGCAGCGCCAGGACATGGCGCCCGTCGATCTGCGCCGGCTGCTGACCACGTTGACCAGCGTCGCCAACGAGACCCGGCTCGGCCACGACGTCGCCGTCGAAGTCCGCTTCGAGGGCCGTGGACCCAACGACACGCTCTCGGTGCCCGGCCATGATTCCCGGCTCGGCCAGGTGATCTCGAACCTGCTGTCGAACGCGCAATCGTTCTCCAAGCCGGGCGACAAGGTGCGCATCGTCTGCCGCCGCACCCGCGGCGAGGTCGAGATCGTGGTCGACGATGACGGGCCCGGCATCGGCGAGGACGCGCTGGAGCGGATCTTCGAGCGCTTCTACACCGACCGGCCACACCAGGGCTTTGGTCAGAACTCCGGCCTCGGACTCTCGATCTCCAAGCAGATCATCGAGGCGCATGGCGGACGCATCTGGGCCGAGAACCGCGCGGGCCCTGCGGACGAAGACGGCAAGCCCACGGTCGCCGGCGCCCGTTTCGTGGTCAGGCTGCCGACACTATGAGCGACAATTCAAGCGTGCACGCATCCGCCGTTCTGGTCGGCGAGCGTGCGGTGCTGATCCGCGGCCCGTCGGGCGCCGGCAAGTCGCGCCTGGCCTTCGACCTGATTCTCGCCGGGCGCACTGGAGCGCTCCCGCCGGCCATTTTAGTCGGGGATGACCGTGTCCATCTCGACACAGCCGGCGAACAATTGTGGGTTCGCCCGGCACAGCAATTGGCCGGTCTGATCGAGATCCGAGGCCTCGGAATCCGCCATTGCCCGTTCGCAGGCGAGGCCGTGGTCGGCCTGATCGTCGACCTTGCCGCCGACGACGCCGCGCGGCTGCCGCCGCTCGAGGCGCTCAATATCCGCCTAAATGGTGTTTCAATACCGCGAATTCCCGTGCCGGCCGGCTTCCACCCCCTGCCGCTGGTTGTCGCTGCGCTGACGACAACCTGAAAGTTCATGTTCCCGTAATCTTGCGGCCAATTGTGGGAAGGGAATTGGTAACCATATCACATCCACTATCGCGTCGGATTTTGCCGGCGCAGCCTCCCCTCTCTACCGCCAGGAACCGGGAGACTAGCCAAGATGCCCTCTTGCGCAGGGCCTCTGGATGGTCAAAGTGGCGCGTTCGTGCGGTGCACCAAAGGGCGCCCGCGAGGAGTTTCCGATGATTGGTCTAGTGCTGGTGACCCATGGGCGCCTTGCTGACGAGTTCAGAGCCGCGCTCGAACACGTCATGGGTCCGCAGAAACAAATCGAAGCGATTACGATCGGGGCCGAGGACGATTCCGACCTCTGTCGAAGCGACATCATCGAGGCGGTGAACCGCGTCGATAGCGGCGACGGCGTTGCGATCCTCACCGACATGTTTGGCGGCACGCCGTCGAACCTGGCGATCTCCTGCATGAGCCGTCCGAAAGTGGAAGTGCTCGCGGGCATCAATCTTCCCATGCTGGTCAAGCTTGCCAAGGTTCGCGAGGAGCGCTCGCTGCCCGACGCGATCGCGATGGCGCAGGAAGCCGGCCGCAAATACGTCACCATCGCCAGCCGCGTTCTCGCAGGCAAATGAGCGGCGAGGCCCCGGGCGAAAACCATGTCGGCCCGGGCGTGCCAGCGGGCGCCATCTCGCGCGAACTCCTGATCGTCAACAAGCGCGGCCTGCATGCGCGGGCATCGGCCAAGTTCGTCCAGCTAGTCGAGCGCTTCAACGCCGAGATCTGGGTGACGCGCGGCGGCGAAACCGTCGGCGGCACCTCCATCATGGGCTTGATGATGCTGGCCGCAGGGCCCGGCACCACGGTCGTGGTCTCCGCGAAAGGCGACGAGGCGCAGCAGGCACTTGACGCGATCGCCGAGCTCGTCGCCGGCAAGTTCAACGAAGAAGGCACGTAAGACGATCCTTCGCCGCTACTCTCCCCGTCATCCTGAGGTGCGAGCGGAGCGAGCCTCGAAGGATGCACGGCCCCGCCAGTGGCCGTCGATCCTTCGAGGGCCGCTGAAGAAGCGGCCACCTCAGGATGACGGAAACGGCACGGCACCGATGCCCGGAAATGGCTACTTCGCCGGCGGCACCAGATAGACCTTCCACACCGTCGACGGACCGGGATGGCCGTTGAAGAAGCGCATGGTGTTCATCACCAACGGCTCGGCATCCTTGGCATGCTCCGCCATCCATGCCTCGCATGGCTGCAGGAACACCGGATCGGTGGTGTCGCAGACGCCGATGAAGCCGAGACGCTTGGCTTCGTCGAGCGACGTCAGCCCCGACGACCACGCTTCGCCCGGCACCAGCGAGGCCGGATGATCCGGACTGTAGAACGTCATCGGCTCGCCGATGTCGGAGCGTGCGACGACCACGGCCCAGCGCGAATGGAATCTGTCCTGCCAGGTCTGGGTGAGCTCGCGCGCCAATTCAGAGCGCGCGGCGTAGGTCGAGCCGCCGACACGGTTGGAGGCGATTTCCTGCGTGGCGATGCTGGGCGCGGCGATCAGCGTGACGATCGTGGCCACGAACCACACCGCCGTGATCGAGAACAGCGCCATGCGGGGAAAACGCAGCGAGGGGATCGCAACCAATGCAAGCGGCACCAGGAAGAACAGCGGGATGCCCCAATCGGTCTTGATGTAGACGGTGAAGGCCAGTGCGCCGAGCGGCGGCCCGATCGCGACGATCGACTGGATGATCCAGATGTTGAGCGCCTGCGGAAGATTGACGGCCGGATTGGGTCCACGCGACCAGATCCGCGCCAGCACGTCCGACGGCCGCCACGGCACCGAGCCGAGCAGCAGCGCGATGAGGCCCAGCACGGTCGGGATCGCGAGCAGACCGAGATTGTGCACGATGTAGCCGATCACGAGCTGGACGTTGAGCTCGCGGCTCGACAGCGCGTAGACGTCGCCGGCATAGGTGAACGGCACGAAGTTCACCTCCTCCAGCCACACCAGATGCGGGATCATCGTCACGATCATGGTGCCGATCGCAACCCATGGCGCGGGCGAGCGCAGGAATTGCATCCGCTGCGGATGGATCAGCGCGGCAAGCCCGACGGCGCCGATCATCGTCACCACCCAGTACTTGGTCATCAGCGCCAGCATGCCGGCAAAGCCGAGCCAGAGCCCCGATTTGAAGCTGCGCTTCTCGAATGCGTTCAGATAGGCCAGCACCAACAGCGGCAACGGCACCAGCTGCGCGAGGTCGGCGTTGTATTTGAAGCCCTTGAAATTGAAGATCGGGTAGAGCGCGAGCATCACCACCATGAAGAACGCGCGGCGGCGATCGACGACGCGCAGCGCGATCAGCCAGCACACCACCAACGCGAAGCTGACGGTTGCCATCGCGAGCGCGTAGGTCGACCAGTTGGTGACGGGAAATATCCTGAACCAGACCCCTGCGATCCAGCCCGACAGCGGCGGATGCTTGCCATAGCCGAGCAGGAAGCGCTGGCCCCAGGCATAGGCCTCCGCAACGTCCATATGGACGTCCTGCGCAGCCTTGAGCTTGACCAGGATCAGCGTCCACAGCACCGCGTGAACCAATGCGAAGCCGATCACCAGCCACAGGCTGGTCTTGGGATCGGTGGCGCGCGAGGCAATCCAGGCGGCGATCCGCCGGATCGTCAGTCTGCGGGTCGTGCGCCTTGCGGCAGGGAGCGTGGTGGCGGTCGACATGGCCTGTGCCTGAGGCATGACCCGCAAACGTGGAAAGCGGTTTCCCGGTAGGATCATGCCGAATGGAAGCGGAAGGGGCGATGAGTGAGTGCTCACCAGCATTTCGTCGCGCTTTAGCGCGTTTTTGTGACCAGTGTAATCAGCTTGGCGTGAGAATGCCTCAAGCTGGCCTGCTCACTTTTCGAGAAGCTCCGGCCGGTACTCGAAATGCATGGTATCGTAGTGATACCACTTGCCGCCCCAGATGAAGCCGTAACGCTCGAAAATGTCGACGATCTCGCGCGGCATCCGGTTCTTGTAGGGGATGGTTTTGCCCTTGCCCGCCCACAGCCAGTAATCCGAGACCTTCAGGTTGAGGTCGATCGCGGCCGCATAGCCATGCATGCTCATCCGCCCGGTATCGGCGACGGCGCGACAAGATAGCACACCTGCGATCGGAAACGCCGCGGCGCGCAGCGCCGGATCGAGCGCATCGATCTCGGCGGAGACCTGCTTCAGACGCTCGGCGACGCCGTTGACCCGCGTGACCTGAACCGGCTTGCCCCAGGATCGCGGTAGCCAGGTGATCGTCACCAGGTTTCGCCTGACCTCGGCCGTGTTGCAGTCGCCATACATCTTCTTGAAGAAGGCCTCGTTGCGGAAACGGCCGGGATCGACGTTCGGGGCCGGCGGCGCCGATGGCCCGGACGGATAGGGCTGCCGCATCTGGTCGAGGATCGAGGCATTGCGCAGCATCTCATCGAACGGCTTGCCGGAGACGCCGTCGTCGACCGGCATCACCGTGCCGTCGCGCCAGGTGATCGTGGTGTCGTCATGGCCGGACAGCGCATCGGGATAGGCGCGCACCAGGCGGTCGAGCAATTCGCTTCTGCTCTGAGCGTGCGCAAACGGCGGCAGCAGCGCCAGCAAGGCAACGAAGCGGGCCGTGCTGCGCGCGATCATTCGGCGCTTTCCGGCCTGATCGATCAGCGCGACATTCGCGCTCTCGATCGCGTTGAGCGGCGGATCCCATGAGCGGGGCACGTACCACGCGAACCTGCTGAATCGCGCGGTCAGGTCCGGCGCGTTGAAGTAGCGCCCGCGCCGCGCGAAGATTTCATTGCGCGCGATCCGCAGATCGTCCTTGCTGAGGAGCCTGAGATCGCTCTCCGACAGCAGCCGGCTGTCGGAATCCGCGATGATGAAGTCCGATTGCGTGCGCACCGCCGGCGGTGCCGATGGCGGCAGGTTTTGCTGCGGCGGGATCACCGTTGCCGGCGGATCGACGGTTGCAACCTGAGCCGGCGCGTTGCCGGCGAAATAGAACGGGCCGTCGATCGGCGAGGTCGAGACCCAGGGCTGCTGCGCGCTGCCGGTCGCGCGCTTGACGATGAGGCCGACCTGATTGAACGCCTGCAGCACGTCGAGCCCGGGCTTCTGCATGGTGTCGACGAGAGCGCGCGTGTAGGGGCTGTGGCCGTCATCGCCGTCGAGCGCGACGTTGCCCGGCTGGGTCGGGCAGGACAACAGCGTGCCCTCCGGCGCGCGGATCTGGGCGAGGCCGCCGTCGGCGGCCCGCAAGCCGCGCCCGCCGAACGGATTGTTCCGGCAGGCGTCCAGGATCACGATGTTGAGCCGCGTGCCCGCGCCTTCCATCTGCCGCAGCACCAGGCCGACATCGACCATCTGGAAATCGACATCGGCCTCGCGCACAGGGTTCGCCGAGACCGGCACCAGATAATTCGTTCCGCGAACCTGGATGCCATGGCCGGCGTAATAGAACAGCGCGACGTCGGCGCCCATCAGCTGGCTGCCGAAGCGCTGGATCGCGGCATCGAAGCCGGCCTTGTCCAGATCGACCTGGGCGTGCCCGCCGACCAGCGCAAAGCCGAGCCGCTGCAGCGTGTCGGCCACGAGCTGCGCATCGTCCTTCGGATTCTGCAGCCGCGACACGTTCTGATAGGTCGAATTGCCGACCACCAGCGCGACGCCCTTGTCGGCGGCCGCCGGCGCTGCGAACAACACGGCGAGCAATCCGGCGGCGAGAAGGGTCCAGCGCATCGTCAGATCCACGGTTTTGGGCCGAAACACCTAGCAGAAACAGTGCCCGAAAATCGATCACGGCAGATCTGACTGAAACACGGCCGTGATTCGCCGTCACAGCCCTGCAAAATACCGCAATATGGTTGCCCGCGCGGGGGTGCGGATGCTATCCCGCGCCCCATGACAACTGCCCCGATTTCGAACATCCGCAACTTCTCCATCGTCGCCCATATCGACCATGGCAAGTCGACCCTTGCCGACCGCCTGATCCAGATGACGGGCGGCCTGTCGGATCGCGAAATGGCGGGCAAGGAGCAGGTGCTCGATTCGATGGATATCGAGCGCGAGCGCGGCATCACCATCAAGGCGCAGACCGTCCGGCTGAACTACCGCGCCAAGGACGGCAAGGATTACATCTTCAATTTGATGGACACGCCCGGCCACGTCGACTTCGCCTACGAGGTCTCGCGGTCGCTGGCGGCCTGCGAGGGTTCCCTGCTGGTGGTCGACGCCAGCCAGGGCGTCGAGGCGCAGACGCTCGCCAACGTCTACCATGCGCTCGACGCCAGTCACGAGATCGTGCCGGTCCTGAACAAGGTCGACCTGCCTGCGGCCGAGCCCGAGAAGGTCAAGCAGCAGATCGAGGACGTGATCGGCATCGACGCCTCCGACGCCGTGATGATCTCGGCCAAGACCGGCCTCGGCGTGCCCGACGTGCTGGAGGCGGTCGTCACCCGCCTGCCGCCGCCGAAGGGCGACCGCGACGCGACCTTGAAGGCGCTGCTGGTCGACAGCTGGTACGACGTCTATCTCGGCGTGGTCGTCCTGATCCGCGTCGTCGACGGCGTGATGAAGAAGGGCAGCCGCATCCGCATGATGGGCACTGGCGCGGCCTATGACATCGAGCGCGTCGGCTTCTTCACCCCGAAGATGCAGCAGGTCGACGAGCTCGGCCCGGGCGAGATCGGCTTCATCACCGCGGCGATCAAGGAAGTCGCCGACACTCGCGTCGGCGACACCATCACCGACGACAAGAAACCGGTCACCGAGATGCTGCCGGGCTTCAAGCCGGCGATCCCGGTCGTGTTCTGCGGCCTGTTCCCGGTCGACGCCGACGATTTCGAGACGCTGCGCGCGGCGATGGGCAAGCTCAGGCTGAATGACGCCAGCTTCTCCTTCGAGATGGAGACCTCCGCTGCGCTCGGCTTCGGCTTCCGCTGCGGCTTCCTCGGGCTGTTGCATCTGGAGATCATCCAGGAGCGGCTGTCGCGCGAGTTCGACCTCAATCTGATCGCGACCGCTCCGAGCGTCATCTACAAGATGAAGCTGACCGACGGCACCGAGCTCGAGATCCACAACCCGGTCGACATGCCCGACGTGGTCAAGATCGCCGAGATCGAGGAACCGTGGATCGAGGCCACCATCCTGACTCCAGATGAATATCTCGGCAGCGTGCTGAAGCTGTGCCAGGACCGCCGCGGCGCGCAGAAGGAGCTCACCTATGTCGGCTCCCGCGCGATGGTGAAATACGACCTGCCGCTCAACGAGGTGGTGTTCGATTTCTACGATCGCCTGAAGTCGGTCTCCAAGGGCTATGCCTCGTTCGACTATCATCTGACCGACTACAAGCCGGCCGACCTGGTCAAGATGCAGATCCTGGTCAACGCCGAGCCGGTCGACGCCCTGTCGATGCTGGTGCATCGGACCCGCGCCGAGGGCCGCGGCCGCGCCATGGTCGAGAAGATGAAGGAGCTGATCCCGCCGCACATGTTCCAGATCCCGATCCAGGCGGCGATCGGCGGCAAGGTGATCGCGCGCGAAACCGTGCGCGCCTTGCGCAAGGACGTCACCGCGAAGTGCTACGGCGGCGACATCACGCGCAAGCGCAAGCTTCTGGAGAAGCAGAAGGAAGGCAAGAAGAAGATGCGGCAGTTCGGCAAGGTCGACATCCCGCAGGAAGCCTTCATCGCCGCGCTCAAGGTGGATAGCTGAGGCGCCGACACGGACTGTCGCCGGCTTGACGACAACCGCGCCAGTCCCGCCCACCCGAAAATCTCGAAAACAACCCCATGCAAAGTAGCCGGAGGTGGATAGCTAACGCGCTGCCGCTGGCCCACTTGTTGCCCATTCTTGTCCCAGCAACAAAACGCACCATGATTTGAATCGCCACGACGCGGCAGCGCGACTAAGCTTCGATCATGTTGCGCATCCTGTCTCTCTCGATCGTCATCCTCACCTTGCTGCAGCCTGACCTGAGCGCGGCCGCTTCCTCGAAGAAGCGGCAGACCGCCCGCTGGCATGGCTATGGCTTCCTGCCCGGCTACCGGCAGCCGCCCAACCAGACCATTCCGGTGCTCGGTCCCCGCGGCGCCGCCCGCGGCCGGCCGGATTACGCGCCGCAATACTGGTACGGCGGCGACTGGTACTATTTCGGCCGGCCGGGATTCTATCGCGGACGCTACAATGGCGGCAGTTTTGGTCCATGCTGGACCTGGACGCCGATCGGGCGGGCGTGGCAGTGCGGCTAGGCGCCAGCCGGTACCGCACGCCGTCGCAGCCGAGCAACGCGGCGTGAAGGCCGCAAACGAGCTTTGCTCATTCAGACCCAGCGCCGAACCCGCGCGACATAGTCGTCATAGGCCGCGCCGAACTGACGGCGCATCTTGGCCTCTTCGAAGGGAATGTGGACCCAATTGGCGGTCGCGAATACTGCAACTGGCACGATGAACATCGGCCAGGCCCCGACCCACACCGCGATGCCCAGCACGAGCAGCACAAGGCCGGAATACATCGGATTCCGTGTGAACCGGTAGGGACCGCTGGTGACCAGCACGCGATTGGTCGGCGACGTCGGTTCGATCTCGGTGCCTTCGCGCCGAAACAGGACGAACGCCCACACCGGCGCGATGAACGCGATCACCACCAACGCGATTCCGAGCAGCGGAATCGGCAGCCCGGGCAGCGTCGGCCAGCCGAGCCACCAGCTCAGCGTCGCGCCAACAAGCAGATAGATCAACGTCCAGATCGGCGGAGGGAGCTTGAGCATGGTCGAACCCCGTTGCGATAGACGCACAATCAGCGTCTCGGTTGCCATTGCGGCGTAGTGCTACCACACAAACTTGTTCGCTTTGGGTTTTGCCGTGCCGATTCATCCAGCAAATGGAACGCAGCGCAGAAATCGAGGCGGCGCACACTTAATCTGGATCGTGGCGACGCCGCGATGACCAATCTGCGACGGATCATCTCACCTTGCCCTCGTGCACCGGATGAGCCACCATTCCCCGGCCGTCCAGCAACAACACAAACGGGCGGGGGGAAACGCATGAGCAAGGACGCTCGGTTCGACTATGGCTGGGTCGTCGTCGGCGCGGGCGCGCTGATGACCTGCGTCGGCTTCGGCACCATGCTGTCGCTCGCGGTGTTCCTGCAGCCGATCTCGGATGCGATGGGCTGGTCGCGTGCCGGCGTATCGGCCGCCGCGACGTTGGATTTCCTCTGCATGGGTCTTGCGGCGTTCGCCTGGGGCGCGCTGTCCGACCGCTTCGGCACCCGCATCGTGGTGCTGGCGGGCAGCCTGCTGCTCGGGCTTGGCCTCGTGACGGCAAGCCGGGCGCAGAGCCTGTGGCAATTCCAGCTCTGCTTCGGCGTGCTGATCGGGATCGCCGCCGGCAGCTTCTATGCACCGATGATGGCGCTTGCGAGCGCCTGGATCGACAAGCATCGCAGCCTCGCCGTCGCACTGGTGTCGGCCGGCATGGGCGTGTCGCCGCTGACGGTCGCACCATCCGCGAGCTGGCTGATCACGGCCTATGACTGGCGCTTCGCGATGCTCGTGATCGGCATTGCCGCATGGGCGCTGCTGATCCCCGCATCGTTCCTGGTGCGCCCGGCGCCGCAGGGAACGACCGTCGTGATCCCAACGGCTGGCAATGCGCCGCAAGCGGAATGGAGCGTGGCGCAGGCGCTGCGCACGCCGCAATTCATCACGCTCGCACTGGCCCATTTCGCCTGCTGCGCAGCGCATTCGGGCCCGATCTTCCACATGGTGTCCTACGCCATGGTGTGCGGCATCGCGCCGCTCACCGCGGTCACGGTCTACAGCCTCGCCGGCTTCTCCGGGCTCGGCGGACGCCTGCTGCTCGGGGTGCTGGCCGACCGGCTCGGCGCCAAGCCGGTTTTGGTCGGCGGCCTCTTGGTGCAGGCGCTGTCGATCGCGACTTATCTTGCGGTGGCGCAGCTCGGCGAGTTCTACGCGCTGTCGGTGGTGTTCGGCCTCGCCTATGGCGGCGTGATGCCGCTCTATGCCGTGCTGGTGCGCGAGTTCTTCGGCGCGCGCATCATGGGCACGGTGTTCGGCGCCGTGTCGGCTTTCGCGAGTCTGGGCATGGCGCTCGGGCCGTGGGCCGGCGGCTACGTGTTCGACACGTTCCATGGCTACACGTGGCTGCACGCCGGTTCCTTCGCGATCGGCCTTGCCGCGGTCGCGGTGGCGCTGAGTTTCTCCACCAAGCGCCAGCCGACGCTCGATCTCGGCCGCGCCGCCGCCTGAGCGCGATGCATGCGCCGATCGCGCGCGGCCGCGATGGATAGCTGATCTGCATCGGCGCCGCCCCGCCTTGCCCTCTCCTGCCGGATGGGCCACCATCGCCTGCCCCGCCCAACAACAACGTCAGAAGGGGCGCCGAGGAAACGCATGAACAAGCCGCAGGGAGTAGACCTTGTCGAGCGGGCGCGCGCGCTGGCGCCGCTGATCATGAGCGAGGCCGACGAGATCGAACGGACGCGGCGGCTGACGCCTTCCGTCACCGCGGCGCTCGTCGAGAATGGGCTCTATCGCGCGCTGCTGCCGAAGCGTTTCGGCGGCGCCGAGGCGACGCTGGACGCGTTCATGCAGATGCAGGAGGAGATCGCCAAGGCCGATGCATCGACCGCCTGGTGCCTCGGCCAGTGCAGCGTCTGCGCCATGACCGCGGCCTATCTCGAGCCCGATGCCGCCAACGCGATCTTCAACACCGCGCCCGGCATCCTGGCCTGGGGCGCGATCGCCCACGAGGTGCGCGCCGAGCCCGGCGGCTACCGCGCCAGTGCGCGCTGGGATTTCGCCTCCGGCTCGCGACAGGCGAGCTGGCTCGGCGCCCATGTCCGCGTCGTCGAGGCCGACGGCTCGCCACGCAAGAAGGCCGACGGCTCGCCGGAAATCCGCACCATCCTGTTTCCGGTGTCGTCAGCTACGATGTACGACGTCTGGGACGTGATCGGGCTGAAGGGCACCGGCACCGATTCCTATTCGGTCGACAACCTTTTCATCCCTGAGGCATTCGCCGCGCTGCGCGACGACCCCGCCGCGTGCCGCGAGCCGGGGCCGCTCTACAAGCTCTCCACCAACATGGTGTTCAGCATGGGCTTTGCCGCTACCTCGCTCGGCGTCGCGCGCGCCATGCTGGATGCGGCGACCGAGCTTGCGCGGGCTAAGACCCCGCAAGGCCTCAAGGCGATGCGCGAGAACAACGCGGTGCAGGGCCAGATCGGCCGCACCGAGGCGAGCCTGCGCGCCGCGCGCGCCTATCTGTATGCGACGGCGCACGACGTCTGGAGCGATCTCGCCCGCGGCGATCCGATCAGCGAGGCGCATCGCATCGCGATCCGCATCGCCTCGACCTGGACCATCCACCAGTCGGCCGCCGTGGTCGACATCGCCTATCACATGTCGGGGGCAACGGCGGTGTTCGCCAAGAATCCGTTCGAGCGGCGGTTTCGCGACATGCACGCGATCGCGCAGCAGATCCAGGCCCGCGACACCCAGTATGAGGACGCCGGCAAGGCGATCCTGGCGGGCAATCTCGGCGCTCCGCCGACGACGCGCTAAAGCGCGATGGCGTCAGGTTGAACCAGGGCGTGCACTCATCAATCCGCCGCCCTGTCGGCTCTACTGCAGTTGTGTTTGTGCACAGCGCGCCAGGTTGGCCCTGACCACGAGGTGATGAAAAGGCCTGATCGCGTTGAGATAGGTGAAGCCCAAGGCATTGTGGGTATGCACAACGGTTGTCGCGATGAGCAGCGTGCCCGTTGGAGAGTGGCGTCGGAGCAGGGATAGCCGGAAGTCCAGGTGTCGGTCATCCGTACCGAGCACAATTTCGTCCTTGCCCTCCCAGTGCACCGGGAAGAAGTCCACCCGTTCATGGCTGTCGGGGGACGTCCTGACCGTATCGGAGGTTTTGATGCCAAAGGGCGTTACCATGGCGTCGCGCAGCGCGATCAATGCCTTTTGCCACGCGGGTGGATTGACGAGTGTCCGCGTCGCCAGCTCGCGCATGCTCGGCTGTTCCGATGCACTCAAGTCGATGCTGTAGCTATCGAGTAAACTGGCGTTCTCGTACCAGCTCGCAACGACACTTTCCGACGGCGGCGTCGTCCGGCGTACCCGCGGTTTTCGGTCTAAACCGATGCTCATGACGATGTCACCTATGCGAGCGGCCAATAGGAAGAGCTACTCTCAGTTTTAGACGCGGTGATTTCCCTACGCTGAGCTCGCAACTCGTCGCCGGTTTGCAGGTCTTCAACTCTACGGTGATCGGCGCGGGGTCTCA
Source organism: Bradyrhizobium sp. USDA3010 (assembly GCF_056429065.1). NCBI lineage: Bacteria > Pseudomonadati > Pseudomonadota > Alphaproteobacteria > Hyphomicrobiales > Nitrobacteraceae > Bradyrhizobium > Bradyrhizobium sp. USDA3010. The sequence continues at coordinate 505,189 of NZ_JBWJZD010000001.1, forward strand.
AGGCCGATCTACGCGTCAAAGAATTGATCCCACGAACGATAGAGAGATCAATGTTCGAGGCACGTTCACACTCAAATCGCGAAGGACTGATTGCGGCTAGCTGCATTGAGAAGGACGGACGTCCGCTTTGCGTCAAAAGCGGTTGATCACTTCCGAACCCAGGGACTTCCGGTTCACTTCGGAGAGCCGGCCTTCTCGAAGATCATTCAGACCGTCAGCTATGGGACCATCAACGGAAATGCCTCCATCGCCTGTTGAACAAGGGATGTGGCGGCGAAGGATCAGTTAGGCTCAATCGTAATTGTTGGGATCCATGATCGCTATTCGGATCTCCCGAGCGAAGCTGACGAGAGAAACCCCAAACAATATAAGTGCTAAGGTAAACAACAGAGCAACGCCTCTTTCATGAGGCAGCTCAAAAAACGCATCTACAAATGCGACGATCATGAGAAGAATGGTGACGAGCGCACTTGCTACCGCCCAAAAGAGCGCTCGATTGATGAGCGCCGCACGGCGGTTGAGTTGCGACATATCGGGGTAAACCCGCTCCTTAGTCGGCTCGGCGCCTTCATGAAACCCAACAACGCGACACCTGTCGATGATCCGGTTGAGGCGTGTCACCAAAACAGATATGAAGCCGGCAACTGCGCCCAGAATGAATGCTGGTGCAATCGCGTGACTGATGACTTGGGAAAGCTGCGTGACTGATGGCGTTTCAAGCATGCGCGCCGGTCATCCCCGCACAGCACTACAGGTGTTGCGGGTGCAATCCCGGTAAACACCCCGGCACTCCGGGGATGGTATTTGCTTCAAGGACAGGCAGTCGCGATATCGTGCGCGGCAGGTATTCATGCATTGCTGTTTGGCAGTCTGAGCCGCAGCGAATATGAGAGGGGCGAGATCGGCGTCCCTCGCATTGAGTGTTCTCGCACACCATGGCTGAAGAACTGCGAAGACCACGGAGACGACAGCAAACTGCTTACTACAATTCATGGCTCAGCCCCTTTAGGTCGAACAATGCGGCGATCAAATACCGGTCGTAGTTCGCGATTGACGTACTGCCCTTATGTTAGGCAGCAACAAAGGTCTCACCAAGACGAGGAGTACGGGGTCTGCCGCGACCCCGTGCTCACTCCCCACATCACACCTTCTTCACCGGCGGAATCTTCCATGATCCGTCGATAATCGAAGGATCGCTTTCGTCGGGCCAATACATCCGCAGCATCAGGATAAAATCGCCGGGAGGTGCGGGAAGCCAGTTCGACTCCTTGTCGGCACCGGGCGAGTCTTTCTGAATGTACAGATCGGTCGATCCGTCCGGGTTCGATTTCAGATTTTGCCGCGCGCTGATCGAGTAACGATTGAGCGGATTGTTTACGAAGAAGTAGCCGGCATCGTACATCGTTAACGACCAGAAACCCTCCGCAGGTGGCAGTTGGCCTTCGGAGAAGCGCATTACGTATTTGTTCGCGCCGTTGTACTTCTTGCCTTCTCCGTCCTTCATCGAGGTCGGGTAGACCGCATCCTGCGGCCGGTTGGCACCGAGCCCGATAGCGGTGACGAGCGCCCGCATCAGATAATCGGTACCATAGATGCCGGTCTTGGTCGTATAGGCCCAGCCGTTCTCGTCCTTGACGTCCTTGTTGATCTTGAACTGCAGCATGATCCGGTCGAAGCCGACCTCTGGCACGCGTTTGACGAAATCCGCCTTGAGCTTAGTCGCATCGAAGTCCTGACCGGGAACGATGCCAATGCTCGCAAACTTGGCGAGCTGAGGTGCGTCCACTGCCGCTGGCGGATTTTCTTTCATGAGCTTGCAGAGCAGCGTGAAGTACGCCACAGCGTCCATGCGGTTGACCTGCTCGCGCACGGCCGTCTTCATGTCGATCGATGGATCGACGCTCCCTGCGGGAGGCGTGTAGGGTTTGCCGTACGAGCTAAGCGGCACGAGCTTAAACTCATCCTGCAGCTTGTGGACCTCGGCATAATCTTCAGGCGTGCCGGTGCAGTAGATGCGGCCTAGTAGCCAGACAATGTTGGTCGGAGATTTGTACTCCTTGACGCCGGCGGGCAGTGTGCCCTTCCATCCGGGGCCAGTTACCGCGTAGGTCTGCGCACCGGTACCGGTGGTACGCTTACCCGGCACCTGAAACACAGTGGTCCAACCATCCAGCATCGGGAAAAGCGCATAACGTCCGTTCATATCCGGAATGCTGAGTACCCAAGGCTCCTTGCCGACATCGAAGAACGCGGTCGTGTATAGCGTGTCGGCATTCGGCGCCGTTACGTCCCGGAACGAAGCATCTGGATACTGGCGTAGCTTGATGATTTGGCCCATCGGCCCGCGCGTTCCGATCGGGTCCGCCACGTTGGTTATGACCCTCCGCGTCGTCTCCATCGTGACCAGTGGATAGCCAAAGATGTAGGCGTCGGTGGCAAGTATGAAATCCTCAAGTCCTTCCCCGATCCCAAGAAAAGAGCCGAGTTCGGCCCGGCTTACGGTGCTTGCGGATGTTCCGGCTAGCAGGCTGAGACCGCCAAGCGTTGCGGCGCGGCGAGTGATGCTCATCACAATCCTCCAGTTGGGTTGCTGGCTCTCCGATGCTTTCAGCTCTCCCAAAGGTTACACCGTATCATGGCCTCGACCTGTGCGATATGCCCTTCCGGACAGCTTTGACGTCCGATCAGGGGCAAACTCACAGAGCAGCTGACCCTCGAAATAGGTCCGTACCCAATGCCGAATCCCAAGGCTGGCAAGGCCAGCCTTGGCATCGATCCAAGGTGCAAATCAGACCGGCGTCGCGAGCGGTTTGCCTTTTCTCCACGATGTAATTGATCAATAGCCTAGTTTTCATCTCTGCAGGCTTGCCGCCGGCATGCGGGGTTTGAGGCGGGATCTGAAAGGCTTCGCCGGCCTTGAGTATGCGCGTCGGTTGGCCCTCGACCGGAAGTTCGCCCCCGCCACCTTCCATGACGTAACTCGACTCGATTCCCGGATGCGTGTGGCGTGCTACCCCGCTGGCGTTTATGACGCGCCCTAACGACCGCGAGGACGCTGCGCTCCTCTCTCGCTCGTGGAGGGCTGGGGGTAGCGCCGCGAATGCCATCGTGGACAGCCCCGCGCGCCGCGCTCCTGACGACGCTCCGCGTCGCTCGGGGCGCGTCGGCCTAAGAGCGAGCTTCGCTGGTCTCGACCGCCCGCAAGCAACGGAGGCGAAGCGAGTCTGCGGTCCGACTGCTTCAACCCAGTCTCATCGCGCTTTAGCGAACAGTACGAAAGTAGCACCGGCGGCCATGATCGCGGTTCGGATACCGGCGCCAACAACATCCGGTTGTTAAGCTTTTTGTGGGACTTTGCGGCCGGCGCTAATGCCTGGAGTTCCACTGGCCCCATGTTCAAGCTTCGATCGATTGCCGCCCGCCTGATCCTGGCGATTTCACTGACCGTTGCAGTCGCCTGCGCCATCCTCGGCAGCTTCTGCATCAGCCAGCAGCGCACGCTGACGCGGCTCGCGCTCGATCAACAGCTCAAGCTGCAATATGACAGCGTGATTGCAGCGATCGAATACGAAGGCCGCGCCGCGCTTGCGGTCTCGGCCGTGATCGCCGCCCTGCCGCCGGTCGAAGATGCCATCGCCAGGGGTGACCGCGATGGCCTCGGCAAGCTGCTCGGCGCCGCCTCGGCGTCGATGAAGGCGCAAGGCATCCCGCTGATCTCGTTCTGGCAGGCGCCGGCGACCAGCTTCTACCGGGTCCACGCGCCGAAACTGTTCGGCGACGACGCCTCCACGCGTCGTACGACGGTGGTGGAATCGATCAAGGCCGGCAAGCCGATCGTCGGCGTCGAGCCCGGCCGCGAAGCGCTTTCGATCTTCGGCATGACCCCGGTCATGCATGACGGCAGGACGCTGGCCAATGTCGACGTCGGCGCCGCCTTCGGCAAGGAATTCGTCGACCGCGCCAAGAAGCGCTTCGGCATCGACCTCGCCGTGCATTCCTTCGACGGCCAGACCTTCAAGCGGCTGTCCTCGACCTTCGGCGACACCGTGGTCGCAACCCCGGACGAGCTCAAGAGCGTGATGAACGGTGCAGCACTGCTGCGCGATGCGAAGCTCGACGGCCATGCGGTGGAGCTCTATCTCGGGCAGATCAGGAATTATGCCGGCGAGCCGGTCGCCGTGCTCGAGATCATCAAGGACACCAGCGACTATGAAGCCGCCGCGGCGAGCGCGCAGCGCAATCTGATCCTCGGCACCGTCGCGATCCTGGCCGCGGCCGTGTTGCTGGCGTTCCTGCTCGGCCGCGGCCTGTCACGGCCGCTCACCGCGATCACCGCGGTGATGAACCGGCTGTCCAGCGGCGACACCAGCGTCACGATCCCCGGCAGCGAGCGGCGCGACGAGCTCGGCACGATGGCCAAGGCGGTCGACGTGTTCCGCCGCGGCATGCTCGAAACCTCCTCGCTGCGCGATGCACAGGAGGCCGACAAGGTGAAGGCCGCGGCCGACAAGCAGGCGCTGCAGCGGCAGATGGCCGACCGCTTCGAAGCCGACGTCAAGGGCATGGTCGCCGCCGTCGCGCAGTCGTCGAGCGCCATGCAGCGCGTCGCGGGCGAGATCACCACCAGCGTCAACGGCACCTCCGAACGGACCGCAGCGGCAGCCGCCGCGTCCGAGGAGGCGTCGGCCAGCGTCAATGCGGTCGCGGCCGCCACCGAAGAGCTGGCCTCCTCGATCACCGAGATCGGCCGCCAGGTCAGCCATTCCAGCCGCGTTGCCGACAACGCGGTGGCCAAGGCGACGGAGACCACCGAGATGGTGACGAGCCTCGCCGCCTCCGCGGAGAAGATCGGCGACGTGCTGCGCCTGATCAGCGCGATCGCCAGCCAAACCAATCTGCTGGCGCTCAACGCCACCATCGAGGCGGCGCGCGCCGGCGAGGCCGGTCGCGGCTTTGCCGTGGTCGCCGCCGAGGTGAAGGAATTGGCGAGCCAGACCGCGAAGGCGACCGACGAGATCGCCGGCCAGGTCGGCGCGATCCAGTCCGCCACCGGCAACTGCGTCAGCGCGATCGGCGACATCAGCGGCACCATCCGCGAGATTTCGGGCATCGCCACCGCGATCGCGGCCGCCGTCGAGCAGCAGGACTCGGCGACGCGGGAGATCGCCCGCAGCGTGCAGCAGGCATCTTCCGGCACGGTGGAGGTCTCCGCCAATATCGCGGGCGCCAGCGAAGCCGCCGGCCAGTCCCGCGCCCTCACCGGCAATGTGCTGGATACGTCGAGCCAGCTCGGCGATCACGCCTCCGCGCTGTCGCACAGCGTCGACACGTTCCTCGCCGGCCTGCGCAACGCGGCCTGAGCGGCGGCGCAGCGATCGTCTGCCTCGCTGACGGCGGCCTCGACGACGTTCAAGGCGCTGTCATCGTGAGGCGCGACTGACCCGCGCCCCGGGCAGCTTGCCCCTCCAGCCCAGCGCGATGACCGCCGCCATTCCCAGCAGCAGCACAACGCTGAGCAGGAGGTCGACGATCTCTTGCGCATGGGTACAGGAATTGAACGCACAGCCTCGCAACAGCATGTCGGCAATCACGCCGAGCAAGGTGACGATGAGGAAGATGAGCGGCAGATACAGGCAGATCAACAATATGCGCTGCCAGCGCGCCGGCATGAGGGACGCCCGCGTCTCCTCGACGCGCTCGATGATGAATTGGCCCGGCCGCGCCCTCGCTGGATCGCGGATCTGCACCGTCGACCGCGTCACCGGATCGTGGAGTACCAGCCGAGAAAGCCCTTGATCAGGAGCCGAGCGCACGCCTTCAGGAAGCCGACATTGCCGCCGGTCGCGTCATCGACGACGCGCAGATTGCTGAGATGATGCCCGACGGTCCCGCCCGTGAATGACACCAGGACCGGTTCGTAAAGCACCAGCGCCGCGATCACCACGATCCCGAGCGCACGCGAAACGGAATCGATGGCGACCACGGACACCACGAGCAAGGCGGCGGATATTGCCACCAGCGTGACGATCCAATCGATGAAGATGCCACGAAAGCGGCGGGAGAACCGCGCATAGAGCGGCGGTACCGCCGCAACAGGTGGTACGGTGCTGCTGATGCTCATCGGGCTCATCTCGTTCTGGCACCCCGGCCGTTAAGACGAAACGGCGGCGGTGAAGGTTCAACCCTGGGCTTTCACGCCGTTGGCGATTGCTCTAGTTTCCGTGCAAGCGCACCAAACAACCATGACCGGGCGATGAAGAAATCGAACGCCAGAGTGACGAGGAAACCGCGGCCGCGCAATCCCGCCTCGGCAGATGCGCTGTTCGACGCTTACCCTGCCCCGGTCAAGGCCAAGCTGCTGGCGCTGCGGCGCCTGATCTTCGAGACCGCGAAGGCCACCAGGGGCGTCGGCGCGCTGGAAGAGACGTTGAAATGGGGGCAGCCGAGCTACCTTACGCCGGAGACCGGCAGCGGCAGCACGATCCGGATCGATCAGGTGAAGCCCGCCGCCGACCAGGTCGCGGTCTATTTCCATTGCCAGACCAATCTGGTCGAGACCTTCCGCGAGCTCTATCCCGAGCTCAGCTACAGCGGCAACCGCGCGATCCTGCTCGATGTCGCGGGGAGGCTTCCGGAGGCGGCGCTGCGCCACTGCGTGGCGCTGGCGCTGACCTATCATTTGAACAAGAAGGCGACGTAGCCCGTGATGAGGTTAGGTCGAGGAGCGGCGGCGGTGTGCGCCCTCGCCCCGTTCTTACGGGGAGAGGGTTAGGGTGAGGGGCCGTCTCCGCACATTCGGTGATAGCTGCGTTCGCGGAGACTCCCCCTCACCCGGAACGCATCTGACGATGCCTTCCGGCCTCTCCCCGCACGCGGGGCGAGGCGAAGCGGGGTTCGACGCTTGGTCCGAGATAACATCATCTCACTTTAGACTTCACTACGCCGCCGTCGCGACGCGCTGCGCCTTCAGCAGGCTGATGACCTCGGCGTTCGGCCGGGCGCGGCTGAACAGAAAACCCTGGCCCTCGTGGCAGCCCTCGGCGCGCAGGCAGCTCAGCTCCGCCTCGGTCTCGACGCCCTCGGCCGTGATGGTGACGCCGAGCCCCACGCCGAGGCTGACGATCGAGCGCACGATCGCCTGCGCGTCCGGGTTCGCGCCGAGGTCGCGCACGAACGACTGGTCGATCTTGATCTTGTCGAACGGAAAGCTGCGCAGATAGCTGAGGCTCGAATAGCCGGTGCCGAAATCGTCCATCGACATCCGCACCCCGAGCGCGCGCAGCGCATGCAGCGTCGCCAGCACCTGGCTGCTCTTCTCGAGCAGCAGCGTCTCGGTGATCTCGAGCTCGAGCCGCCGCGCCGGCAGGCCGGATTGCCGCAGCGCGTCGGTGACCAGCGCCAGCAGATTGCCGGTGCGGAATTGCAGCGGCGACAGATTGACCGCGACGCGGACGTCGTCGGGCCATTGCGCCGCGTCCATGCAGGCGCGACGCAGCATCAGCGCGCCCAGCGGATTGATCAGGCCGGTCTCCTCGGCCACCGGGATGAACTCGCCGGGCGAGATCATGCCGCGCTCCGGATGCGGCCAGCGCACCAGGGCCTCGAAGCCGGTGATGCGTCCGCTGGCGAGATCGACCAGCGGCTGGTAATAGGGCCGCAGGCCCTCATTCTGGATCGCGCCGCGCAGATCGATCTCGATCTTGCGGCGGCTCTGCGCGCGCGCATCCATCTCGGCCTCGAAGAACGAGAAGGTGCCGCGGAATTCGCTCTTGGCGCGCGACAGCGCCATGTCGGCGCTCTTCAGGAGCTTTTCGGAATCCTCGCCGTCGCCGGGCGACATCGCGATCCCGATGCTGGCGCCGACCACCACCGAATGGCCGTCGAGCAGATAGGGCTCGCCGATCGCATCCAGGATCCGCCGCGCCAGCAGCACCGCGTCCTCGGGCCGCATCACGCCGCCCTGCACGATGGTGAATTCGTCGGAGTTGAGCCGGGCCAGCGCGTCTTCCTCGCGCAGCGTCGAGCGCAGGCGCTTGGCGACCCCGCGCAACAGTTTGTCGCCGATGCCGTGGCCGAGCGTGTCGTTGACCGCCTTGAAATTGTCGAGCCCGAGCATCAGCACCGCGACCTTGTCGGTCGAGCGGCGGGTGTGCTGCAGCATGTCCTCCATCTGCTGGCGCAGCAGATTGCGGTTCGGCAGGCCGGTCAGGCTGTCGTGCTGGGCCATGAACGCCAGCCGCGCCTCGGCGCGCTTGCGCTCGGTGATGTCCATCAGCGCGAGCAGCATCGCCGGCTGGTCGCCATGCATCAGCTGGCGCGAATAGATCGCAAGGTCGATCAGCGTGCCGTCCGCGCGCACATGCTTCCAGGTCCGCGCCGCCTGCTCGTCGCTGCTGCGGCCTGCGGCCCAGGGCAGCTCGGCATCGAACGCCTGCAGGCTCTTGATCGTCATCTTCTCGAATTCGGCACGGACATAACCATAGTGCGCGATCGCGGCGTCGTTGACCGCGAGGATCTTTTTGCCGTCGAGCGCGCACAGGATCATCGGCACCGGATTGCCGTCGAACAGCAGGCGGAACGACGCCTCGCGCTGCTTCAGTTCGGTGATGTCGACGCGCAGGCCGACGATGCCGCCATCCGAGGTCAGCCGCTCCTCGATCAGCACCACGCGGCCATCGGCCAGCACCTGCTCGTGCCGCTCGCCCGGCCGGTACATCTTCTCGAGCCGCTCGGCGATCCACTCTTCCTCGCGCCCGGCGGCCTCGGGATAGTCGCCGCGCGCAACGCCGACGCGGATGGTGTCTTCCAGCCGCGCACCCTGCTCGAACAGGTCGGAACTGCGCTTGTAGATTTCCGAGTATTTCTTGTTCCAGAGGGTGTAACGGCCTTCGGGGTCCAGGAACACGATGCCTTGCGGCAGGATGTCGATCGCCTCACGTAGCCGCGCATTGGACTTGCGGGCCTCGGCGATCGCGGCATCGGCCTGCGCGCGCTGGCGCACCAGTTCGCCGATCTCGACGGCGGTCCGGCGCGAACTGCCGGACATCTTCGGCATCGGTCTCACCCGGCGGCCCTGAGGACCGGACAGTTTGGCCTGCTTCGGTTTCTTGATCTTTTTCGGCCGCATCATCGGTATCGCACGCCCCACGCGCATTCCAGTTCGGCGACATTTCTGCGATAAGTGTCTGAAAAATTGGTATCTCTCGGCGAATGGCTGCGCTGCCTGAGAAAGCCATACCTGCCTGCTTTGCAGGCGAGCTCACGCCGAACGCGAGGGGCCGGCGCTGCGCAAGCGCCGCTGCGCGCAGATTTGCGGCGTGGAAGCGCCGGAGCGTGGTGAAGGAAGGGTAAACCAGCGTCCGCCTGCACAGTGAATGCGCCGAAAACGCTGCGAGCGCATCAATGTTTGCCAGCGTGTGACAAGGTTATCACGCGGTAAAGGCGCGACCGGATTCACGCCGTGCTGCGACGCCAGTTGGTGATCTCGATCCGCGTGCCGTAACCGCGGCGACCGGTCGACACCGGCCAGTTATAGCGCGTTGCGCCGTCGACGCTCACCGCCATGCGCTGCGATGATTTGTCGATGTGAACGACGATGTCGGCTTGCGCCGGAGAGAGTGCCAATGTCGACGCGGCAATCGCGGCGGCAAACACCGGCCGTACGCAACATACGCTCGTCATCATAACGCCTGCCTGAAATGATTGCGCGCATGATGTCGCCTGCAACGCGCGCTTGTAAAATGGCGTGGATCACATGCGAGCCGGCAAGCCGCGGGTCATCTTGATCGGCCTTGTGGGCGATCAAGCAAATGGGATGAAAGCGCGGTTGGCCTGCCTCGAATCCATGTTAGCCTTGCGCAGACAGAGTGATCCGAATGACACCCCGCCTGCGTCTGATCCCGCTCCTGATCTCCGCCCTCGTCGCCTGCAGCATCTCCGCACGTGCGCAGGACAAGGGCTCGCTCAATCCGCAGCCATTGCCGCCGCTCGCTAACCCCGGCGATCCAACGATCGGGGCGAAGCAGCTGTTCGCGCGCAAGGTGTTGCCGGCGGCACTGCCGACCCAATCGATCGGCGGCTACACCAAGGGCTGTCTCGCCGGCGCCGCGCAGATGCCGCTGAACGGCGACACCTGGCAGGTGATGCGCCTGTCGCGCAACCGCTATTGGGCTCATCCCGCCATGATCGCTCTGTTGAAGCGGCTGGCGGCCAACGCGCACAAGGACGCCGGCTGGCCGGGCATCCTGGTCGGCGACATCGGCCAGCCGCGCGGCGGCCCCGCACTCTCCGGTCACGCCAGCCACCAGATCGGCCTCGACGCCGACATCTGGCTGACGCCGATGCCGGATCGCAAATTGTCGCGCGAGGATCGCGAGGAGATGTCGGCGGTGATGATGGTGCGCGACGACCGGCTCGATGTCGATCCGCGCGTCTTCACGCCCGGTCATGTGCTGGTCATCCGCGATGCGGCGCGCGAGCCGGCGGTGCAGCGCATCTTCGTCAACCCGGCGATCAAGAAGGCGCTGTGCCGCGAGGCCAAGGGCGATCGCCGCTGGCTGTCGAAGATCCGGCCGTGGTGGGGCCACGACTATCATTTCCACATCCGCATGCGATGTCCGCCCGGCAGCCCGGCATGCGAGGGACAGAAACCGCAGACGGAAGGCGAAGGCTGCAAGCCGTCAGATCTCGCCTTCTGGTTCAAGGATTCGGTGCTGCATCCGAAGCCTCCGCCGAAGCCGCCGAAACCGCGCCCGCCGATGACGCTGGCGCAGATGCCGGCGGCCTGCAAGACGGTGCTGAACGCAACCGACGCCAAGCAGTAATATTCAGAGCAATAACATCTTTGTCAGGCGGCTTTTCCGGCCGGCTTGAACTGCGTTATGATCTCGCGTCGTCGCGCCGTAAGCGCGTTCGAGCGATGGATCGGGGCCGCTGATCTCTTTCATCCGTCACAATTGCACTGGACCAGTCATGCGCAAATCGCTCCTCGCCGCATCGCTCCTGCTTGCCTCAGTTCCCGCCTTCGCGGCGGAAGAGCCGAGCGGCTGCGACAAGTTCAAATGGTCGATCGACCGCGCACGCGCCGCGCTCACCGCGCCCGATCGCGCCAAGCTTGCCTCGGGCAGCGAACAGGCCGCACTGCCGCCGACCGCCATCACGCTGGCGCTGGTTGCGCCCGGCGAGGCCAAACTGCCGACGCCGCCGGAGCGCGCGCCGAAGGACGGCACCTTCGCCGGCTTCACCAGCTTCAAGGCCGCACCGAAGGCCGGGCTCTACACCGTCAGCCTGTCGGCCGGTGCCTGGGTCGACCTGGTGCAGGACGGGCATTTCCTGAAGCCGAAGGCCTTCAGCGGCGCGACCGATTGCGACGGCATCCGCAAGACCATGAAATATGACCTTGCTGCCGGCCCCTTCGTGCTGCAGGTCAGCGGCTCAAAGGAGAACTCGCTGTCGATCGCGATCCAGCCGTCGGATGAATAGCACGAGCGGTTAGACAAACGGTCGCCTTTACCGTAAGTCCCAGCCTGCTATGTTTGCAGTGCGATATCCCCGAGGACCGTAAGTCCGTCGGGGACCCGCGGAACAGCGCTTCCGTCCGTCGCGCCCAGAACCCACCCAACGCCTGATTCGCGCGCCCGTTTGCGCTCGAGCTCGCACGGAGCGCTTCCATGTCACGACTTGCCGGACTTTTCACTGCCTTCGTCATCCTGCTCGGCGCGATCCATTCGCCCGCGAGCGCCGAAGACAAGACGCTCACCGTCTTTGCGGCCGCCTCGATGAAGAACGCGCTCGACGAGATCGATGCGGCCTACACCGCCAGGGCCGGCGTCAAGATCAACGCCAGCTATGCAGCAAGCTCGGCATTGGCAAGACAGATCGAGCAGGGCGCGCCGGCCGACGTGTTCGTCTCCGCCGACACCGACTGGATGGACTATGCGATCAAGCAGAAGACCATCAATGAGCCGACCCGGGTGAACCTGCTCGGCAACTCGATCGTGCTGATCGCGCCGAAGGATTCCATGATCGGCAATGTCAGCATCGGACCCGGCTTCGATCTCGCCAGGCTCGCCGGCGACGGCAAGATCGCCACCGGCGACGTCAAGGCGGTGCCGGTCGGCAAATACGCCAAGGCCGCGCTCGAGAAGCTCGGCGCCTGGCAGGCGGCGGAGCCGAAATTCGCGATGGCCGAGAGCGTGCGCGCGGCATTGACGCTGGTGGCGCGCGGCGAAGCCGTGCTCGGCATCGTCTATTCGACCGACGCCAAGGTCGAGCCGGGCGTCAAGATCGTCGGCACCTTCCCGGCCGACACCCATCCCGCGATCATCTATCCGGTCGCGGCGACCACGACCGCCAGGCCCGAGACCGCTGACTATCTCGCCTTCCTGCGTTCTTCCGCGGCGAAGACGATCCTCGAGAAGTACGGCTTCAAGTTCCTGATCAGCCCGACGACGTGAGCGTGTTCGAGATCTCGCCGACCGAATGGACGGCGATCCTGCTGTCGCTGCGGGTCGCCGTCATCGCAACGCTGGTGGCGACCCCGTTCGGCATAGCGGTCGCCTGGCTGCTGGCGCGGCGCGATTTCTGGGGCAAGTCGCTGCTCGATGCCGTCGTGCATCTGCCGCTGGTGCTGCCGCCCGTCGTCACCGGCTATCTGCTGCTGCTGACCTTCGGCAAGCGCGGACTGGTCGGCGGCTGGCTGGCCGATCATCTCGGCATCGTCTTCGCGTTCCGCTGGACCGGTGCTGCGCTCGCCTGCGGCGTGATGTCGTTTCCGCTTCTCGTGCGCCCGATCCGGCTTTCGATCGAGGCCGTCGACCGCCGCCTCGAGCAGGCCGCCGAGACGCTCGGCGCCGCGCCCTGGCGGGTGTTCGCAACGGTGACGCTGCCGCTCGCGCTGCCGGGCGTGCTGGCCGGCATGGTGCTCGGCTTTGCCAAGGCGATCGGCGAGTTCGGCGCGACCATCACCTTCGTCTCCAACATCCCCGGCGAGACCCAGACCATTTCATCGGCGATCTACTCGCTGATCCAGACGCCTGATGGCGACACGGCCGCAGCGCGGCTCGTGATCATCTCGATCGTGCTCGCGGTTGGCGCACTGGTCGCCGCCGAAGTGTTTGCGCGCCGCGCCACCGCGCGCCTGCACGGACAATAGCGATGCTGCGCGTCGACATCACCAAGCAGCTCGGAGAGTTTTCGCTGGCGGCGTCGTTCAGCAGCGAGGGCCGCGTCACAGGCCTGTTCGGCGCGTCCGGCGCCGGCAAGACGTCGCTGATCAACATGATCGCCGGGCTGGTTCGTCCTGATCGCGGCACCATCGTGATCGACGGCGAGACGGTCGATGACACGGCAGCCGGCATTCACGTCCCGACCTGGCGCCGGCGCATCGGCTACGTCTTCCAGGACGCCCGGCTGTTTCCGCATCTCGATATCAGGCAGAACCTCGATTACGGCCGCCGCATGAACCGCCTCACCGAGGATCCTGCGCAACACAAGCGCGTCGTCGATCTGCTCGACATCGGCGCCCTGCTCGACCGACGCCCCGGAAAGCTCTCCGGCGGCGAGCGGCAGCGCGTCGCGCTCGGCCGCGCATTGCTGTCCAAGCCGCGGCTATTGCTGCTGGACGAGCCGCTGGGCGCGCTCGACGAAAGCCGCAAGCTCGAGATCCTGCCCTATCTGGTGCGGCTGCGCGACGAGGCCGGCGTCCCGATGGTCTATGTCAGCCACGACGCGGCCGAGCTTCGCCAGCTCGCCACCCAGATCGTGATGCTGCGCCGCGGCCAGGTCACGGCGTTCGGCGGTGTTAAGGTGTTGACGGGCGGCGCCTAGCTGGCCGTTTTTCCGAAAGTCGGCATAAGATAGCCCATCTTGTCTGCTAGGCCCGGATCGGGACATCCGATCGGGCATGGGGAAAGGTGCACTTTGCGACTGACTGGCTGGGTATTGCTGCTGATCGGCGGGCTGCTGTGCGCCACGATTTCGTGGGCCGCGCTCGGCTTCCTGCTGATGGGCATCGGCCTGATCTCGCTACAGGTCGCCGAGCGCCGCCGACGCCTCGGTGATGATGCCGTGCCGGCCGGGGCTGGGGGATTTACCCCGCCGCGCCTCAGTCCCGGGCTACAGCCGCCGATCCTCGCCCCGGTCACCGGCCAAGACACTGACCAGGACACCGGACCGCAACGCCAGCCGCGCCGGGTGGCCTGGCCCGACAAGAACGCGGACACGCCCTATGACCGGCAGGCTTGGCGCCGGCTGGTCGAGAGCGATCCCGATCTCGCCCAGCTTGCCAAGGTGCTGGCCGACTACGGCCCGCAATATGTCGACGAGCTCGCGGCCAGCTATCTCGCCGCCCCCGACAAGAGCCGCCTGGGCGCGATCGTCGACGGCATCATCGCGCGCGCCCGTGACGGCCAGCCGGCCCCGCCGCCCGCGGTCGAAGCATCGCAGCCACCGCCGCTGACGCCAGCCCGACCGGAGCCAAAGGCCGCCCCCGCCGCCAAGCCGGCGGCTTCGCCGAACAATCCCGCCAATGCACTGGAAGCGTCCCTGCTCGCCACGGTCGAGGAGGCTTCCGCCAGGGTCGCCGCCGAGCGCGCGGGTCTCTTCAAGCCTGCCAAGGACCCTGGCAAGGCCACCGACAGCCAGCCGTCGACGGCGAGCCAGCGGGAGCCGCTGTTCGGTCGCGCCCCCCGTGATGCGAAGCCCGCCGAGCCGCCGCCGATGCCGGCGGCGACGCCCGCCGACCTCGAAGCATCGTTGATCACGGCCATCAGCGAGGCCGCCGCCAGGCGGGCGGACACGTTCAAGCCGGAGCCGGAGCCGGTGTCGGAGCTGCCGAAGCTGCCACCAGCGAAGGCCGAGATCGGCGCCAATCCGCCAAAGCCCGTTCCGCCTCCGCCCGCCACCACGCCGCCCGCGAAGACGGCGCCTACAAAAACAGCGGCCGACAATCTGGACGAGACGCTTCTCGCAGCGCTGGCTGAGATTTCCGGCCAGAAGCTCAAGGGCGGGCCCAAGGCGGACGCTACGTCCAAGGACCCGCCGGCGGACGACGGCCTGTCCGACATGATCAAGAAATTCGCCCCGGATTCGAGCTTCCTGCGCAAGCAGTGATGGCGCGGCTCAGACGCCGGCGACCGACGCCCAGATATCGGCGAGCTTGCGCCGGATGGTCTGCATCCGCGTCTGCGGCACGACCTTCTCGTCTTCCTCCGGCAGGCGCAGGCCGACGACATTGACGCGGCCGCCGCTGATGCTGCGCGCCACCAGCACGATCTCGTCGAGCGCGAGCTCGGCACCTTCCTTCGGCGCGCGGTCGAGATTGACGTCGAAATAATCCGCGAGCGTCAGCTTGGCCTGGTGCTCGTCGACCTTGACGCCGTAGATCTCGGCGAGCTCACCGAGGGTATGCTCGCCGGACACCATGAAGTCGCCGAGCAGATGCGGATCGGGCGCGCTCGACGGCGCCATGTCGACGAAGAAACGATCGAGCGCCTCGGCGCGCTCCGGCGGCGCCAGCAGATAGATGTAGTCGCCGGGCGTGACCGGATCGGCCTCGACCGGCGTCAGGATCCGCTCGTCGCGGATCACCAGCGTCGGCTTCGACCACGACGGGATCAGGCCGCGGCGGAAATACAGGCTCTTCGGCCGCACCGGATAACCGACCAGCTGCTGCTCGAGCTGGCCGGGCAGGTCCAGTTCGACACGGCGCGGACCGCGCTCGGCGCGCGGCAGCGCGACGTGCAGCCGCCGTGCCGCCGGCGCCAGCGTCCAGCCCTGCAGCAGCAGCGAGATGATGACGACGACGAAGGCGACGTCGAAGTAGAGATAGGCCTTCGAGAGGCCGACCAGCATCGGGATCGAGGCCAGGAAGATCGCGACCGCGCCGCGCAAGCCGGTCCAGGCGATGAAGACCTTCTCCCGCCAGTTGAACTTGAACGGCGCGAGACAGATCAGCACCGCCAGCGGCCGCGCCACCAGCATCAGCGCGAATGCCACCAGCACCGCGCCGCCGGCGCTGGAGAGCAGGCGATGCGGCGACACCAGGAGGCCGAGCAGCACGAACATCACGATCTGCGCCAGCCAGGTCGCGGCGTCGAGGAACGTCACCACCGAATTATGCGCGCGGGTCGGCCGGTTGCCGATGATGATACCGGCGAGATAGACCGCGAGGAATCCCGAGGCATGCACGATCTGGGAGCCGCCGAAGATCACCAGCGCCGCGGTCGTGACGAACGGCGCATGCAGGCCCTGCGGCAGCGCGACGCGATTCAGCGCGATCACCACCAGCCGGCCGCCGATCACCCCGATGATGGCGCCGAGCACGGCTTCCTGGATGAACTCCATCGCGATGTGCGAGGCCGAGCTCTGGCCGATCGAGATAAACTCGACCAGCATCAAGGTGAGGAAGATCGCGAACGGGTCGTTGGTGCCGGACTCCGCCTCCAGCGTCGCGCCGACCCGCGGCCGCAGGCGCAGGCCCTGGGTGTGCACCAGGAGGAACACCGCCGCGGCGTCGGTCGAGGCCACGACGGCGCCGACCAGCAATGACTCGGTCCAGTTGAGGTCGAGCACATAGCGGGCGACCGGCGCCGTGATCAGCGCGGTCAGCAGCACGCCGGCGGTCGCCAGCATCATCGAGGGCGCCAGCACCGTGCGGATGCTGGCAAACCGCGTCTTCAATCCGCCGTCGAACAGGATCAGCGCCAGCGCCACCGAGCCGACCAGATAGGTGGTGCGGACGTCGTCGAACTGCAGCCGGCCGGGGCCGGAATCGCCCGCCAGCATGCCGACCAGCAAGAACACCAGCAGCAACGGGGCGCCGAACCGCAGCGCCAGCAGGCTGGACAGGATGCCGGCCATCACCAGCACCGCGCCGAGCAGGATCGCTATACTGACGGAGTCGAGGGATGCCATGCGCCTTCGGAGATCTCAAATACTTGCAATTGCATCCTTATCGTCGCCACACTGGGACGCCAACCGATTTCTGAGATAAGCGGCAATGTGCCCGGTCTTTCCTCCCCTAGGTCGCCTCGACACTGTGTTGTATCGATGGTCGCGTGCGCGCCTTTGTGGGAATCTGCGTGGGCATTCGAATCACATTTGCCTGACCCGCGCTTCAAGTTGAGATTTTGCCGATGGACATGAGCTGGAAGGACGTCCTGGAATCGATCCAAATGGCAGCGCGCTCGGTCGGCGCCGAGATCGCCTCGCCCTGGTTCTATCTGCAGTTCGGCATCATCCTCGCGGCCGCGGGCCTCGCCTACGCCGCCGATACCGCCATTCATGCACGGGTCAACATGTCGTCGCTGGCGAGCCGCTGGCCGCTGCCGCTCCGGCACTTTGCCCGCGTGATGGTATCGAGCGCCTCCACCGCCGTGTTCGCGATCCTGATGGTGATCTCGCGCATCGTGATGTGGCACGCGACCTGGCCGAGCCGCAGCTATCTGATCGCAGTCTCCGCCAAGCTGGCGCTGGCCTGGCTCGTGATCCGCCTCGTGACCTCGGTGATCGACAACGCCTTCATCGTCAAACTGGTCTCGGTCGCGGCCTGGGTGGTCGCCGCCCTCAGCATCATCGGCCAGCTCGACTGGGCGGCCGATACGCTGGATTCGTTCGCGGTCGTCGTGGGCGGTCTGCGGCTGACGCCGCTGCTGCTGATCAAGGCCGGCGCGGTGCTGATCCTGGCGCTGTGGCTGAGCAATATCGCCAGCAATTTCATCGACGGCCAGATCACCCGCTCGACCGACCTGACCCCGTCGATCCAGGTGTTGCTGGTCAAGATCATTCGCATCGGCCTGATGGTGGTCGCGGTCGCCATTGCCTTGAGCGCCGTCGGGATCAACCTGTCGGCGCTGGCGGTGCTGTCCGGCGCCGTCGGCGTCGGCATCGGTTTCGGCCTGCAGAAGATCGTCGCCAATTTCATCTCGGGCATCATCCTGCTGGTCGACAAATCGGTGAAGCCCGGCGACCTCGTCACCATCGGCGACAGCCAGGGCCGCATCAGCGCGATGAAGACCCGCTACATCTCGGTCGCCGCCGGCGACGGCCGCGAGTTCCTGATCCCGAACGAGGACCTGGTGACGCAGAAGGTCACCAACTGGACCTACACCGACAAGAATACGCTGGTGAAGATCGCTTTCGCCGCCAATTACGACGCCGATCCGAGGCTGGTCTGCAAGCTCGCGATCAATACCGCGACGGCCCACGCCCGCGCGCTCAAGGGCAAGCCGCCGAACTGCATCCTGACCGAATTCGCCGAGCTCGGCATGAAGTTCTCGCTGACCTTCTGGATCGCCGATCCCGACGGCATGGACAATGTGAAGAGCGACGTCATGCTGTCGCTGTGGGATGCCTTCAAGCAGCAGGGCATCAAGGTGCCCTACCCGGTGCGGGAACTCCGGATCCGCGGCGGCGCGCTGCCGGTCGAGAGCGCGGTCGAGGTCTCCAGCTAGCGCCTCCGTGCGGCTTTTTCGGACAAGCGGCCGCGGCTGTTCCGGATTTGGCCCGAAAAATCAAGCCGTTTGAGCATTGTCCCCATGCCCAACCTTGGCTTGCGCCGGGCGCGCCGATCATTAAATTAGGGTCTGAAATCAGCCCCTTGCCCGCAGAAACATCCCGACCATGAGCTATATCGACGCCACCGACACCTCGCTTCGCAAGACCGGCCAGATCAAGCTGCACGGACCGAGCGGCTTTGCCGGCATGCGCAAGGCCGGCGCCCTGGTGTCGAAATGCCTCGACGCACTCACCGACATCGTCAAGCCGGGCGTCCCGACTTCGGTCATCGACGACTTCGTCCGCAAGTTCGCCTTCGACCACGGCGCCTATCCGGCGACGCTGATGTATCGCGGCTATCGCTACTCGACCTGCACCTCGATCAATCACGTGGTCTGCCACGGCATGCCGGG
Source organism: Bradyrhizobium sp. USDA3010 (assembly GCF_056429065.1). Lineage (NCBI taxonomy): Bacteria > Pseudomonadati > Pseudomonadota > Alphaproteobacteria > Hyphomicrobiales > Nitrobacteraceae > Bradyrhizobium > Bradyrhizobium sp. USDA3010. The sequence goes on from NZ_JBWJZD010000001.1 coordinate 524,097, forward strand.
CGACCGCCCGCTGAAAGAAGGCGACATCGTCAATGTCGACGTCACCTTCATCGTCGACGGCTGGTACGGTGATTCCAGCCGCATGTATGCGATCGGCGCCATCGCGCGGAAGGCCGAGCGGCTGATCGAGGTGACCTATGAGGCGATGATGCGCGGCATTGCCGCCGTCAAACCCGGCGCCACCACCGGCGATATCGGCCACGCCATCCAGAGCTTCGTCGAACCGCAGGGCATGAGCGTGGTGCGCGACTTCTGCGGCCACGGCCTCGGCCGCCTGTTCCACGACGAGCCGAACATCATCCATATCGGCCGCCCCGGCGAAGGCGCGCCGCTGAAGCCCGGCATGTTCTTCACCATCGAGCCGATGATCAATCTCGGCAAGCCGCATGTGAAGATCCTGTCCGACGGCTGGACCGCGGTGACCCGCGACCGCTCGCTGTCGGCGCAGTTCGAGCACTCGGTCGGCGTCACCGCCGACGGCGTCGAGATCTTCACGCTGTCCGAGCGCCACGGCGAGAAGCCGTGGGTTCAGGTGTAAGCGGCGGCGCGATCAATAATCGCTCCGCGTACGCCTCTCAATCTCCTCGGGCGTGTGGTTCTCGCCGACCGACATCGCGCAGATCCGCGACAGATGCAGATAGGATAGCCCGGTCTCCTCCGCCCAGGCGTTGAACTGCGCCTGCACCTTGGCGAGATCGCGCTTCGACTTGACCTCCTCGGCGATATCGAGGCCGGCATCGCGCAGGCAGGCGACGACGTCGCGCGAGGTGACGAAACCGTCCCAGCCGAGGAAGCGCAGCAGCATCTGCCCGGTGTTGCCGCCGAGCCGGCTGCCGCGCTTGGTCAGCAGATCCAGCAGCCCGATCTCGTCCGATGACGGCCACCCCGCGAGGAATTTGCCGAAGCTGCCGTGCTCGCGCGCGATCTCCTGTACGAAGCGGCCATTGTCGCGCACCGACATGATCTTGGCGCCGTTGCGCACGATCCTGGTGTCGCTGGTCAGCTTCTCCCAATATTCGTCGGGCTTGAAGGCGAGCTTGGCGGGCTGGAAGCCGAGAAATGCATCCTCGAAGCCCGGCCATTTGGCGTCGATCACGCTCCAGGCGAAACCCGCGCAGAACGCGCGCCTGGTCATCTCGGCCAGCACGCGGTCGTCGCCGAGCTTTGCCAGCGCCTTGGCGCCCGCCGGCGGCCGCAGCAGTTTCTCGAGCGCCTTCGGCCCGCCCTTGCGCTTCTCCGCGCGCGAGCGGATCACCTTGAATGATGTCACGCCGCCCTCCCCCTTTTTGATCCTGAACGTTGCAGGTAACGGTAATTCGCCCGTCGCGCGGTGGCAAACCGGGACATTGCATCGCCCCTTGCAAAACGCGGCAGGCACGGCATGGTTGTGACCGATGCCCGCCAAACCCGACGCCAGCAACGACGACACCGACGAGACGCCGCATTATCACGGCCATCGCGAACGGCTGCGCGAGCGCTTCTACGCCGCCGGGCCGGACGCGCTGACCGATTACGAGCTCTTGGAGATGGCGCTGTTCGCCGCGATCCCGCGCCGCGACACCAAGCCCTTGGCCAAGGCGCTGTTGAAGAAGTTCGGCTCCTTCGCCGAGGTCGTGCATGCGCCGGTGGCGCGGCTGCGCGAGGTCGACGGTGTCAAGGATGCCTCGATCAATCAGCTCAAGCTGCTCGCCGCGGCAGCGGCCCGGATCGCCAAGGGCGAGATCAAGCGCAGCATCGCGCTGTCGTCCTGGAACGACGTCATCGACTATTGCCGCACCAGCATGGCGTTCGCCGACAAGGAGCAGTTCCGCCTGCTGTTCCTCGACAAGCGCAACCAGCTGATCGCCGACGAGGTGCAGCAGACCGGCACCGTCGATCACACCCCGGTCTACCCCCGCGAGGTGATCAAGCGCGCGCTCGAACTGTCCGCGACCGCGCTGATCCTGGTGCACAATCATCCCTCCGGCGACCCGACGCCGTCGCAGGCCGACATCCAGATGACGAAGGCGATTGTCGAGATCGCAAAGCCGCTCGGCATCGCCGTGCACGACCACATCATCGTCGGCAAGAACGGGCACGCGAGCTTGAAGGGTATGAAGCTGATTTGACGCCTGGGCAAGCCGCCCACTGTTGCAGACCCCGTTTAATATCGGTGTTTGGGATAAAGCGGAAGTCATTTGCCCGGCATGCCGTTTCTCACTTTGACGCGAAACGGACCTTCGAAAGGGCCGCGTGTCGCCTACGCTAAGCCAGCGGAGTGATCGAATCGAGCGGGGAGGACAATCCAGTTCGGTGATCGATGTTTTTGTCGACGAACTCGACCTGTCCGAGCTTTGGTTTCAGCAAGGGCCCCGAAGCGGCTGGCTGCCCCTCGTATCATCCGTCTGTGTTGCTGAAGCTCTACGCAGCGCAGAAGAGCTGATTGCAGCTCTCGTCTCCTCACCGATTTCAACGCCCTAGACCATCGTGACCGGTGTGGTATCATCAGGTTGCACTCGTCGTGCTTTCGTCCTGTGACTTTCCTATCCCTTGAAAAAGGAGGAACTGCACATGAGATCGTCAGTACGAAAGCGATGGCACCTCATTGCCCCCGGGCTGGGCCTTGCGTTGCTGGCCGCCGTAGACCAATGGGCGTGGGCGGCAGACCCACAGACACGGGGGCCGGAGCGGATCGAGCACATTTTGGTCATCTACTTGGAGAACCGTAGCTTCGATAACCTGTATGGCCATTTCCCCGGAGCCAACGGACTGCAGGACGCCAGCAAGACGGCGACGCAGACCGATCCGCAAGGGCAGGTTTACGTCACCTTTCCGCCGGTAATGAGTGATCGCACCAAGCCCCCTGAGCCTGACAAACGCTTTCCCGCGGACCTTCCCAACGCGCCGTTTCTTATAGACCGTTACGTGCCGATCCACGAGAAGCACGCGGATGACCTAGTGCGCAGCTACTATCGGCAGCAACAGCAGATCCATGACGGAAAGATGGACCGCTTTGTCGCCATTTCCGGCTCGGGCCTGACCATGGGCTACCATGACACAAGTCAGACGGCCTTGTACCGCTATGCCGAGCGCTACACGCTGGCCGACAACTTTTTCCACGCAGCATTCGGAGGCTCATTGCTGAACCACTTTTGGCTGATTTGCGCTTGCACACCGCGTTTCGACAACGCGCCGCCGGCCATTCGAGCGGTGTTGGATGAGAAGGGTAACCTGGTCAAGGACGGCGCGGTCACGCCGGACGGCCGGGTCGTGTTTACGGTCTTCACAGTGTATGCGCCCCATCCCTCTAGTGTGAAGGATGCCAGTCTGCTGATGCCCCCTGAGACAATGCCGACCATCGGAGACCGCCTCACGGAAAAGGGCATCTCCTGGGCCTGGTACTCCAGTGGCTGGAACGATGCCTTGGCCGGCAACGCGGACCCGTTATTCCAGTTCCCTCACCAGCCCTTTGCTTACTTCAAGCAGTACGCGGACGGCACTGAGGCCAAGCGCGAACACTTGAAGGACGAGGCCGACCTAATCAAGGCAATCGAGAGCAATAGCCTGCCGGCTGTGGCGTTCTACAAGCCGATTGGGCCCAAGACCCAGCATCCTGGCTACGCCGATGTCGCGTCGGGAGACCAGCACGTCGCCGACATCATTTCGAAGATCGAACAAAGCCCGCTGTGGTCCAACACGGTGATCGTTGTGACCTATGACGAGAATGGTGGTTTCTGGGATCATGTGCCGCCTCCAGTCGTGGATCGGTGGGGGCCTGGACTACGCGTCCCGACCCTGATCATTTCTCCGTTCGCCCGACGCGGCTTCGTGGATCACACGTTCTACGACACCACCTCGATCTTGAAGATGATCGAGGTCCGTTACGGTCTGACGCCTCTGGGGGAACGCGACGCCCACGCCAACGACCTGCTCAACAGCCTCGACCTGTACGGCCCCGCCCACTGATCCGTCGGCGCAACCGCCGTATTTGTGGCGGGGGGCGCGTGATGGCCTTCGGAGTGAATCAACTAGGCTTTGGTGTATTTGTAAAAAAGGCGCTGCAAAGCCGGACATTGGTTCGGTTGACGCGTTCAAGCACGCTTTTCTGAAAGCCCATTCGATTGCCTCCTTCAATTCGCAAAGCCGCGGGCCAACGAACCCTTACCAACCTCACGTCTTTGAACAACTTGGCATTAGCACGGACATGAACCCGAAGATTATACGTGCCGGCACCCCGAAACCTAGTCAGGTGTCTTCGGCGCCAATTTTCGAACTGGTTGCGAGCGGCGATGCGGAAATTGGTCTCGCTACGATAAGCGAGATTCTCCAAGCGCCTGGTGTAGAACTCGTCGGACCCGTTCCCGCTGAAATCCAGAGCTTCATCATCTTTACGGCGGCCATACCGGTCAATGCGAAGGACACGGCAGCGGCTAAGGCTTTCGTCGATTTTCTCACTTCTTCAAAGGCGACTGCGATCCTGAAATCAAAAGGGCTGGAATAAGGCTGATCGGAATGCCCCAAACGTCGGCAAATGGCCTTAGGCGACATCGGCTGGCGAGGGCAAGATATCGGCAAAACGGGACAAGCAGACCTCTTGCTCAACAGAATTGATGACGCGCCGTGAGCGAAAATGACTTAACGTGGGCGTGCAGCATGCTGCGGGATCATCACGAACAGGCCCTTCTTACCGATCCCAATCGCCGTCCCCTCTCCTCGCGAGCGACAGTAAAAATCCCCCGGGATCAAAGCGATAGCCCGCAAAGTGGTTTGCTGCGCAACCATCCCTCCGGCGACCCGACGCCGTCGCAGGCCGACATCCAGATGACGAAAGCGATTGTCGAGATCGCAAAGCCGCTCGGCATCGCCGTGCATGATCACATCATCGTCGGCAAGAACGGGCATACCAGTCTGAAGGGCATGAAATTGATGTAGTCTCGCCGCGTTGAGACGCGTCACACCACCGCCGGTCCCTGCCCACATCGAGGCGCCTCCACGGAGATGATCATGTCGAATGGTCCCAGCGCGGTTCTCTCTTTCGACGAGATCGACGCGATTGCACGTGACGCCGTTGCAGAAGGACAGGCGGACCGCAGGCAGGCTGCATCGCAGAAGATCCAACCGCTACGAAAGGCCCAGCGCCACCAGCCTGAGGCCGCGATGGCGTTGTTATGGATTGTCGACGAACGAAGCCTCGCGAGGGAAGAGGCGGCCGACATTCTTGCGGAGATAGCCGACGCCCACGATGACGACATCGCTATCCTCTCGAGGCTCGGCCTGTGCCTCGAAGCCGTTCGCGACATCGACGATCTGAATGCGCCGCCGCCGGAACACCCGGTATTTCAGACGATGGTCGCAAAGCTGGGCCGCCTCGCTAGGCGCTACGAGGGGCAGCCTGAACAGGAGCTCGTCCTGCGCGGGCTCGCCACGTCGGCGCGAATGATGGCGCGCCAGCACGATGCGATCGCCGAGGACAGTCTTCGGAGACTGATCGGAATCGATCCGCAAAAGAGCGCATATCATTACAATTTGGGGTTGTTCTACAAGACGCGCGGCAGATTCGCCGAAGGCGTGGCGGCAAACCGCGCCGCTGCAAGCCTGTCACAAGAGGCTGTCGACAGCACCGAATGGAACCTCGGCATCTGCGCCACGGGCGCAAGGGACGCCGCGACCGCGTTGGGCGTGTGGAAGCGCATGGAGCAGAAGATCAAGCCTGGACGCTTTGGGTTGCCGGAGGGTGGATATCCGGCTTGCAAGGTGAGGCTTGCCGCGCGTCCCCTTGCTGAGCGGACGGCAGATCGTGATGACCCAGGCGAGGAGGAGACCGTCTGGATCGAACGGTTGAGTCCGTGCCATGGCATTATCCGCAGCGTGCTGTACCGCGATCTCGGCGTCGACTATGGCGACGTCATCCTCATTGACGGCGCCCCGATCACGCATCACACCTATGGCGAGCAGCAGATACCGGTCTTCCCGCATCTGGCAACGCTGCTGCGCCGGAATTACCAGTTCTTCGCTTTCGCGGGCACGCAGCAGACGGCACGGCAATTGGCCGACATCAGCGAAGAGTTGGACGGGGACGCCGTGATCTCTTCGAACTCGGAGAGCTTCAGGATCATGTGCGCAAATTGTTGGCGCAACCCCGATATCGATCACGCTGAGCACGAGACAATGGAAAAGCACGTCGTCGCCGGTCGCATTGCCGCGTCTCCCGACATCGCGCCTGCCCAGCTTCTGGACATGATCGACAAGGCGATCGCAGAACGCGGAAGCTGCCAGCTTTATGCACCCGATCTTTGCGCTGCAGCGGGACAATCGGCGCGCGAGCGGATCGACCGACGGCGGTTTGCGCTGCTGACGGGCAACTAGTGCGATCATCCTGGCACGAACAGGCATGCGAGTTTGAAGGGGGTGCGGTTGATGCAAGCGCCGCCCTCGGCCTGCCCTTGCGTCACACGATCCATGACAACTGCCGCTAAACTAGCCAATGCAACGTTTTCCGCGCGGCGGCGTTTGTTGCAGGTTGATTTGCCAGTTCCAGGATGGCTTCGTCGCAAGCCTGGGGGGACCGATGTCCGATTTCGTGATCGAGGAAGGGCTGCCCTATCCGCTGGGGGCCCATTGGAGCGGCCATGGCACCAATTTCGCGGTGTTCTCCGCCAACGCCACCAAGGTCGAGGTCTGCCTGTTCGACGGCGAGCGCGAGACGCATCGCTTCGAGCTGCCCGAATATACCGACCAGGTGTTTCACGGCTTCATCAACGGCGTACAGCCCGGCACGTTCTACGGCTATCGCGTGTACGGCCCCTACCAGCCCGACGGCGGCCACAGGTTCAATCCGAACAAGCTGCTGCTCGATCCCTATGCCTGTGCCCATGCCGGCAGCCTGACCTGGAATCCGGCGGTGTTCGGCTACAAGATGGAGACCGGCGACGATTTGACCTTCGACGAGCGCGACAGCGCGCCGTTCATGCCGAAATGCGTGGTGGTCGATCCCAATTTCGACTGGGTCCAGGAAGCGCAGCGGCAGGACGTGCACTGGGACGAGACCGTGGTCTACGAGACCCACGTCAAGGGTTTCACCAAACAGCATCCGGGCATCCCCGAGAACCTGCGCGGCACCTATGCCGGCTTCGGCGCGAACGCGGCGATCGATCATCTGAAGGCGCTCGGCATCACTTCGGTCGAGCTGCTGCCGGTGCATTCCTTCATCAACGACAGCAATCTGCTCGAAAAGCACCTCACCAATTATTGGGGCTACAACACAATCGGCTTCTTCGCGCCGGACCCGCGCTATGCCGCCGACGTGCCGAACAGCCTGCGCGAATTCAAGGAGATGGTGTCGCGGCTGCATGGCGCCGGGCTCGAAGTCATTCTGGATGTCGTCTACAACCACACCGCCGAAGGCAATGAGCGCGGCCCGACGCTGTCGTTCAAGGGCATCGACAATGCGAGCTATTACCGGCTGCTGCCCGACAAGAGGCGCTACTACATCAACGACACCGGCACCGGCAACACGGTGAACCTGTCGCATCCACGGGTGATCCAGCTGGTGATGGACAGCCTGCGCTACTGGGCCGGCCACATGCATGTCGACGGCTTCCGCTTCGATCTCGGCACCATCCTGGCGCGCGAGGTCTATGGCTTCGACGAGCAGTCCGGATTTCTCAAGGCGATGAACCAGGACCCGCTGCTCGCGACCGTCAAGCTGATCGCCGAGCCCTGGGACTGCGGCCCCGGCGGCTATCAGGTCGGCGGCTTCCCGCCGGGCTGGGCGGAATGGAACGACAAGTATCGCAACACCGTGCGCGATTTCTGGCGCGGCGAGGCGGCGCCCGGCGCGCTCGCGCCGCGGCTGCTTGGCTCGCACGACGTGTTCAACCGCGAGGGCCGCCGCACCTGGGCCAGCGTCAACTTTATCACCGCGCATGACGGTTTCACGCTGAACGACTGGGCGAGCTACAACAACAAGCACAACGAGGCCAACGGCGAGCACAACAACGACGGCACGTCCGACAACCACTCCTGGAATTGCGGCGCCGAAGGTGCGACCGACAACCCCGAGATCCGCACTTTGCGCGAACGCCAGAAGCGCAACATGCTGGCGACGCTATTGGCCTCGCAGGGCACACCGATGCTGCTCGGCGGCGACGAGTTCGGCCGCACCCAGCGCGGCAACAACAACGCCTATTGCCAGGACAACGACATCTCCTGGTTCGACTGGAATTTTTCCGACGACGCCGAGAAGCTGCTCGCCTTCACCAGGCGGATGATCAAGCTGCGGCGCGACTATCCGATCCTGCGCCGCAGCCGCTTCCTCTCCGGCGATCGCGATTCCCAGCTTGAGATCCGCGACGTGGTCTGGATCAACAGCTCGGGCGTGGAGATGGCACAGGCCGACTGGACCACCGGCTGGATCAAATGCTTCGGCGTCGTGCTCGACGGCCGCGCCCGCAAGACCGCCATCGCCCGCGCGGGCGAGGACGACACCGTGCTTGTGATCCTCAACAGCTACGAGGGCGAGGTCGACTTCAAGCTGCCGCCGACGTCCGCCGGCCCGCAGTGGTCGCTGCTGCTCGATACCAACGCGCCGGAGGAACCGGCGGGCGCGCAGTTTGGGTTCGGGGGCACCTACAAGACGGCCGGGCGTTCGTTCGTGCTGCTCACGGCCGGTGAGATCAAGTAGGGCGGATTAGCCGAAGGCGTAATCCGCCGCAAACCGACCACGGATGGCGGATTACGCTTCGCTAATCCGCCCTACAAAGTTGCTCGCCGCGGCTGGCGTGCAGCTCCACTCAGACCGTGCAGGCCTGAACGATCTTCGGCAGATAGCCCTGGCAGAAATCCAGATAGGTTCGCACGATGGTCGATTGGTGACGGTGCGGCGGATAGAGCAGATTGAGCGACCACTCGGGCAGCGGATGCTGCGGCAGCAACCGGACCAGGCGTTTCTCTTGGATCGCCGCCGCTGCCAGGAAGGGCGGCAGCTCCGTGACCACGTCGCCGCGCAGCGCGCGGGTGCACAAATGATGATAGTCGTTGGTGGACAGCACAGCCTTGGGCTCAACCACATGCCCGCCCAGCTCCCATCGCACCTGGGTGTCGATCCGCGATGCCCATACCGCGCACGGCAGGTGACGTAGCGCGTCCGGATCTTTCGGTTGCCCGAAGCGCTTGACCAAGCGCGGACTGGCCACGAGCACATTGCGGAACGACAGCACGCGGCGCGCCACCATCGCCTCGTGAACGATCGCACCGACCCGAAGCGCGACATCGATACCGTCCTCGACCAAATCGACGCGACGCTCGGTCGAGTAGAGGTGAACCTGGATGTCCGGATAGCGCTGCTGGAAGGCGGCCAGCAGCTCCCACCACGGCTCGAATGTCTGCGGCAGCGACAGGCGCAAACGTCCCTTCAACTGCATCTGGTCGTTGACGACGGCCTGCTCGGCTTCCAGCAGCTGCTCGATGCCCTGGACGGCGCGCTCGTGCAGCCGCGTGCCGGCATCCGTCAGTTTCGCGCCGCGCGCCGATCGCTCCAGCAACTGGACCTTGAGCTGCCGTTCGAGGTCCCTGATCCGGCGGCTCAAGGTCGGCAGCGGAACGTCGAGGCGGGCGGCTCCCGCCGAGAGGCTGCCGGCCTGAACGACCGCGACGAACATCCTGACCGCGTTGAGATCCATGCGAGCAGCCTATCATATCTGGAAGGCTTGTTGCCAATCGTAGGCATTCATTTTCATATCTGGTTGGCCTACCTCTCCGGCCATGAGGGACCTCGCCTCCGGAGAGCCTATGAAAACGAGCATCCTGACAGCCATGACATTCGCGCTCGCAAGTTCGGCCGCATCGGCCCAAACACCAGCGTCACCGCCGCAACCCGTCACCGTCGCGAACTACGCGCGGGCACAAACCGACGTCTATTTCGCCGGCGTGGTCAAAGGCGGCGGCTTCGGAAAATTCCGTCATGGCCGCGAGCTTGCACCACCGGTGCAGCAAGGCATCGTCCGCCCCAACCGCGACACGCTGTACTCGTTCGCGATCTTCGATCTCGATGCCGGGCCGGTGACGATCACGCTGCCGGACGGCGCCAGGCGCTTCATGGCGATGCAGATCGTCAATGAGGACCAATACACAACTGGTGTCTATTACGGCGCGGGCAGCCACACCCTGACGCGCGAGGCGATCGGCACGCGCTATGCCATTGCGGTGCTCCGCTTCCTGGTCGATTTCTCTGATAGCGAAGAGATCCGGCAGGTTCACGCGCTGCAAGACGCAATTGTATCGAACCAGCAGCGCCCCGGTACGTTCGATATTCCGAACTGGGATGAAGCCAGCCTCAACAAGGTCAAGGCGGCGCTGCTGCAGCTCGGCACCACGGTCTCCGATACGCGGCGCATGTTCGGCGCCGACGCGCACCAGGTCGATCCGGTGAAGCATTTGATCGGCAGCGCCATGCTGTGGGGCGGCAATCCCGAGAAGGACGCGCTTTATCTCCCGGTCACGCCGGCGCGCAACGACGGCAGCACGGTCCACACGCTGACGGTGAAGAACGTTCCCGTCGATGGTTTCTGGTCGCTCACGGTCTACAACAGTGACGGCTATTTGCAGCCGAACCCAGCCAACCTCTATGCGGTGAACAGCATCACCGCCGCGAAGGCCGCCGATGGTACGACCACCATCCAGTTCGGCGGCTGCGACGGCAAGGTCGCCAACTGCCTGCCGATCACGCAGGGGTGGAATTACACGGTGCGGCTGTTTCAACCGCGGCCCGACGTTCTCGATGGCAACTGGAGATTTCCCGAGGCGCGGCCTGCGGATTGAGCCGCATCCGATGTAATGATCCCTCCAAGGTCCCCTCCCCGCGACCCCGTCGGCCAATTGACATTCGCCGTCGGGGTGCCAGACTTCGCGGAAAATTAGGGGTGGAGACCTCTGGATGGCCAATCTTTCGGCCTCGAATCACGTCGCCCGTGTTTTATCGGCGGCCAATCAGCTGGCCGGCGTCGACACCGAGGCGCGGATTGCTGCGTCCTGGCGGCGCTGCGTGGTCAATCACAACCTCGATCCGGCCCGGCGCGGGCCGCCGCAGACCCTGACCGAAGCCGAGGTCCGGCATATCGCCGAACCGATGGAGGATTTGATCCAGGTCGCGATCCCGGAGCTTGAGGATCTTGCCCGCCTGCTCCACGACTCCGGCTACTGCGTCAACCTCGCCGATCCCAACGCCACGATGCTGGTGAGCCGCCTGCCCGGGGGCGACTACGCGCGGATGTTCCTGGAGTGGAAGATCTACACCGGCTCGAACTTCGCCGAGACCTTCGAGGGCACCAACGGGCTCGGCACCGCGCTCGCCGAGCAGCGGCCGATCATCGTGCATGGCGACGAGCATTTCCGCGAGCAGTGGCACATGTTCACCTGCGCGGTGTCGCCGCTGTTCGATCATGCCGGCCGGCTCGCCGGCGCCGTCAACATCTCATCGTGCCGCAGCGATCTCGGCCGCAGCGCGCATGAACTGGCGCTCGCCGTCACCGCGGAAGCGACGCGGCGGATCGAGCAGTCGTTCTTCCGCCGGCGCTACCGCGCCTCATGGATCGCGACGCTGCCCGGCGACGGCCACGGCATGCTCGCCTATGACGACGACCGCCGCGTCGTCGGCGCCTGCCGCACCGCGCGCGGCGAGTTCGGGCTGACCGATGCGATGATCGATGACGGCATCGACCTGTCGCGCCTGGTTCAACTGGACGATCGCGCGACGCATTCCGCGGACGAACCGGTCACGCTGCGCCGTGCCGACGGCACGCCGTGGGGCCGCGGCTACCTCGCGCCGCCGGTGCGCGCGCGCGTCTCCCGCCTGCCGCCGGCCCCATCGCGCGAGGCGCCGGCCGGACAGTTTTCCGGCCTGCACCGGCTGGCGGGGCGCGATCCCGTGCTGATCAAGGGCGTGAAGCGGCTGATGACAGTCGGCAATCTCGATCTGCCGATCCTGCTGCGGGGCGAGACCGGCGCCGGCAAGGACGTGTTCGCGCGCGCGATCCATGCGGCGAGCAATCGCGCCGGCCGCAACTATGTCGCGCTGAACTGCGCGGCGATGCCGGAGAGCCTGATCGACGCCGAGCTGTTCGGCTACGAGGCCGGCGCCTTCACGGGCGCGCGGCGCGAGGGATCGAAAGGGCTGATCGTGCAGGCCTCTGGCGGCACATTGTTCCTCGACGAGATCGGCGACATGCCGCTGTCGCTGCAGACACGTCTGCTCCGCGTGCTGGAGAACCGCGAGGTCTGGCCGCTCGGCGCGCTGAAGCCCGTCGCCGTCGACATCCGCCTGATCAGCGCCACCCATCGCGACCTCGCGCGGATGGCCGAGGACGGCAGCTTCCGCTCCGACCTGTATTACCGGCTGCGCGGCATGGAGATCCGGCTGCCCGCCTTGCGCGAACGCACCGACCGCAGGGACATCATCGTGCAGATCGCCGACGAGGAAGCGCCGCTCTGCCGGATCGCGCCCGATGCCTGGGCGCAGCTGATGGCCTATCCGTTCCCCGGCAACATGCGCCAGCTCCGCCATGTGCTGCGGCTCGCAGGCGCCACCGCCGAGGGCGGCGTCATCACCGAGGCCGATCTCGATTTGCCGCCGTTCGGCACCCGCCATGTGGAGGCCGATCACGCGGCGGCCGAGCGCGCCGCGATCGTCGATGCGTTGCGGACCAATGACGGAAGAGTGACGAACGCTGCCAAGGCGCTCGGGCTCAGCCGCGCGACGTTGTACCGGAAGATCAAGGCGTTAGGGATCGAGCTGGACGGCTAGATCAGAACGGCACCTGTTGTTCCGGCCGTGCGGGAAAGGTGCTATCCTACGCCTTTCATTCAACGCCACGGAGCGGGTCCCATGACACGGTTTCCCCTCGCAGTGGTCGTTGGCCTGTTTGCCGCGACCATTTCGCAGCCTGCCGCCTCGGATTCTACTGAACAACGATTGGGCAAAGTCCATTTTGCGACATCCTGCAAACCGGAAGCGCAGGAGGCGTTCGATCGCGCCATGCTGTATCAGCATTCGTTCTGGTACAGCGCATCGCGACGCACCTTCGAGGAGGTGCTCGAGGCCGACCCGCAATGCGCCATCGCCTATTGGGGGATCGCGCTCAGCTATCTCTACAATCCGCACGGCCCGCCGCCGCCGGAGAACCTTCCGCTCGGCCTCGAAGCCGTGAAGAAAGGCCAGGCGCTGGGCGCGAGCACTCCGCGCGAGCGCGAATACATCGATGCGATCGCGGCGATGTATGTCGACTATGACAAGGTCGATCACCGCACCCGCGTGCAGAGATTCCTCGCGGCTGAAGAGCAGGTCGCGACGCACTATGCCGACGATGACGAGGCGCAGATCGCCTATGCGATCACGCTCAACGTCGCAGCATCCCCGAGCGACAAGACCTATGCCAACCAGCTGAAAGGTGCGGCGCTGCTCGAGCCGATCTTCAAGCGCCAGCCCGAGCACCCCGGCATCGCCCACTATCTGATCCATCTCTACGACTATCCAGCACTCGCGGAGAAGGGCCTGCCCGCGGCGATGCGCTATGCGAAGATCGCCGAACGCGCGCCGCATGCCCAGCACATGCCGTCGCACATCTTCACGCGCGTCGGCTACTGGAAGGAGTCGATCGCCTCGAACAAGGAATCCGCGCGCATCGCCAAGGAAGACGGCGAACAGCAGGATCAGGCGCACGCGATGGACTATCTGGTCTATGCCTATCTCCAGCTGGGCCAGGACAAGGAGGCGCGCGCGGTGGTCGACGAGCTCGGCAAGCTCGAGTTCAAGCAGGATCGGTTCGCCGGGCCTTACGCGGTGGCGGCAAGCCAGGCCCGCTATGTGTTCGAACGCGGCGACTGGAAGGGCGCTGCGGCGCTTGTAGTCCGTCCGACCAAGTACGCTTACGCGGACGCCATCACATATTTCGCACGGGCGGTCGGCGCAGCGCGCTCCGGTGATCCGGCCGCGGCCAAGGCCGACATCGCCAAGCTCGTCGAGCTGCGCGACAAGTTGAAGGACGCCAAGGACGCCTACTGGTCGAACATCGTCGACATCCAGCAGCAGATCGCGAGCGCCTGGGTGCTATATGCCGAAGGCAAATACGACGAGGCGCTCGGCGCGATGAATGCCGCCGCGGAGGCGGAAGACAAGACCGAGAAGCATCCCGTCACACCGGGGCCGCTCGCGCCGGCGCGCGAGCTCTACGCCGCCATGCTGCTCGATCGCGGCAAGGCCGCCGACGCGCTTGCCGCCTACGAGGCCGTGCTCAAGAAGGAGCCCAACCGGCTGGCGGCCTATGTCGGGATGATCAAGAGTGCCAGGGCGGCCGGCGATCAGGCCAAGACCCGGGAATGTGCCGATCACATCGCCCGGCTCACCGCGGATGCGGATCTATCGCGGCCGGAGCTGATCGAATTGCGCCAGACAACCGGAAGCAAGCTGTGATGCCGGTGACCACATGGCGCAACGGTGGTGCGGCGCTGCTCGTCGCCGTTGCGCTCTGTCTTTGCCACGTGCGGCCACTTGGCGCGATGGAGATCCTCGGCCAGGCCGGCGTGCTCGGCGAATGGGAGCTGACCGGGCATCTCACCGAAAGCGGACCGGATGCGCGCAAGCAGTTCGCCGGACCGCTGAAGATGAAGCATGTCGGAATCTGCGCCCAGGATGGACCCGAGGAACGCGCCGGCGAGATCCGGCTGCAATTCACGGGCACGGATTCGCAGGTCACGGCCGAACTGGTGCTGGACGGCGCGCCCTGCACCTACAGTGCCCGCAAGACGCACAATTACGAGGGCACGCTGTCCTGCGAGGGCCGCGCGCCTGTCCCGCTGCTGGTGTGGCTCAAGTAGCTGCTCCCGTCAGGCCGCCGGTCGCGAGCGGCGCAGCCATTCGTTCAGATCGATGCGGCCGAGGCGCGCCTCGCCCAACGGCACGAGCGAGTGCTCCTCGACCCGGCCGCCCCAGTAGAGCGCGTCTGGGTCTCGCACCACCTGACGCGGGTCGCCGATCGTCTTCAGGTAGCGGGCCACGATTTCGTTGAACGGCGCGCGTTCCGGTCCGGCAATCTCGACGATGCCGTTGCGCGGCGGCTCGAGCGCCACATCGGCCACAAGGGCGGACACATCCTCCGCCGCGATCGGCTGGAACAGGCCAGGCGAGAGTCTGACGGTGTTTCCAGCTGCACCCGCATCAGCGATGGCTCCGACGAATTCCATGAACTGCGTCGCGCGGATGATGGTGTAGGGGATGCCGGACGCCTCGATGAGTTTTTCCTGGGCGACCTTGGCGCGGAAGTATCCGTTCTCGGGCGTGCGGTCGGTTCCGACGATCGACAGAGCGACATGGTGCTTGACGCCGGCCGGCGCCTCCGCCGCCAGCAGGTTGCGTCCGGAAGTCTCGAAGAACGCCATCACCGCCTTGTCCTCGAATGATGGCGAGTTGGCCAGGTCGATCACGACAGCCGCGCCGGCCAGTGCCTCCTTGAGCCCCTCGCCGGTGATGGTGTTGACGCCGCTCTTCGGCGAGGCGGCGACAACGTCGTGGCCGCGTTGCCGCAGAATGGCAACGGTCCTGGAGCCGATCAGTCCGGTGCCGCCGATCACAACGATCTTCATGATTTGGTCTCCCTTGTCGATGACCAGAGATCTAGCGATCTCGGGACGAGCCTGTGCTTCAAGCTTGCCGGCGGCAAGCGCGATGAGCGCCGCGGTTGATCGACATATCGACGAACGTTGCGGACTCGCAAAGCGAGATCGCGCGGACGTGCGGCTGACGAGGAGAGTTGAAGAACTCGCGCCACCGTATCGATCGCTCCTGCATGCGCGACAGCAATTATATCATGCCGCTCGCGTTGATTGCCCGTTCGTCAAATTGATCAGGATTGGTCAGCAGTGCTGATTGACTTGGGAGCCATGCCGCTCGTCGCGGCTTCAGGAAAACTCGTTCCAGCTGACGCGCCGCGCGTCGATGTCGCCGAGCGTGATCGGATCGTGGATGTTGCGCACGCTCTGGAAGCCGCTGCGCAGATAGATCAGCGGATCGACCGTGGTCACGGCGCGGACATGCTGGACTTCGCCGATGAAGATCGAATGGGTCTTGGTCTCGAGCTCCTGCGCCAGCACACAGTCGAACGCCGCGACGGCATCCTCCAGCACCGGGGCGCCGGTGGCGCCAGTGGTCCAGCGGCCGAAGCCAAAGCGGTCGTCCCCGTTGACGCCCTTCTGGCCGGAGAAGGTCAGCGCCAGCAGCGCGTGGTCCTCGTTCAGGAAGTTGATGACGAAATGGCGCTCGGCGCGGATGCGCTCATGCGCGCTGGCATTGCGGTTGACGCAGACCAGCACCGAGGGCGGATTGTCCGACAGCGAGCAGGCCGAGGTCACCGTCAGGCCGGTGCGCTGTCCCGGCTCGCGGCCGACCGTCACCAGCGCCACTGCGCCTGCGCAATGCCGCATCGCCTGCTTGAAACTCTGTGCGTCGACCGTCATGCCCTGACCCTGAACCGAAATAGCTCCCTCAAAGATATGCGAGACGGGGTGCGAGGCAAGCCCCGCACCCCGCCTATCTGTCATGCAGCCTTCTCGAACTCGGCGCCGAGATGCTTGAGCCGCGGCATCACCTCGTTCTTGAGCAGGTCCAGCGAGTGCCGCCAGGCTTCCGGCTTGTGCTTGTAGTCGAAGCCGAACACGCAGAGCACGCCGAAGCCGCCGACCTCCCGGTAGATCTTCTCGATCTTCTCGGTCACCGTCGCGGGCGAGCCGACGACCCAATTCCGGCGTGCGCAATATTCGACAGTGACGTCGCTGTCGGGCACGTCGGGCGCGTGCTTCAGATAGTCCTTGAAGCCGAAATGACCGAGCAGCGGCAGGAAATACTCGCCCATCATCCGGCCCATCATGTCGCCGGTCGACAGCCTCCACGCCTCCTCATCAGTGTCCGCCACGAACACTTCGCGCACCAGCCGCCAATCCCTGCGGCTGGGCTTGCGGCCGGTCTTGGCCGCGCCGGCTTCCACCGAGTCCCAGTGGCTGCCGACATAGGCTGGGTTGAGGTTGAGGCTCATCGGGATGAAGCCGCGCTCGCCTGCGAGCTTGAGCGTGTCGGAATTCTTCGACAGGCCGGCGACGCCGATCGGCGGATGCGGGCCCTGTAACGGCTTGATGTGGGGCTTGAGGAAGTCGAACATCGTGTCCGGCTTCGACACCGTCCAATACTTGCCCTTGTGCGTCCAGGGGCCCGGCTCCGACCACATCTTCAGGATGATCTCGAGCGCCTCGCGGGTCATGTCGCGGTTCTGGCCGGACATGCCGTCGACATTGAACATCGCCCAGTCGCTTGGCAGGCCGGAGGCGGCGACGCCGAAGTTCAGGCGGCCGTTCGAGAGATGGTCGAGCATCGCCACGCGGTTGGCGAGCTCCGCCGGGTGATGATACGGCAGCAGGAAGCCGCCGGGTCCGATGCGGATGTTCTTGGTCTGCAGCAGCGCTTGCGCGACCAACAGGTCGGGCGACGGATGCGGCTCCCACGGCGCGGTGTGATGCTCGCCGATCCAGGCTTCCTGATAGCCGAGCTCGTCGAGCCAGCGCAGCGTCTGCAGGTCCCAGTCGTGGCCCTCTTTCAGTCCGCACTCCGGCGGGTGCGAGGGCATGGTGAAGTAGCCAAGCTCCATGTGCGTTTCCTTCCTTCGCTTGAGGTTCAGTCATGCAATGCGTCTTGCCGCGCATTCGAAGATGCGTTGAGCAAGCGCTGTGCCAGCGTGGAAATCGCAGGAGAGGAGGAGAAAGGCGGCGTTTTCGGCTAGGTGCAAGCCATGCCTCGGGCCGAGCGAGGCGCTTGCCGCCTCATCGTCGCGAGACGGTGTCGCAGCGATGAGACGGACGCGGCGTCGGAAATCAACCGGCCGCGCGGCGCGGCAGCTTGTTGGAATCCGGCTCCGATGGCGCGGGAAGCTGCATCAGGATGGTCTGGCCCATCGAGGCGATCTCGATGCCCTCCTCCTGGAAGCGCCGCTTCATGCGGCGGTTGAACTCGCGCTGCACCGACCAGCGGCCGCCGTCGGTGCAGCGGATCTGGCCGACGATGGTCACGACGGAGCCGTCGACCTTGTCGACGCCCCACAATTCGAGATCGCCGCGGATCAGCGCGCGATACGCCGTCTCCTGGCGCATTTGGGCGACGATGTCCTTCAGCACGTCGCCGGCGCGGTCGGTGTCCTCCTTGTAGGACACGTTGACGCTGACCGCGGCATTGCCGGCGCCACGGCTGGCATTGGTGATCGTCGTCACCGCGCTGAACGGCACGATATGCACCGAGCCGTCGCCGGCACGCAGCCGCATGGTGCGGATTGAAACGTTCTCGACCACGCCCGACAGGCCCGACACCGTGACGGTGTCGCCGACCTGCACGGTGTTCTCGATCAGCAGGAACAGCCCGGTGATGAGATCCTGCACCAGCTTCTGCGAACCGAAGCCGATCGCGATACCGACGATGCCGGCGCCGGCGAGCAGCGGCGCGACATTGACGCCGATCTCGCTGAGCGCGGTGAGCCCGACCACCGCGACGATGATGCAGAACAGCGCGGTGCGCAGCATCGGCTGGAAGGTGCGCAGGCGCGCGGCGCGGGCGAAATGTCCCTCGCGCGACAGCGTATCGATCTGCCGGTCCATCAACGCATTGGCGACTTCCCAGATCACGGCCGCGGCGAGCGCGGCAATGCCGATCGTCACCAGGGCCGAGATCAGCCGAGAGCCGATCTGGCCGCCATAGAACCAGACGACGGCATCGACGCCCCACACCTCGAGCAGCGCGACGAAGCCGACCACGGCGATCACCGTCGTGACCACCTTGCGCAGCAGCGGCAGATAGCGGTTGGCGCGGGTCTCGAGCCCCGGGAAGCGCTGCATCAGGTCCGGGCTGATGCGGAAGCCGCGATCGATCAGGCTCAGCACCACCATGGTGACGAGCCGGGTGACCAGCAGCACCGCGACGGTGCCGACGAAATATTGCAGCAGCAGCGAATAGCCGTTGCGGATGTTGAGCGCCCACACCGCCCACAGCGCGAGATCGAGCGCGATCGCCAGCACATGCCAGAGCGAAGCGAGACGATTGCGCGTCCGTGCCGCAAGGCCGGTGCGATCGGCCGGCGCGCGGATGAATTCGGCGACCTGGCGGCGGCATTGCAGGATGATGACGACGACGAAGAGGTGCACCACCAGCATCACGAGCCGGAGCAGCGCGGCGTAGCCGGCGCGATGCAGCCCGAGCAGCAGCGCGACATTGGCAAAGGCGATGCCGGAGACGCCGACGGCGACGATGCGCCGCGCCCAGATCTCGATATAGGCCGCGGTCTCGGCACGGACCCGAAACAGACCGAACGGCCCCGCCAGCGCGCGTACCGCGCAGATCAGGACCCGCGAGAACACATAGGCGTTGACGACGGCGAGGATCACCAGCCGCGTGGTCGACTGATCGCCGATCTCGGTGCCGAGCAGCGCGGTGGCGATGCCGCCGAACACCACTACCGGCAGCAATTCGAGCAGCAGGCGGCCGAGCACGAAAGGCAGCCGGACCAGGGACTGCCAGGCCCGCGCCAGGCTGAGCCGGCGCCGATGCAGTTCCGGTTCCGGCGTGACGTCGGCGACCGACGACGGCGGATCGACGCCGGCGAGCGTCTGCACCGGCACGCGCGCGGTCTGCGGCAGCCGCGCCTCGAGGAACGCGACCGGCCGCTTGATCAGGCGGAACACCACCCATTCGGCAGCGAGCGCGCAGCCGAACACAAGCGCCAGCTTCCAGGCGATATCGATCAGCAGGCCATAGGCGGCGGGATCGTTGGCCGTACGCACGAACCAATAATAGAACGCGGGAAAATGCGTCAGCGTGCGCGCGACGTCGGCGACCTCGCGCGACATCTCGCCGACCTGCTCGGACACCATCAGCAAAAGCTGCGCGCCGAGGCTGTCGGCGGTGAGCGGGATCGGCGAATGCTGCTCGGGTGCGGGCTCCGCCGAGGGCTGGGCAGCAGCCTGCGGCGAGGCATTGGCGATGGCGCGCAACGTGTTGATCATCTCGCCGCGCTTCTTGTCGTCCTGCAGCGTCTCAAGCGCGCGCTTCGCCTGCTCGGGCGTCAGTGCATCGCCGGTACTGGGCTGCGGCGGCGCCGGCTTTGCGCCCGGCTGCGCAAGCGCGGGCGAGACGAACAGGGTGAGGATGAGAAGAATCGCAAAACGAAATCTGTGCGACACGATGGCCTCTATTAAAAGTCATTGCGCGACGGCTGATCCCTGGAAGGAATCAGCTCTCGCGCTCGCGCCATGTCGGATGCTCCTTTTCGCTCCGATGATGTGTCGGAAGTTTGCCTCTGTGGCGGCCATGTCTTGGCATTTGCCGCAACACAGACGTCACAAGTGTTGAGCGGCGTTTACGCATGCAGCGCGCACCCGGCTGGCCGGCCGATCGGCTCACCACACGTCAGGGATGAAGCCGCGGAATCTTTCGCTTGACGCAGGCCAGCGGCCGTGATGTTCTTATTTTGTTCTTTTGGTTCCGATTACGTTTCGAGGTGATCATGCACGATGTCTTTGCCGAGGG
The DNA here is from genome assembly GCF_056429065.1 of Bradyrhizobium sp. USDA3010. Taxonomy (NCBI): domain Bacteria; kingdom Pseudomonadati; phylum Pseudomonadota; class Alphaproteobacteria; order Hyphomicrobiales; family Nitrobacteraceae; genus Bradyrhizobium; species Bradyrhizobium sp. USDA3010. The sequence continues at coordinate 544,681 of NZ_JBWJZD010000001.1, forward strand.
CGGCCCGATCAAGCTGTTCATTCACGACGATAGCGAGACACCGATAGAATTCATGCGCGACCTGCTGCGCACGGTATTCGGCAAGTCCCGGAAAGAGGCGGTTGCCGCCACCGCACGGATCGAGACCCTGAACGGAATCGCCTGCGGCCCCTATCCAGCGGCCGTGGCCCAGGCGCTGTTGGAGTCCGCCCAGCAGCTGATCCGCAGCAATGGTCATTCGTTGCTGATCACGAGCACAGCTGCCGATGCGGCCCGGCCGTGTGACCTCTGTGGCGCGCTGGATCCTGTGACGGACGTTTTTCTCAGTCGCAAGACGGTCTGCCTGTGCAGCAACTGCCTGCTCGCCGCCAGGGCCAGTTCGGAAAAGCTGCCGGGCGAGGAGTTCCGATATGCCTTCATAGCACTCGATTGGCATTTTGCGGGAGTGCCACGCAACCAGATCCTGACCCGGTCGCGGCAATTTCCCGGTCACATGCGTGCCGATGTTCAGATCGCGATCGACCGGCTGTTCGATACGCCGCTCCATTTCTTCGGCCTCCATGAGGAGCATCGCTACGAGACCCTCGCTTTCGCCGCGCTGATGGAAAACAGCCGCAACGCTCCGGCGATCGCGCCGCCGCAATATCACGACGTCGACGTCGGCGAGTCCGAGCCGGTGAAATGCCTCACCAATGGCTTGTGGCTGTGCCAGACCGAAGAGCTGCGCTACGCGGTGCTGCTCAGCTACCATCGAGATTATCGGAGCGAGCCGGGCTTGCGGATCGAGCTCGCGGTGCCCGCAGGCATCGCCGGAAACGCCTTGGTGCAACGGACCTTTGCCGAGCTGGAAGCGGCCGTGCATGCGGCACGATCCTATCGCGGCAAGATTCTGTCGCTGGAAGATGCCGCCGACTATCGCGGCCGCGCCCGCGGCGTCACCGTGCATCGGCTGCCGACGGTTGCGCGCGATGACGTGATCCTGCCGGAGCGGACGCTGCGGCTGCTCGACCGCAACGTGCTCGACTTCGTCGAAAGCCGCGATCTGCTGCGCAAGCTCGGGCAGTCGACCCGCAAGGGCATCCTGCTGTACGGCCCGCCCGGCACCGGCAAGACCCACACCATCCGCTATCTCGCCACCAACCTGCCAAACCACACCACGCTGATCATCACCGCCGAACAGGTCGGCCTGCTCGGCGCCTATATGAATCTCGCCCGCCTATTGCAGCCGACCATGGTCGTGATCGAGGATGTCGACCTGATCGCACGCGACCGGGAGGACATGGGCGGGCCGTGCGAGGAATCCCTGCTCAACAAGCTGCTCAACGAGATGGACGGCCTGAAGGAGGATTGCGACATCCTGTTCCTGCTGACCACCAACCGCCCCGAAGAGCTCGAGAGTGCGCTGGCCGGCCGGCCCGGCCGCATCGACCAGGCGATTGAGGTGCCGCTGCCTGACGAGATTGGACGCGGCAAGCTGATCAGACTCTATGGCAAGGGCCTGCCGCTCGAACAACCCGTCATCGACGAGGCCGTGCGACGCACCGAAGGCGTCAGCGCCGCCTTCATCAAGGAGCTGATGCGCCGTCTCGCCCAGGCCAGCATCGTCCGCGATGGCGGCGGAGAGGTCACCACCTCCGACCTCGACGGCGCGGTCAGTGAAATGTTGTTCGACGGCGGGCAGCTGAATGCCAAGCTGCTCGGCGGCGCGCAGGGGATGAGCGCGGGGTGACTGGCCGAGAGGCTCGGCTGGTCGTCAGCGGTGCGTCGTTTGCGGCAGCAGCAGGTCCCGCTCCTCCCGTGCGACGCGCGCGAGCTCGTCGGCCATCCGCGTCAGCACGCCCTCCCAGGCCTGCGGTCTGTCCTGGCGAAACAGCCGCATGGTCGGATACCAGGGCGTGTCGGCGCGATCGCGCAGCCAGCGCCAGTCGAGCGCATAGGGACACAGCATCCAGACCGGGCGGCCCAGCGCGCCGGCAAGATGCGCCACCGAGGTGTCGACGGCGATGACGAGATCGAGCGCGCAGACGGCCGCGGCGGTGTCCGCGAAATCGCCGAGCATCGGTGCGAGGTCGACGATATCGGCACCAAGGCCGCGCAGCACCGGAGCGTCGTCCGGCCGCGGCTCCTTCTGCAGGCTGTAGAGCTGCACGCCTGGTTTGACCAGCCGCGGCAGCACGGCATCGGCCGGCAGCGAGCGCTGGTGGTCGCCCTTGTGCCTGGCATTGCCGGCCCAGACCACGCCGGCCTTCAGCGCGGACACACCGGCGAGCGCCTCGCGCCAGCGTGCGAGCTTGGTGGCGTCCGCCTGCAGATAGGAGACCGCCGATGGAATAGTCTCGACGGTGGTGCGGAAAATCCTCGGCAGGCTCAGCAGCGGCAGTTGCAGGTCGAACGGCGGCAAGGGCTCGCCGCGGGCGAACACCGCGACATCGGGCAGCATCGGCCGCAGCAGCGAGACCAGCGCCGGCTGCACCTGCAGAATGATCCGGCCGCCTCTGCCCGCCAGCATCGGCAGATAGCGGACGAAATTGATGGCGTCGCCGAGCCCGTATTCGGCAAACAAGAGCAGAGTGCGTCCTTCCAGCGACTCACCCTGCCATTCCGGCTCGTCGAACACGGGATCGCCTTCGCTGAGCATCTTGGTCTTGCGGCGCCACTGATACTCCTCAAAACCCTCCTCGAACTCGCCGTTCATCAGGAGGAAATGCGCGTGGTTGTAATGCGCCAGCGGCTGCTCGGGATCGAGCGCGATAGCGCGGCGCGAGGCCACCAGCGCCGCATCGATCTCGCCGGCATTGCGCAGCGCGACCGCAAGATTGGCGTGGCCCTTGGCGTAATCGGGTTCGAGCGCGATGGCCCGCCGATGCGCCGCGACCGCCGCCTCAACCAGGTTCTGCGCCTCGAAGATGATCCCAAGATTGGTGTGCGCGGCGGCATAGTCCGGCTTGAGTGCCAGCGCCAGTTCGGCGCAGGCGATGGCGTCGTCGACCTGTCCGAGCTCGAACAGGCAGGCGCCGAGATTGTTGAGGATGACGTGATCGGACGGATCGCGAGCCGAGATATGCCGATAGATGCGGACCGCCTCCTCGCGCTCGCCCAGCTCGTGCAGCACCATGGCCAGCAGGCGTCGCGGCGCGAAATTGTCGGGTTCGAGCGCGATCGCGCGACGATAATGCACGACTGCCTCCTCCAGCCGGCCCTGGCGGTAGAGCGCCGCGCCAAGGCCGCTCTGCAGCCCCGGATGGTCCGGCTCCGCGGCAAGCCCGCGGCGATAGGCCGTGACGGCAGCATCGTGCTTCTTCTGATCGGTCAACGCGTTGCCGAGGTTGAGCCATACCCCGCGATAGGCCGGATCGCGCGCGATCACCTCGCGATAGGCCTGCTCCGCCTCGACCGGGCGCTGCTGCCCGGCCAGCGCAACGGCGAGGTTGAACCGCGCCCGCGTCAGGCCGCCATCGAGTGCGATCGCGCGGCGAAACGTCGCCTCGGCCTCGTCGAAGCGCGACAGCTCGCACAGCGCAACGCCGAGCTTGATGTGCAGGCCGGCATCCTTCGGCCGCAATGTGATGCCGCGCTGGAACGCCGCCACCGCGCCCTCGTGCTCGCCCTTCACGGCGAGCGCATCACCGAGCGTGGCGAACGCCGGTCCGTGATGCGGATCGAGGCTGAACACCCGGTTCAGCAGCACCGCGCCTTCGGCGGCGCGATCGGTCACGAAGGCGATGACGGCGGACAGATGCAGCGCCGGAACATGGTCGGGATCGGCGGTGAGGATGTCGCCGCACAGCGTGCCGGCCTCCGTCGCGCGGCCCGCGCCATAATGCGCCACCGCATCCAGCAACATCCGATCAACAGCCACACTGCCCACGATACCGCCCCCGCCTCTCAAGACCCCGATGGGGATTAAACGGGCGGCGTAGCGAATTCCGGCACGCGAATCCGGATTGCGCTCTTACCTCCCCTTGAAAAGGGGAGGTCGCTTTGCTCGCAGAGCAAAGCGGGTGGGATCAGCTGTCTCCGCGAACAGCGGTGCCTGTGGCTGGACCCCCATCCCGACCTTCCCCCTTTCAGGGGGAAGGAGAAGAGATCAGGGCCTGCACCTCTTGACGCTCACTCCATCATGTAACATATGACGTTACATGATACGTGATAGCCGTCTATCCGGTGTCCTGCACGGCCTGCTCCACATGATCGGAGCGGGCGAACCGGTCACGTCGGAGCAACTTGCACGGGCGATGGCCACCAACCCGGTGGTCGTGCGCCGCGTGATGGCGGGCCTGCGCGAGCAAGGCCTGGTCCGCTCCGAGAAGGGCCATGGCGGCGGCTGGACGCTCGCGCGCGACCCCGCCGACATCACGCTCGCCGACATCTATCGCGCGATCGGCGCGCCCACGATCGTCGCGATGGGCCATCGCTCGGAAAATCCCGGCTGCCTGGTCGAACAGGCCGTCAACGACGCGCTGTCAGGCACGTTTCGCGAGGTCGAGGCGATCTTCCTGAAGCGGCTCGGCGCGGTGACGCTCGACGCGCTCGCGAAGGATTTCAAGCGCCGGCTTGCCAAACACAAACAAAGCCTCGAGGATCAGATTCATGCAGCAAAGTGAGCAGGCGAAACCGCTTCCGTTCAACGACCCCGCGCACTGGGACAAGATGGTCGCCACCTACGAGGCGCAGTCGCAGCCGTTCACGACACACTTCGCCGAGGCCGCGGTCGCGATGCTCCCGATCGGCCCTTCATCGAAGGTGCTCGACGTCGCCACCGGCACGGGGGCCGCGGCGCTTGCGGCCGCGCGCAGGGGCGCCGACGTCACCGCGATCGACTTCTCGGCCGGCATGGTGGCACGGGTCCGCGCACATGATGTGGCGAATATCGCGGCGCGACAGATGGACGGTCAGGCGCTCGACTTGCCGGATGCGGCCTTCGACGCAACGGTGTCGGTGTTCGGCGTGATGCTGTTTCCGGACTGGCACGCCGGACTGCGCGAGATGGCGCGGGTGACGCGCCCTGGCGGATCGGCGGCGATTGCGGTCTGGAAGAGCGCCGACGGCGCCGCCGTGCATCTCTTGCTCTCACAGATCATCCGGCGGCTCTACCCCAATAACGTCACGCCGATGCCGTGCACGGGCCTCGCCGAACTCGCCGATGCCGGCCGCCTCAGTGCGGCGATCGTCGCGGCCGGCTTCCGCGATCCTGTCGTCGCCGAGATCACCCACGACTTCAAGCTCCATGTCGCCAATCCCGCCGACGTCGACAAACTGTTCGAGTTCATGCCGCATTGGAGCGGGCTCGACGCAGAGCAGAGCGCCGCCGTCGCGCGCGCCTTCCGGAGCGCGATCGAGCGCGGGCGGGTCGGAGACACCTTCGCGATTCCCTCGACCGCACTGATCGCGACGGCGCGGCGGCGCCAGCGCCACGCCTAGCAATCGCCGCAGATCAATTGCGGATCAGAGCACGCTAGTGCTTGTCGTCGTCCTTGTCTCCGTCACTCGGTGGCTGCAAGCCGGGGCTGTTGGCCCAGCGGTCGAGGTCCTCGATGACCCGCCGGTGGCTCGGCCGCAGCGACGGCGGACCGCCGGGCTCTTGCGACAATTTTCGGGGCAGCTTGACCTGTTCTGGCATTGCGAGGCTCCAGAGCTGGGCGGTGTGCGGGCCATTCGCGGCGACCGTTACGCAATGCGCGGATCGCCGGCCGCAACGAAGGCGCGAAGATTATTTGTGATCTGACGGCTTCGCCGGTGCTGCGACCGGCTGCACCGGAGCAGCCTGCTCCCACGGCGCCGGCAGGATGACCCGCGCTGGCGGCAGGGTCTGCGCGGCACGCTGTACACCGGAATTCACATGCGCCGGCTGCGGCTGGTCGCCGGCGTTATCGGCGCGCGCGACGGCGATGGAGATGCCCAGCGCCAATACCGCGAGGCCGAGTCCCGCGCCGATCGAGGCGGCAACGACGCCGGTCCGCGGCCTGTTCAGGATGGCAGGATGAGATGAGGTCATCGCAACTGCTCCTCACGCAATACACATGGTTCGGAGCCGTGCGGGACGCGTGCGCCGCGCACGGCTCAAGGCGGTGATCAGGTCTTGATGTCGGCCGGCAGCTTGCCACCATTGGCGGCGAGCTTGGCCATCACCTGCTGATGCAGCCAGACATTCATGGTGGCGGTGTTGTTGGTATCGCCGGTGTAGTGCAGCTCATTGGCGAGCTCCTTGCGCGCAGCAAGGCTGCTGTCGAGGCCGAGCGCCTTCATCAGGTCGACGATCGAGGTGCGCCAGTCGAGCTTCTCGCCGGTGGCAGCCGCCGCCTTGTCGACGATCGCCGCGACGTCGACCGTCTGCGCCGCGGATGTGCCGGGTGCCGGCGATGCAGACGTTGACGTCGATGCCGGTGCGGCGCCGGGTGCAGCCGTCGCTGTGGTCTCAGCGGTTTTGCCGTCAGGTGTCTTGGCCTGGGCGCCGTGGCCGAAGATTGCACCCATGATGCTTCCAAAAATGCTCATGATCTCTCACTCCGTGCGCCCGGGACACCGTTGGGTCCCGTGACTGGTTCCAGTGACGGGTGGACGATAGGCAGGCCATTGGCCGAGCGGAAGATGACCATCGTCACTATCGGAGTGTGGGACGGCGTGGTGCAGTTGGAGAGAGAATCGTGCGGTCCTGCACCGCACGTCGCGCGCGTTTCATCGTACGCCCCACGTGCGATGAAGTCAGCCGTCCCGGCCCGATTCGCCAGCCCCGAGAAGTCGGGGCGGCTGACACAAACGTGTGCGGAGTTATGTGAACTAGAGCGTTTTCGAGCGAAGTGGACACCGGTTCGCGTGAAGAAAACGCGTCAAAACAAGAATCTGGAGCTTCGGCTCTGATTCAATCAGAACCGAAAATGCTCTAGAGCTGACGGCGGCGAATGGTCTGGGCCAGCTCGACGAAGCTTTCGGCGATGCCGACGCCGGTCTTGGCGCTGACCGGTTTGACACTCGACTTGGCGAGCTCGGCAATCGCGCCGGCGCTGCCGGCAGCTTCCGGCAGGTCGATCTTGTTGAGCAGCGCCCGGTAGGGCCGGCCCGGGAAGCGCTCCTCAAAACCGCGGACCAGCTCGACCATGCGGGTCACCGTCTGCGGCCGCGTGACATCGGACACGATGATGGCAGCGGATGCACCGGTGACATAGACGGTATCGAAAATCTGCGTACCGAAATCGCCGTCGGTGTCCCACAGCACGAGGCGCATCGGGTCGCTGCCATCCGCCGGCACCACGTCATGGCTCAGGATCTCGACGCCCAGCGTCGATTTGTACTGGCCCTCGAACCGGTTGTAGATCAGCCGATAGAGGATCGAGGTCTTGCCGACCCCCATATCGCCGAGCAGCATGACTTTTGCGGTGAGCATCAGCGGGCCACTTCGCCTCGGTAGACCGTCTCGAACGCCACGCGGCGGTTGCCGCCGGCGGTGGCGTCGAGCCGGTCGGTGATCGGCATCGTCGCGGCGCGCGACACCAAGATCAGCCGCGACGGATCGACCCCGAGCGCGGTCAGCTTGCGCTGCACCTGCTCCGCCCGCTTGCGCCCCAGCGTCTTGTTGGTGCCTTCGGTGCCGCTCTGATCGGCGTAGCCGACGATCCGCAGCCTGAGATCATTGTTCGTCAGCAGCCCGGCGAGCTCGTGCACCTGCTGCTCGGCCTGGTCGTTGTCGAGGAATTCGTCTGAATTGTTGACGAAGAAGATCGCGGTCGTGGCGATGAAGCGGTCGAGCCGCGCCGCCGGACCGTCGGCGACGGATTGCAGCTTCGCATATTGCTCGCTCAACTTCGCGTATTGCACGCCGAGCTTGTCATATTCCGCGGCCAGCGCGGCATATTTCTGGTCGCCCGACTTCGCCTGCGCGCCCATCGCCTCGCGCATCTGGTCGAGGCTCGCCTGCAGGCGCGTCAGGCTCTGCTGCAGGCCTGCAATGCCGGCCTGCGATGCCGCCGCCTGCTCCGGCGTGGACACCAGTCCGATGCGGTCGACCACCTTGTAGGGAGCCGCGGCCGCAGCGAGCGCGTCGATCAACGGCGCCGTCTCCAACTGGCTCGGCTCGATGCCCGAGACGGCCATGCTTCGGCTGCCGTGATCGAAGTCGAGCCGCAGCGGGAAGGTGGCCAGCAACGGCTGCTTCGCGGCAAGCTGCTCCAGCGCGGCATGGGTCCGCCGTTCCAGCAGGGCGCGCGTCACCGAGGTCGCGGCAAAATAGAGCAATAGCGCGGCCACAGCGGCGAGCACGGCAAACAGGATCACCTTGCCGCGCCGGCTCGCGATCCGCCGCGGCGTGTCGTCGGTCTCGATCGCGGTTGCGAGCGAGGCGAGCATCGGCGCATCGCAATCCGCGCCGCGGTCGATGCGCTCGATCGCATCGAAGAACAGCGAATTGATCCTGGCGTTGTCGGCGGGGCGCAGCGGCCCCAGGCACTCCGCCGCCAGGATGAAGCGGGGCGATGCGCGCAGCGCGAGCTGCCGTCCGCCGAAATCGAGCGTTTGCAGATTGCCTTCGCCGGCCAGGGCCTGCACGGAGAATTCGAGGATCGCCGCAACCATGGCGCTGAGCAGGTCGGCGCGCTCGTCGACGGTCGCCTCGCGCTTCCAGTCGGCGACCAGGCGGCCATTGCCGCGTTCGATGATCAGCAGCCGGTTGATCTGCGGCGGACTGTCGGCGAGCACGAACTCGCTGATCGGACGTCCCGTCACCAGCGACTTGACCCGCCCGACCCACAATTGCGCCGAGGTCAGCGCATTGATGCGCTGCTCGAGCGAGGCAACCAGTTCCCGGAACGCGTTCGCAACCGCGGCGCTGACCAGCCGGCCGACGATCGGATAGAGCGCCTCGATCATCTGCTCGCGCGAATTCTTGATCTCGCTGCGGATCGCGGAGACCACGACCGGCGCAATCGCGGTGGCGAGCTCGCGCGGCCGGTTGACTTCGGCGCGCTCCAGCGCCTCAACCAGAATGCCGGCGGTGGCCGTCTCCAGGCGATCGGCGTTGCCGACATAGCGCTGCAGCGAGTCGAGGTCGGCCTCCAGCGACGTCAGACGCGTCGCTTCGGGCTGAAACAGCAATGTCTTGAGCTGCTCGATCTCGCGGTTCTGGCCGGCAGCAGCTGCCATGCTATTTGCCCGTGCGGCCGGATCCCAATCCGCTGATCGCAGCGCCGAGCTGGGTGATGGCCGCACCGACATCCTTCAGCGAGTCGAGGCGCTTCTGCTCGGTATCGCGTTCGAGGTCGGAGAGCCGCGCCTGCAGCGCGGTGAGCTCGTTGGTGAAGTCCGCCTGCATCTGCTTCAGCGATGCCTGCATCTCCTCGCGCAGACCCGAGAGGTTGGTCTCAATCGAGCGTTGCGCGCCGCCGAACAGGAGATCCCGGACCTGATCGATCGCCGCCATGCCATGCGCCGCGGCATCCGCGCCGTTGCCGGCCGCCGCGTTTGCCAGTCCATCCGTATCCTTGGTCTGGCGCTCGATACCCTTCATGGTCATTCCCTGTTTAGTCAAAGCCGCGCAATCCGGACCTGCCGTGTCAAAAAGCAAATCCGAAACAAACCTATAGCCAATTTTGTCGGCGCGGCCCAGAGAAACGCGAGCAATCTCAGCCGGGTCAACCGCGTGGTGTGCGATTGGGAGCAATTATTTCTAGTAAGTTATTGCCTTTATTGCCAGTTCCGTACGGTTCTTGACCTGGCATTTCTCCAGGATGGTGCTGACATAGTTCTTCACCGTGCCCTCGGCCAAATGCAGCCGTTCACCGATCTCGGTGTTGCTCTTGCCCTCGACGATCAGCGTGAGAATTTCATTCTCCCGCGCCGTCAGCCCGTCGCGAACCGGCAGCTTCGCCGAGACGCGCGGGCCGCGCAGCCGCTTGAACTCGTCGAGGATGCGGGCGGCGACGCTCGGCGAAAGCCCGGACTGGCCGTTGATCACCGCGCGGATGGTCGATGCGATCTCCTCCATCCTGGCGTCCTTCAGGAGATACGCCTTGGCGCCGGCGCTGACCGCCTCGAAGATCAGGTCGTTGGTCTCGAACGTCGTCAGCACGACGATCTGGGTCTGCGGCAGCTCGCGCAGGATCCGCTGGGTCGCCGCGATGCCGTCGACACGCGGCATCTGCAGGTCCATCAGGATGACGTCCGGCCGATAGCGCCGCGCGAATTCGATGGCCTGCTCGCCGTCGGACGCACCGGGAAGGATCTCGAAATCGTCGTTCTGCTGGGCCAGCAGTGTGGCGATGCCTTCCCTGATCAGGGTCTGATCCTCGGCGATCAGCACCCGCACTTTCTCAATTCTGCTCACGGGCTTCAATCATCCTCTCGAAGGTCTTGAATGCGCGGCAACGACATCAATCGGCCAGCAGGCCGGCAGACGCTGCCGGCGGCACCGCCACGGGGAGCGATATCCGGACCAGCGTTCCCTGTCCGGGCGCGCTCTCTACCGCGCAGCTTCCGCCGACGAGTTCAGCAAATTCGGCCATCCCGATCAATCCGAAATGTCCGGGAGTGGGCACCGCGCGATCGAAGCCGCGGCCGTCGTCGCGGATCTCGACAACGAGCTTGCGACCGACCGCGGCCGGCGCTTCGAAGGCGTGAAACGAGACGCGGCGTGCCTTCGCATGGGCCTGAACGTTGCGCAATGCCTCGCTGAGGATGCGTTGTACCGTCAAGCCGCAATCGCGCAAGCCCGGACGCGCCTCTTCGTCGATCTGGATCGACACCCTGACGCCGCTGCGCGCGGCGAAGTCGCTGAGCAGTCCCTCGACATCGGGATCGAGCTTCAAATCGTCGGGCGTGCGCAGGCGATCGATGGCCTCGCGGGCGCGCGAGAGGCCGCTCGCTGCGGCGTCTTCGGCGGTCGCAAGGCTGTCCGCCACGCGCGCCGGGTCGGCCGACAGATAATGCCTGATCAGCCGGATCTGGGTCAGCAGCGCCACGATCGAATGCACCAGCGTATCGTGCAGATCGCGCGCCAGCCGCAGCCGCGTCCGCGCCAGCGAGGCAAAGCGCACTTCCGCGCTCGCCGCCTCGAGCTGCTGCTCCATCAGGCGGCGGGCCCGGCGCTCGCTGCCGAGCAGCGTTTCGACCTGACGTCCCGCGAAGTCCGGCATGGCGATGACGAAGTAATGCGACTGCGTGCCATTCCACAGCACGACCGCCGTCATCGGCTGCGCGATGTCGGGCGAGGCACCGCGGACACCGGCCAGTGCGATCATGTTCCGCTGGCCTGCGGCAAGCGCTGCCAGCTCGGCCTCCATGCCGACCAGCAGCATGCATTCGCAACAATCGACGCCGATCGCGGGAAGCCATTCGACCAGCCGCCCGATCTTCCGCTGCATGCTTCGGTCGGCACCGATGACGGCGAGACCGATGACGTCGGCTCCTGCGGCCGCAAGCAAATCCGCGCTCAAATCGATCATGCGTTGCCCATCAACTCAGCGAGCAGCCCACTCTGGCGTAAGCCGGCAGCGGCCGCAAACGAATATGACTTTCGTCATAACTGATCCTGACTTTCGTCAGATGCCACTGCTGCTCGAAATGAGGTTCTGTCTTACGAATGAGCAACAGCGCAAGCCATGATGTGCCACATGCCGGCGTCCATGGCGATGCCGGCCGGGCGCCGCGCCTCGCGGAAGGTCGCGCCAGTCGGCCGGAGTGTGAGCTGACAATGAAGGCCGCGCCACGGAAATCGTTGGGTATCGAGCTCATGTTGGCGGAAGCGGAAAAGCCTGCACGGCGCCGGCGCCTGAGCGCGACCCAGAAGCTGGCGTTGCAGGAAGCGCTCGCCGGCCGCCTGCAGCTCTACCCGCGCGGATATGCCGCGAGCAAGACCGGGCCGTTCCACTCGCGCCGCGCCATCCTCGGACTGGTGCGCGCCGGCCTGATGAGCCTCAGCGCGACCGCGCGCTATGCGGCGGTGACCCGGCGCGCACGGGACATGTACACGGCGCCGGCGACCAGCGAGAGCGAGTAGCGCGCGTCATCGGGGTCCTGCGCACCTCCGACCGACGCCTAGTCCGGCAGAGGCGCGCCCTAGGCCGCCGTCACGTTGCCGCCAAGCCTCGGATTATCCAAAGGCCTTCTCGAGCTGAGAATTGGCGGCAAGCGCGGATCGTGAAACCGGGTGTAATACGGCTCCACCCAGGCAAGGTCTCCCTGAAACGTCCAGGGGAAAAGCTGCTGCGGAACATTGGTGAGAGCGCCGAAGCTGCGCTCGTCCTGCACCGCGCGAACGACCAGGTCGGCGAGCCGACGGATCGCTCCGTTGTTCTCCGCATAGAGGTCAATCTTCCGGCGGCTGGCGAGCTCGGCGCAGAACGCCAGCGGGATCAGCGCAAAGTTGTGGTAGTGCAGCGCGCGCTCGCCGCGCTTCAACTCGCGTTCCAATTCGCCGTGGGCGCCGATGTCCCTGATGCCCTGGCGCGCCCGGGAAATGCCGGCATCGACCAGATCAGCCCGATCCGTCAGGGTGCCGATCGACATCAGATCGAGCCCGGCCCAATAGACCAGATTGTTGCCGAGGTGGTTGATGCGATCGGAATCGCGGGTTTCCTCGGCAATCCGGATCAGCCACGGCTTGATCTGCTGGAAGCGGTGATCGGCCCTGGTCGACGCGTTGGGGAAGCGCAGCAACGCGAGCGCGAAATCGGTCCCGGCCCAGGAGCGTTCGAAATCGCCCTGATAGTTCGCGCCGATCGTCAGCAGCGCTCCTCCCCTCGCCCAGCCTGCGAGCAAGTCCATGACGCAATCCAGATCGCGTTCATCGGCGGCCTTGTTGACCTGCGCAATGAACGCATGCAGCGGCTTGATGGCTTCCGCGTAACCGCCTGCATCCCGGTAGAAGCCGGGCGGATCGACCGATGTCAGCGCCGGTGGCGCCTCGCATGTCCGGGCCGCTGCCGGCTGCGCGAGGCAAGCAAGGACGATCGATACGCCGATCGCCGCGAAACGAACATCAAACTTCATTCCAAGCAACTCCGCGAGCCACCGCGGGAATGAGACGCCGCGTCGTGAGCGCCGGCGCAGTCATCGACAAACGCGCGAAACATGACAACCAAATCTCATGTGATGCGTACCAGAACCGAGTTCAGGTGCGGTTCAGATTTTGAAGCATCGTCCAGCAATGCTCTGCCGCGCACTGACGATCACGGGAATATGAAGGTAATCTGCGAAGATAATCTTTACAGTTTACCTTCATATATGCCAGGATGATCGGCATGAACAATGCAGCGGCCCGTACCGGATCAGCGCGCACATCGGCGCTCGCTGAGGATCTTCGTTTGTTGATCGGAACGCTGAAGCGCCGGCTGCGCGAGCAGGGCCAGCGTGAGGATCTTCCGCCGTCCCAGGTCGCGGTGCTGCTGCGCCTCGAAAAGGACGGCCCCGCGACCGTGTCCAGCCTGGCGCGGTCGGAAGGGATGCGTCCGCAGTCGATGAGCTCGGCGATATCAGCGCTCGAGGCCGCAGGCCTGGTGCGCGGCGCGCCCGATCCGGACGACGGCCGCCAGACCATCATGTCGCTCACCGATAGCTGCCGCGAGCGGCTGCGCACCGGCCGTGCTGCGCGGCAGGACTGGCTGTCGCGCACCATCGCCGCGCGGCTGTCGGCGCGGGAGCAAGATGAACTCGCCGCCGCCGTCGGCTTGCTGAAACGGCTAGTCGCGGATTGATGCCGGCCGCGCCGCGCCAATAGTGAGAACAGGAAGCGATCATGGCTCTGACGACGCTCGATCCAATCACCGCCCTCATTGTCGTCGATCTGCAATCAGGGCTCGTCGGCGCACCGTTCGTGCATCCGTTCGGAGACGTCGTGGTTCGCGCCCGCGCCCTCATCGATGCGTTTCGACGGCATGGACTGCCGATCGTGCTGGTCAATGTCGACGGCACGGCACCCGGACGAACCGAGCGGCCGCGCCACAGTGGACAATTTCCCGACGGCTGGACCGACTTGATTCCGGAGCTCGATCGGCAGCCGGGCGACATCGTCGTGACCAAGCGGACATGGGGTGCGTTCGCCAGCACCGATCTCGAGAAGCAGCTGCGCGCCCGCGGCGTCACGCAGGTCGTGGTCGCCGGCGTTGCGACCGGCACCGGCGTCGAATCCACGGCACGGCAGGCCTATGAGGCCGGCTTCAACGTCACACTCGCGATCGACGCCATGACCGATGCGCGGCCCAACGCACATGACTACAGCATCGAACAGGTGTTCCCGCGGCTCGGCGAAACCGGCTCGACGCAGGCGATCATCGATCTGCTTGAAAGGACCAACGCGCATGAACTGGCTTGACCTCGTCGCCTACTTTTTCGGCGGCGCCTTCCTCACCAACGCGATCCCCCACGTCGTCGCCGGCATGATGGGCGAACCGTTCCAAAGCCCGTTCGCGAAGCCGCCCGGCGAGGGCCTGTCGTCATCGACCGTCAACATCGTGTGGGGCTTCTTCAACCTCGCCGTCGGATATCTCCTGGTCTGCCGCGTCGGCGACTTCGGCTTGAGAACGACCAGCGACGTCGCAGCGCTCGGTCTCGGCGGCCTCCTGATCGGCCTGTTCCTGGCGCGACGGTTCGGACGGTTTCACGGCGGGAATGAACCGCAGAGACCATGAGACGCGTCTTTCGATCGCTCGCAAGCTTCAACTACCGGGTCTGGGCGGCCGGCGCGCTGATGTCCAACATCGGCACCTGGATGCAGCGCGCCGCCCAGGACTGGCTCGTCCTCACCCAGCTGACGCAGCATAGCGCATCGGCCGTCGGCATCGTGATGGCGCTGCAATTCGGGCCACAGCTATTATTGATGCCGTGGAGCGGCTTTGCCGCCGACCATTTCAACCAGCGCAGGCTGCTGATGGCGACCCAGGCGACGATGGGCGCGCTCGCGCTGGGCCTCGGAATTCTCACCATCACCGGACTGGTGCAGCTCTGGCACGTCTATGTGTTCGCCTTCTTGTTCGGCTGCGCGGCAGCGCTCGACGCGCCGGTACGCCAGACCTTCGTGGCCGAGCTGGTCAGCGATACCAACCTGTCGAACGCGATCGCGCTGAACTCGACCTCGTTCAATGCCGCGCGCATGATCGGCCCGGCCGTCGCTGGCCTGATCATCGCCTCGGTCGGCACCGGCTGGGCCTTCCTGTTCAACGGCGCTTCGTTCCTGGCGGTGCTGACCTCGCTGACCCTGCTACGCACCTCCGAGCTGCGCCCGAACGCGCGGGCGCATCCCACCAAGGGCAGCGTCATGCAGGGCTTCCACTATGTGTGGTCCCGCCCCGATCTCCGGGCGACGCTGATCATGCTGTTCCTGATCGGGACCTTCGGACTGAACTTTCCGATCTTCATCTCCACCATGGCGGTCGGCGTGTTCCACACCGATGCGCGCGGCTTCGGCCTGCTGTCCTCGGTGATGGCGCTCGGCACGATGTCGGGCGCGCTGCTCGCCGCGAGCCGCGACCAGCCGCGGTTCTCTTCGCTGATGCGGGGCTCTGCGATCTTTGGCCTCGGCTGCACGCTCGCCGCCCTGGCGCCGAGCTATTGGCTGTTCGCCGCCGCGCTCGTCGTGATCGGCGTCGCCGCACTGACCGTCGCCAACACCTCGAACGCGCTGATGCAGCTCGCGACCGAGCCAGCGATGCGCGGGCGCGTGATGGCGCTGCGGCTCGGCGTGGCGCTCGGCGGCACGCCGATCGGCGCACCGATCGTCGGCTGGGTCGCCGATCACCTCGGCCCGCGCTGGGCACTCGGGGTCGGCGCCGCCGCCGGCTTTGCCGCCGCACTCGTTGCCCTCGGCATGCTGTCGCGGACAACCGCCGAAGCCGGCCACGGCAGCCTGCCCCCGGCGGAGTGAACCAGGTCTCCTTCGACGGCGTGACTGCGCCGCGCCTCAGACGAAGGCGCTCAATCCCGTGATCGACTTGCCGACGATCAGGGTGTTCATCTCGCGAGTGCCCTCATAGGAATAGATCGCCTCGGCATCGGCCACGAAGCGGCCGATATGGTTCTCGAGCAGGATGCCGTTGCCGCCGAGCAGTTCGCGCGCATAGCCGACGGTCTCGCGGCATTTGACGGTGCAGAACGCCTTCGCCAGCGAGGCATGCTCGTCCAGCATCACGCCTTCGTCCTGCATCTGCCCGAGCCGCAGCATCATCGCCTGCGTCGCAGTGACGTTACCGAGCATCCGGACCAGCAGGTCCTGCACCAGCTGGAAGCCGCAGATCGGCCTGCCGAACTGCTGCCGCTCGGTTGCATAACGAAGCGCATGTTCATAGGCGCCCATTGCGCAGCCGACGGCAAACCACGCCACGCCGGTGCGGGTCATGCGCAGCACCTTGGCGGTGTCCTTGAAGGTGTTGGCGTTCTGCAGCCGGTCCGCCTCGGGCACGCGGCAGTCCTTCAGCGTGATCAGGCCGTTCTGCACCACGCGCAGCGCCATCTTGGTCTTGATCTTCTCGACCGAGAAGCCCGGATTGTCCTTGGCCACGACAAAGCCCTTGACCTGGTTCGAGCCTTCCTCGCGCGCCCAGATCACGTTGATGTCGGCGAAGGTGGCGTTGCCGATCCACTTCTTCTGGCCGTTGAGGATCCAGACGTCGCCCTCGCGCCGGCAGGTGGTCAGCATCCCGCCCGACGTCGCGGAGCCGACCAGCGGCTCCGTGAGACCAAACGAGCCGATCTTCTCGAAGCGCATCATCGCAGGCAGCCAGCGTTGCTTCTGGGCCTCGTCGCCGCACAGATAGATCGAGCCCGCCGAAAGCCCGGTGTGCACGCCCCAGAAGGTCGCAACCGAGGAATCGACCCGCGCCAGCTCCATCGCGACGAAGCCGTTCAGCAGCCAGCTGCCGCCGGCCGCGCCATAGCCCTGGTAGCCGACGCCGCCGATGCCGATCTCGGCCATGTCAGGGATGATCGCGAACGGAAATTCGTCGCGGCTCCAGAACTCTTCGATGACCGGTGCGACCACCCCCTCGGTGAATGCGCGCACACGCTGCACCAGCGCGCGCTCCGTGTCGTTGAGGACGGTGGCGATCCCGTAGAAGTCGCCGTTGATCGGCGGCGGCGCGTAATCCGGCTTGGCTGACCGTGTCGCCTGCGCGTTAGCCATGGTGTCCTCCCTGATGGCGATGCTTCGCCTTTGTCTCGCGCTCCCGACAGGACCGACGCCCTGCCGGGATTCGTCTCATCGCGACGTCAGGTTGGCTTGTTCGGGCGGACGCTGGCGCGGAACTCCTCGAAATTCTCCTTCATCCGGTCCTGGATGATCTTCACCGCTTCCGTGGTCGACTGCCGCGCCGTCGACGCGCTGTCCTGCGCGCCCTTGACCGCGATGTCGAACACCTTCCGCGCGAATTCGGTTTGCAGAGCGAGGTTCTCATGAATTTTGCCGAGCGGCTTGTATTCGCGCGCCAAGGTCGAGGCCTCGCGCAAGCCGGCCTCAATCACCTCGCGCTGCTTCTGCGCCACCGATTGCGCGCCCTGGGCCGCAACCTTCGCGCTCTGGCCGAGCGCCTCGAGGTTCTTCTTCTGGGCCTGCAGCAATTCGTCCACGTTCAGCTTCGGCAAGCCGAGATCACTGCCGAACTTCCGCAGCATGTCGATGTAAGAGGTATTGTCGGTCACGATATCCTCCCTGGTTGCTGTGTTTAAGGCTTCTGCCGTCCGCCTCCGGACGTTGGAACGAGATCCCTGAAGTAGCTCGTCGTTCGCGAGAGCAAGGATGACGACACGGCCTGGCGGCTCTCGTCAGCCAGAAACGCTTCGATCAAGTCGGCGGTTTCCTTTGGCCGCGTCACCATGAACAGATGTCCGTCGTCGATCAGCCGCAGCTCGGCGTTCGGGATCAGGCTCGCCATGATCTGACCGTTGACCGGAGGGACCAGCGGATCGTCACTGCCCATCAGGATCAGCGTCGGCTGCGGCAGCGACCACAGCCAGGGCAGGCTGGTCCAGCCGGTCATCGCGAGCAGTTGATAAAGATAGCCCATGCTGCGCGCGCCGTGCATCGCGGCCGCATGCCGGCCGATCAATGACGGATCGTCGCGAAACGCCCCGCCATAGATGTCGGCGGCGATCGATTTCATATAGCCCTTGTCGGTGTAGCGGCGCGGCGTCGCCATCTTCCACAGCACCGACGGACTTGCCGGCACCATGGTGAAACCCGGCGCGGTCGCGGCAAGCACCAGGCGGCGGCAGCGCTTTGGAAACTGATGCGCGAATTGCTGCGCGATGCCACCGCCCCAGGACACGCCGGCGACATCGACCTCGGCGTAGCCCAGCTCCGCAACGAGCCCGGCGGCAAGCCGCGCCAGGGTCGACGGACGATAGGGCCATGCCGGCCTCGGCGATCCGCCGACGCCGGGCACGTCGAAGATGATGGCGGTGGTGCCGCTCAGCGCGTCGAGGAACGGCTTCGCCAGCTCCCAGTTGGCGCCGATCCCGTTGAACAGCAGTAATGGCGGGCCGCTGCCGCCGCCGTGTCGGATCGCAACCTGAAGCAGCTGGCCGTCGATCGTGATCTGCCGCGTCTCGATCGTGCCGCGCTGCCTAACTGGCGCCGGCCCGGCCTTGTCAGCGCTGGTGAGATCGTCAGTCAAAGACGTAGGTCCCCGGTGCCGCGGCAAGAGATGGATAGCGCGCGCTGCCGAGCGAGGCGGGCGCCGCCACCTCGTCGCCCGAACGCGCCTGCAGCCAGTCGCGCCAGTCGAGCCACCAGCTGCCCTTGCGCTTCTCGGCCGAGGCCATGAACGCATCGGGCTTGTCCCTGGAGATCGGCCCGATCATGAAGGACGCCTTCGGATTGCTCGGCGGATTGAGCAGGCTCTGCAGGTGCCCGCTGTTCGACAGCACGAAGGTGGTGCCCTCGCCCATGATCTGGGCGGTCTTGTAGACGCCCTTCCACGGCGTGATGTGGTCGGTCACCCCTGCGACCACGTAGCTGTCGGCCTTGACTTTGCTCATGTCGATCGTCTTGTCGTTGAGCGTCAGCTTGCCGGCGTTGACGAACGGGTTGGAGAAATAGAGATCGAGATAGTCGCCGTGCAGCGCCGCCGGAAGGCGGGTCGTATCGGCGTTCCAGTACAGGATGTCGAAGGCCGGCGGCTGGTTGCCGAGCAGATAATTGTTGACCCAGTAGTTCCAGATCAGGTCGTTGGGCCGCATCCAGGCGAACATCCGCGCCAGGTCGTGGCCGTCGACGATGCCGCGCAGCTGCGAGGTCGCCTTGGCCGCGCGCATGGTCTCCGGCGTCATCAGGCAGCCGAACGTGCTCTCCTCGGCCGAATTGGGATCGAGCAGGCAGACCGCCAGCACCAGGTTCTTGATCTTCTTCTCGGCGGCGCTGCCGAGCGTCGCGAAATACGCCGTCGAGGTGATGCCGCCGGAGCAGGATCCCATCATCGAGATGTCCTCGCTGCCGGAAATCTCGCGCGCCGCGTCGACCGCCTCGTCGAGCGCGGCGACATAGGTGTCGAGTCCCCAGTCGCGGTGCGCCGCGGTCGGGTTACGCCAGCTCACGGCAAAGACCTGGAAACCGCTCTCCAGCAGGAAGCGGACCATGCTCTTGTCCGGCGACAGGTCGAGCGCGTAGTACTTGTTGATCTGCGGCGGCGTGATCAGCAGCGGCCGCTTCCTGACCGTCGGCGTCGTCGGGGTGTACTGGATCAACTCCAGCAGCTCGTTGCGGAAGATCACCGCGCCCGGGGTGGTCGCGAGGTTCTCGCCAACCTTGAACGCGCTCATATCCACCATCGACGGCATGCCGCGATTCTGCGTCAGATCGCCGATGTAGTTCTTCAGGCCGCTCCACAGGCTCTGCCCGCCGGTGTCGATGAACTTGCGGACCGCCGCCGGGTTGGTGAGCATCGTGTTGGTCGGCGCGACCGCATCGATCAGGATATCCGTGATCAGATGCGCGCGCTGCTTGTCGATGTCGCTGAGGCTGGTTTTGTCGACCAGCCCGTTGACCGCCTCGCCCCACGCCAAATAGGCCTTGAGCAGGCCGGAGTGCAGCGAGCTCTCCTTCCAGGTCGGATCGGCAAACCGCTTGTCGCCGGCCTTCGGCGCGCGCTCCGACTTGCCGGCAGCGATCGAGCCGAGCTCGCCGACGAAGGACAGCCACTGCTCGGTTGCGACCTTCGGCTCGTTGATGACCGCCTTGAACAGGATGCCGGCGCCCTCGACCAGGTCCTGCCCCTGGATACCGACCAGCGGATTGAGTGCCAGCGTGTTGCGCGACGCGGCCTCGGCCATGTCAGACGCCGGGGAATCCGGACTGCGATTTTCCGTGCTCATTGCTTTGCTCCCGCCGCGGGGATCAGAAGGGCCAGCGTTTCGGCGATCAGCGCCGGCTTCTCCGAACCTTCGACCTCCAGCGTGTTCAGGGTTTTCATGATCACCTGGCCGCCGTCCCTCGGCTCAACGCCGGACAGCACGACCCGCAGCCGCACCCGCGCGCCTGATGGCACCGGCGCCAGGAAGCGCACCTTGTCGACCCCGTAGTTCAACCCGGCGGCGGCATCGCGCGGGATGATGCCGACCTGCATCGCCAGCGGCGCCACCATCGCGAGCGTCAGATAGCCATGGGCGATCGGACCGCGGAACGGACTCTCCCGCTTCGCGCGTTCGACATCGACGTGAATCCATTGATGGTCGCCGGTGCAGGCCGCAAAATTATCGATACGCTGCTGATCGATCGCGACCCAGTCGGAAAGTCCGAGCTCCTTGCCAACGTGCTCGCCGAGGCCGGCCAAAGTGAGGTTGCTCATGATGTCGTCCTCCTCGATCCATTCTTGGCTGTGTTGAGCCGTCACATGTCGCCGTACAGCTCGCGCAGCTCCTTCTTGTTGATCTTGCCGACGCTGGTCTTGGGAATGCTGTCGATGAACAGGATCTTGCCGGGGATGCCGTATTTCGAGATGACGCCCTTGTCGGCGAACACCTTGAGATGATCCTTGATGGCCTCATCGCTGAGGCCGTCGGCACCGGACGGTCTCTTGACCACGAGCGCGAGCGGCCGCTCGCCCCATTTCTCGTCCTTGACGCCGATCACCGCAGCCTCGGCCACGCCGGCGCATTGCGAGATCAGATCCTCGATCTGCAGCGAGGAGACCCATTCGCCGCCGGTCTTGATCACATCCTTGATCCGGTCGGTGATCTGGACGTAGCCGCCCGGGCTGACCACGGCGATATCGCTGGTGTGCAGATAGCCGCCTTCCCAGAGCTGCTCCGAGCCTTCGGGATTGTTGAAGTAGCCCTGGGTGAGCCAGGGCGCCCGCAGCACGATCTCGCCGGGCGACTTGCCGTCATGCGGCACGTCCTTCATGTCGGGATCGACGATGCGCAGGTCGACCAGCGGGCCGGCCATGCCGGCGCGGGTGCGGAATTCGACCTCGCCGTCAGGATCGCCGCTGAGATCCCTGGATTGGACATGGGACACCGCGGCAAGCGGGCCGGTCTCCGACATGCCGTAACCCGCGAAGATGTCGATGCCGGCCTCCATCGCCTGCTTGGCGAGCGCCTTCGGCAACGCCGAGCCGCCGATCACCATCTTGAGGCCCTTGAGATCGACCTTGGCCGCGGCGGCGGCGTTGAGCAGCATCTGCAGGATGGTCGGCACGCCGTGGGTGAAGGTGACGCCTTCGCTCTTGATCAGCTTGACCAGCATCGCCGGCTCGTAGCGGCCAGGATAGACCTGCTTGGTGCCGGCCAGCGTCGCCGACCATGGAAAGCCCCAGGCGTGAACGTGGAACATCGGCGTGATCGGCATGTAGACGTCGTCGCGCGAGAAGCGCCCCTGCGACCCGGCCATGCCGAACAGTGCAAGCCCGGCGATCGTGTGCAGCACGAGCTGGCGGTGGCTGTAGTAGACGCCCTTCGGCAGACCGGTGGTGCCGGTCGTGTAGAAGGTGGTGGCCTGGGTGTTCTCGTCGAAATCGGGAAAGTCGTAATCCGGCGAGGCCGCCGCAAGCAGGCCCTCATACTCGCCGATGAAGGACAGGCTGCCGGTCTGCGGCGACGGCTTGTCCGACATTACGATCATCCGCTTGACCTTGGGCAGCTGCGCCTTGATGCCTTCCAGCAATCCGATGAACTCTTCATTGACCAGCAGCGTCGATGCGCCGGCGTGATCGATCGTGTAGGCGATCTGCTCCGGCGACAGGCGGACGTTCACCGTCTGCAGCACGGCGCCCATCATCGGGATCGCGAAGAACGCTTCGAGGAAGCGATGGCTGTCCCATTCGAGCACGCCGACGGTGTCGCCGGGCTCGACGCCGGCCTTGCTGAGCGCCGAGGCGAGACGGCCGATCCGCTCTCGGGTCTGTCGATAGGTCTGGCGCTTGAGATCACGATAGACGATCTCCTGGTCCGGCGCCTGGACGCTCGGCGTGTGCCAAAGCTGCTTGAAGATCAGCGGATAGTGATAGGCGGATTTGGCAGTCTGAATCAGCCTTCCAACCATGGAAGCCTCCCTCGACCTGGCATGTCCTCCGACCGTTGCGTCCGCAGTTCTAAGCGAGCGGATCGTATGGTCTGCCGTGCTGCATCACGACGGTCTGACCGTGTGACATTAGGACGAAGCCTCGCGTGACGCCCGAGATTTGTGAAGGTCCGAAACGGACATCGGCGGGGTCTCAACCGGACAAGGTGCTCTCATCGATGGCGGCGGTCTTGCTGCTGCGCAGCAAGGGAGGCCCATTGATGAGTCTTGGGTTTTGGCGCGAACCGGCTATGTTCCGAGGGCTCGCGAACGGAAATCCACTCGGGCCAGGTTTGCGGCGCACTGCTTTCCGACCGAAGGAAAGGCTGGTTCACTTTGCAACCAACCACGCGACTGAAGAGGCCTGTGGGCTCCCGCAACGACATCCTGACCGTCGGCACCGGCGACAAGGTCTATGAGACGACCAAGCTTGGCGCTGTCTTCGACATGCTGGCGGGTGCCGGCGTCCCGGCCGACGCCATCCTGCGCGACACCCGTATTCCGCTGGCCGATGTCCACTCACCGCAGGCGCGGATCTCGCTGACGCAGCTGATGACGGTTTGTCAAAACGCCCTGCGCCTGTCGACCGACCGTCACCTGCCCTATCGCATCGGCGCATCGATCCACATCTCGACCTACGGAATGTACGGCTATGCGTTGCTGTGCTGCCCGGACTTTCGCAAGGCAATGGAATTCGCGATGCGCTACCACGCGCTCGCCGCGCCGCTGGCGACGATCGAATTCACCGAGGACAAGGCCCATGCGAGATGGACCATCGAACCCAATCTGCACGCACTTGCCGATTCCGCCCTGTACCGGTTCGTCGCCGAGATGCAGATCGGCATCCACATTTCGCTGATGCGCGACATCATGGGACCAGGCTTCGCTCCGTTTGAAATCACGCTCGCCTATCCGCAGGCACAGGACTTCGATCTCCCGCTCGACCACGTCGGGTGCCCGGTGCGCTTCGATCAGCCGGCCAACCAGATCGTCTTCAAGGCGCAGTTGCTGGACCGGAGAGCGGATCTCGGCAACAAGACGACGTATCCGACCATCGTCGCGCTCTGCGACGAGTTGCTCGGAGACTTGAGATTGCGGACCGGCATTGCCGGAAAAATCCGCGCCATCCTGCTTCGCGACATCGCAAACCCGCCGACCTTCGAGGCCATCGCCAAGCAGCTCGGCGTGAACGACCGATCGTTGCGCCGCCAGCTTCGTCAGCAGGGCTTTTCCTTCCGGGGGCTGCACGACGAGCTGCGGACCCAGATTGCGCTGAAATATCTCCGCAGCACGACGCTGGCCAATGACGACATCGCATTGGCGCTCGGCTTCAGCGATGCGGCAAACTTCAGGCGTGCGTTCCACCGCTGGACCAACAAGGCCCCGAGCGATATCCGCGGCGAATAATTGCGGGCCACGATCGCCCCCCGCCGCGCTTGCGCGGACGCCCGCGCTAATACGCGTAGGACGTCTTGCCCGGCTGCACGGTCAACCGAAAGGCGACATCGGTCGAACCATCCATCAGCTCGATCAACTGGTCACACACCAGGCATCGAAACTCGCCGGCGATGCCTCCCTTCGACGTCAACTCGATCCGGCGATAGCCGGCCTGGCAATGGGGGCACGTCACGTCAGATTTTCGCATGGAATCAGCAAACCGTTGCTCTCTCTATTTTCCATATGCCCATCGTCAGAAATGTGACGGCGTCACGATCTGTGCGAAACGGACGCTGTCTTCGCTGACGTTATCGATGACTGTAGACGGGTGCTGGCGGGCGATAGGGAAACGCCGAGACCCCGAAGTTGCGGCCATATTGCTGCTGCACCGCCGGGACGTTGACCACGCCCACCTTGAGGTCCTGCGATTTCGCGTCGATCGGCGGCGTGTTGGTGACGGGCGGATTGACCTGATCGACCTGCTTCTTCAACCGCTCATTGATGCAGCCAAGCGAGGCCGCATCGCCGCAGCGCTCGGCCGGCGCGCCGGGGCTGCCACCTCTTGCTGCAGCCCGGCCGGTGCCGCCACTGGCGTCGCGGTTAAGGTTGAGCGCCGGCGGCGGTGTGCCGACGACAATTTCCGGCAGCGGCGTGTGTTGCTGCGTCTGCGCCTGCGCCTGCATCGCCGACAATCCGGCAACGGCGACCGCCAACATGATCACTTTCATCGGTACTGCTCCTTGCAGAACCACAATTGTTTCAAACGATAGGAAGCCAAGGGCGGATATCAAGGACAGATATCAAGCGAGGATATCAAGGCAGCGATATGAATCCGGGCGGCGCGGCCTTGCTATTTCCCTCCCCGGGCCTGGATCACAAGCGCGTTGAGCCGCGTGTTGAGCGCGACGAGATCGACGCGCCCGATGCGTCCGACGCCGCCGAGGCATTTGCGGCCACATCCGCCGCCACCGCCACCGGCACGGCCCGGTTCGCCGAAGGTCGCGACCGGTACGGTGCCGGTCACCCGAAAGCCGCGGGCAAACAGCCGGGCGCGCACCGCCACGCAATAATTCACCGACAGATAGGAGAAGCGGGTCTCGCCATGACCTGCGCGGTACTTCATGACCGCGGTGCACAGGTCGCGGCCGGCAAGACGCCATGCCTGCGCAAGATACATGACGCCGAAGTGAATGTTGTTTTCGGGAATCGCGAGTTCGGCAAGCGAGCCGGAGAAGCCGAGCATGCGCGCGGTCGAGGGCAGCAGCTGCATCAGCCCGATTTCACCGACGCCGCCGATCACGTCGGGATTGTAGCCGCTCTCGACGCCCATCACCGCCTCGGCGATCTCGGGCGCGAGCCCGCTTCCCGCCGCCTCCTTCTCGATCAGCGCGCGATAGCGCATGCGCGCGTCCGACACCGCGGGCTGGCTTACCGGCGGAGGTGGGAGCGTTTTCCCGCCGGCGTCCTTCGCGGCATCTTTGGCCGGCGCGGCCGGCTTCGTCGTCGCCTCGGCCGGCGGCTTTGCCGTGGCGTCGACTGAAGGGTCTGTCGACTCGACAGCGGCAAAGCGCATGCTGAATGACGACGCCGGCCTCTCTCCCTCGGCATGGGCGGGATGGACAAGACAAAGCGCGAGCACAAGACCGCCGGCTGCGATGCGGCTGCCCCGGTGACGAGCAGGATCAAGCAGCTTCCGCCATCGGCTGAGGCTGCCCGCCTTCATCGTTGAGGCACCGTCATTCATCGGTCGCTTACGGCCCTGATCGTCGCGTGTCCGCATGATTTACTGGATCGTGGGAACCGCCCCCGCTTCCGCGGCGTGCTCATGCGCCGGCTGCTGGGCCGGCGCACTCGGCTGCGGGGCAGCCGCCGCGCCATTGTGGGCGACGATCTTCGGCAGCTCCTCGCGCAGATAGGCGATCAGCTCCTGAACCAGCCGGTCCCAGACCTCGATCTGCGCCCGCACAAAGTTCGGCGCCACGCCGCCGGCCACGGAGATATCGAGGCAGAACATCAGGAATGGCTGGCTGAACTGCAGCCGCCCGAACCGCCGGGTCGTGTTCCAGCGATTGACGAGGTCGAGCGGCAGCTCGCCCTGCACCTGAAGCGTGGTGACCAGCGTGGCGTCGACAAAGCTCTGCTCCTCGCCGACGAGCTGGTTTCCCGGCCGGATCTCGAAGCCGAGCCCCGCCGTCGCCGAGCGCAGATAGATCGTGTTGGCGACCGGATCGGTCAGCGTTTCGACGCGATAGCCGACATTCTGGAAGCTGTCGCGCAATCCGTCGATGGTGAGCTTGGTGATGATCTCGGACATCTTTATCTCCGTATTACTTTTTCGACGCGTCGAGCAGGCTCGACAGTGCAAGCTCGTTGAGGACGGGCGGATGTTGCTTCAGCAGCTCGGCGAGGTAGGCCCGCCGCATCATGTTCGACCGCTCGGAGCGGATCTGCAGCACCAGCTGGTCGCGCACTTCCGGCAGAGTGCGGGTATAGGACGCCTTGGTGTCGAGCAGCTTGATGATGTGCCAGCCGTCGTCGAGCTTGATCGGCTCGGACACGCTGTTCTTGGCGAGCCCCATCACCTGGTTGCGGATCTCCGGACGGATCTGGCTCTCGGCAACCCAGCCGAGGTCGCCGGCATCCTTGGCGGCGTTGTTGTCGCCGCGCGCGATCGCCGCGAAGTCGACTCCCGGCGCCTTCAGCTTGCGCTGCACGTCGTCGAGCTCCTGCTTCGCCTTGTCCTCGGCGGCCTTGTCGCCCTCCTTCGGAGCAGCGACGAAGATCTGCGCGAGCTGGAATTGCCGCGGCATCAGGAATGCGGCGCGATTGGCCTCATAGACCTTCTGCAAATCGTCCTCGCTCGGGAAATTGGCCGGTGGCGTCGACACCGATTGCAGGTAGAGCTCGACCACCGCGCCCTCGCGCGCCCGGTCGAGCTGCGCGGCGACGGCGGGTTGCTGATCCCACTTCTTCGCCACCGCTTCCTGCAGCACGAGGCGGTTGGCGAGCAGCAGCCGGACCGCCTGGCTGAGCATGGCCGGATCCTTGGCCAGCGCAGCCTGCTCGCGCGGCGCGAGGGCTGCGACATAGCTGCGGAGATCATCGGCGGAGACGTTGGTCTCGCCGACCCGCGCGATGACGTTCTCGGGCGCGGTGGGCTTCGGCGCGGCCGCGACCGGAGCCGGCGCAGGCGTGGCGGCGGCTTGCGCCTGCGCCGCAGGCTGTGGCTGCGGTTTCCTGACCGGAGCCTGCACGGCGCGCGGCGCGGGAGCCTGGGTCTGAGCCTGCGCCGAGACATCGAGCGGCGCAACGAAAGCCGCAACGGCGGCGGCGAGACCGATCGACCGAAGCGGCCTCACGATAGTGGCGGTCGTCATGGATTCACCTTCTGATCGAGGAATTTGTCCTGGCTTTCCTGCAGCTGATTCTGGATTTCGACCCGGCGCTGCTGAATCATCGGCTCGCGCGAGACCACGATCTCGCCGATGGTCAGGTCCTTGTAGCGCTGCACCATCTCCTTGCCGGCCTTGATCAGCTGGGTGTTCTTGGCAATGCAGCTCTTGGTGCTGGCCTTGTAGGCGGTGGCCTCGCCTTCGAACTTGGCCCGCTCGGCGTCCTTGGTGCGGGCAACGGTGGCCGCCTCCTCATACGCCGACTTCCACTTCTCCAGCGTCTCGTCGCGTTCGGCGAGCCGCTGATTGAACTCGTCGACGGCGTCGCGATGTTCCTTGTCGGCCTTCTTCAGCTGCGCCTTGAGGTCGTCGACCTCCTTCTTGGCCGCCGCCTTTTCGCGATCGGCGTCGGCGACCTTGGCCTGCAACGCCGTGCGCTGGTCTTCCAGCGCGCGGGTCTGTGCCGTCGCGCTACGCAAGGCGTCGCGCAGGCGGTCGGTCTCGGACTGGGCGAATGCGGTGCCGGAGCTCAATGCTCCGATCACCATCATCAGGACGAAGAGTGCGGTGCGCATGGTCAGAACTTCGCGTTGAGGTCGACTTGGAGGACGTCGACGGCATAGGGGCTGCCGGCGATGCTGTTGGCGCTCATCCAGCGCAAGGTCGCCCAGACATTCTCGCCGAGACCGATATTGCCGCCGACGAAATAGCCCTTGAGGTTGGTGCCGCCGAGGCCGAAGTCGGAGTCGGCGAAAGCGTCGATGGTGGCGTCGGATTCCAGGTATTTGTAGCCGGCGTGGACGTTCCAATCCCAGAGATGCTTGATCTCCCTGTTGCCGACGGTGACGCGGCCGAGCCAGCCCTGATTGCCGCCGTTGAACGCGCCGGGCGTGGTGCCGCCATCCGGGCTCGGCCCGCGATTGTTCATCAGCACGCCGTAGGTTGCCGCGGCCGCGTTCATGAAGGAGCGGCTGAACGCGGTGTTGTAGACATACTCGCCGTCGAGCACGATGTGGGTCGGATGGAATTGTCCGAGATCGAGCTGTCCGCTGACGACCACCGGCCGGTACTGGCTGACCAATCCGAAATATTCGAACTGGTTGATCGTGCCGCCATTGTTACCGGTGCCCGGAGGATCGGCGATGATGTTACGCAGCGGGAAATAGGTATTGCCCTTCTGCGCGAAGGACGGCCGGGTCAGGTCGGTGTCACAGACGTCGGATGCGGACGAGACCCTGCAGGGGCTCGAGAACTGGCCCTGAACATTGTCGAAGTCGTAGAAGGCAACGCCGAACCGGAATGAGTATTCCGGGCTGAACCGGGCATTGAAGCCGACCTGGCCTCCGAACAGCCACTTGTCGTGGCTGGCAAACTTGCTGGGCGGCGAGTTCAGGTTGCTCGGATCGGCCGGTAGGTTGCTGCCGGCATTGAAATCGGTGTTGTAGATCGGGAACGCACCGCCCACCGCAAACGGCGTGAAGCCTTCCCACACCTCGTGCTTGGCCTGAACGGCAAAACCGTCGAAGCCGAGCTCCCTGTACCAGACCAGATCGGTCGGCGACCAGAATGGATTGTCGATGCGACCCGCCGAGATCCTCAGATCGTCGCCCCAGGTCTGCCAGTTGATGTAGCCGCGATCGAGCCAGACGCCATACTTCGAGAAGTTGCCGCCACCGCCGCCAAGGGTCTGGTTGGTCGACACCGGCGAGCTGTTCTCGCCGGTGGCAATGCGCAGGCCGGCGGTGAACCCGTACAGCAGGTCGGCTTCCATGCCGAGCCGGCCGCGGAAGCGGAACTGGTTGCGATCCTGCGTGGCGTCGTAGGTCGGACCAAACGCAGTGCTCGAAATGTCATACGGCGGCCCCGTATTGATCGCGTTGTAGTTGGCTGCGCCGGCCTGGTCGTTGCCGGTCGGGAAATAGTTGCCCTGATAGCGCACGCGCGCATCGCCATAGAAGCGGATGCGTTGCGCCCATTCCGGGTAGGTTCCGGGCGACGCCCAGTTCTCTTTCTGCGCCTTGGCCATCACCTCCTGCTTAATCTCTTCCCGTAACTGTCTTTTGACGACTTCGGGAACGTAGGTGACGTGCCGCGTGCCGGGCGGCTGCGCCGCCGCGGCGGCGGCGGTTGCGGCCTTGGTGGCGTCGTCGGCCTTGGTCGTGGCGTCCTTGGCGGCCTGGCGGGAGACATAGGCCTCGTCCTCGGCCTGCTTGATCAGCGCCTGGGCCTGCTCCTCCTTGAGGACACCCTGCTGCACCAGCAGATTGACGAGGTTGACGGTGGCATTCGACGATGTCGGCTTGGTGCTCGACACCTTCGGCTTCTTTGCGTCGGTCCGCTTCGCCGCGGCGGCGGGACCCTGCTCGGCAGCCTGGTCCGCGGTCTGGCCCACGGCCGGCGTTGCGCAGGCCAGCGCGCTCAGCGACACCGCAAGCGGCAACGCGCGCCATTCTGCGTGAGCTCGTTTCTTAAACATCAGTCCCCCAGTTCTCACTCGCACATTGAATTTCGAAGGTTGGTCGTTCGTCAGTCGGTCTGGTCAGCTCGGCCGTCGCGCGGTGACGCGCGTGACCACCGGCATCGGCATGTCCTTGGGTGGCGGCTCGCGCAGCGTCAGGCTTCCGATCACCTCGTTGCGAAGCGCCGCATCGATCTCCGGATTGCCGGAGGACGGCGTCAGGACGACGCGGGTGACGTGGCCGGAGCCGTCCACCCACAGCCGCACCTGGATCTGCGTCGCCATGTTGCGGGTCTTCGGATTGGCGCGGATCGCCGCCTCGACCTGCGAGGTGATGATCGTGGTGTACCAACCCCAGCGGCTGCCACCGCCGCCGCCTCCGCCATACGGGTTGCCACCGGGCTTGCCGCCGAGATTGAACAGATCGCCGGGTCCCGTCGGCTTGGCATCGAGCGACAGAGGACCGGGCGGCTCGTCGTTCTTGGCGTCCTTGGCCGGTTCGTCCTTCGGCTTGTCGACCGGCTTCTCTTCCTTGAACTCGGGCTCCGCCATCTTGGGCTGCTCGATCATCTTCTGCTCGGGCTGCGGCTGTGGCGGCGGAGGCGGAGGTGGCGGCGGCAGCGTCACATTGACGATGGTGAGATCGCGCACCTGACGCGGCGGCGGCAGATCGTCGTGACCGAGAAAGAAATAGACGATGCCGCCAAGGAACAGCGCGACCACCGCCACCACCGCGCCGTAGCGCAGCAGCGCGCTGCGCTCGCTCTTCCGGGCGGCCGTGTTGCGGGCAGCCGTCGGCGGCGCCGCGGCTGTTGCGGGCGCGACGGCAACATCGTGATCGTCGGCTGACGGCGCGGCACGCGCGTTCTGGTCCCGCATCGGCGCGTTCATGGCGCGGCCTCCACCGAGGCGCGGTCGAGCAGCCTGTCATTGACGTATTGCATGACGAAGCTGGCAAGCGCGTCGAAGTCCGTGGTCTTCAGGATGACCTTGGTGTCGGGGCCTGCTTCGATCGCTGCGTGAAAGGTCTCGACCTCGCTCAGATAGTCGACATAGGCCATCGCGTCGATCGACAGGCGGGCCCACGGGCATCGCGAGATCGTCAGCCGCAGCGGGTTGTCAGCGGGCTCGCGGCCTGCGACGTGCCGGCGCAGCACATCGGCGAGCTTGACCAGCAGGGCCTCGCCATGGACGGGAAATGCCACCACCTCGCCGCGCGGCTCATCGCGCACGTCCGCGGCGACCGGCACCACACCGAACTCCGCGCCAATACCGGCGCCGATCGGCACCTGCGAGACGGGCTCGGCGCGCGTGACGTCCGCGGCACCGCAGCCGTGATCGAATGATCGCATCATGCCGCTCAGCCACGACCGCAGCGTCCTGCGCTCGGTCAGCGGGAAAGGTGATGGCTGCGTGATCATGGCGCCGCTTCCCGACTGGCTCACTTCACGAGCGGTTTGGTGGCGAGCCCGACCTGGCTCAGGCCGATACGGCTGAGCAGATCGAACACATCCATCACGCTCTGGTACTGCGCCTGCGCATCGCCGCGCAGCACCACCGGAAATTCCGGCGTCAACGCCTTCTGCTGAATCAGCCGCTGCTCGAGCTCGGCCAAGGTCACCGGAATGGTGTCGAGGAAGATCTTGCCGTCATTGGCGACCGTGATCGCCTTGGTGGTCTGGGTCGCAAGGCTCGGCGCCGCCGAGGCCTTCGGCAGATTGACCTTCTGGCCCTGCACGGTCGCCGTCGTCATGATGATGAAGATCACCAGCAGCACGTAGGCGAGGTCCAGCATCGGCGTGATGTTGATGTCGTCATAGGGCTTGGAGTCGGCCTGGATCTGCATGGCCGTTACTCCGCAGCGATGCGGTGTTCGACCGGGTCCGGCCGGTCGGCGGAATAGAATTCCGCCATCTTGGTCACGAACTCGTCGACGAAGACCTGGATGTCGTTGGTCAGATCCTTGATCCGGGAGATCAGGTAGTTGTAGCCGAACAGCGCCGGGATCGCGACGCCGAGACCGGCGACAGTTGCGACCAGCGCCGCAGCGATGCCGGGCGCGATCGCGTTGACGTTGACGTCGCCGCTCGCCGCGATCGCCGCGAAGGTGATCATGACGCCGACCACGGTGCCGAGCAGGCCGAGGAACGGTCCGCCGGAGATCGCGATGGTCAGCACCACCATCAGGCGGTTGAGGCGCTGCATCTCCTTGACGACGCCGCTATCGAGCGCCGCGCGGATCGCCGCGATCGAGACCGCCGACAGCACCGGAGCGCGCTGCGAGTTGCTGAAGCGGTGGCGGATTTCCGCGGCGCCGATGTGGTAGATACGGTAGAGCGAGGACGAACGCATCATCTTGGCGTCGGCCTCGGTGAGGCGTCCGCCCAGCGTCGAGATATCGTCGGCGTCGCCGCGATCCAGCATGGTGAGATCGGCCGCGATCTCGCGGAACCCCTTCATGAACTGGGCATTCGCCTTGGCCTGCTTGCTGAGATACGAGGCTCTGTCGAACATCACCACCCAGCTGACCGCGGCCATGATCAGCAGAATGCCGATCACCACCCAGCCGTCGAGCGTCACCGACTTCAGGATCACCGCGAAGTAGCCGGACAGCCAGCTTGCAGTCTCCTCGTCGACGCTGAATGCCATCAGCTTGGCATGGTCGGGGCCCTGCCCGATCGCCATCACCTTGATGAGTCCGGCGGGCCGCGCGACCTTGCTGATCTGCAGCTCGTCGATGTCGCCGACGAAGCCGGCCATCGCGGCGGCTACGGGCGCCGGCGTTGCCGCCGCATCCGGCGTCGCCGCGGGCGCGGCGCCACCGTCCGCAGCCGGCGCATCAGGGGGCACTGATGGTGTTGCTGCGGACGGGGCCGGCGCAGGCGCGATCGGAGAAGCACTGGAGGTCGACGAGTCTCCTCCGATCAGGCCAACGGTATTGAGGGCGGGCAGGCTCGCGCTGAGCGCGGCGTAGGATACGCCGTCGAGATAGAGCGTGACCTGACCGTTTCCGGCGACGACGGCGACATGATGCCAGCTGCCGGCTGCCACCGGTGCTCCGGCGCTCGAGCGCTGCACGGAGCCCGCATTGGTGACCTCCACAAACGGGCTGCCATTGTCGACACCGACCACCAGTGCGTTGGCGCCGTCACGCCGGCTGAACAGCGCGGCGTTGGGCTGCAAGGCGGCCGGCTTGATCCAGGCCGACCAGGTCAGCGCAGCACCATCCGGCGACGCGAGCGACGGCGAGGCCGGCACGGTTACCGGCGCGCGGCCGTCGAGCCGCAAGCCGGTCCCGATCAGCGAACCGTCCGCCGGCTGGCCGACGCTTTGGGCGTTGTTGGCCCACACCGAGGAATCGATCGCCGGCGTGCCGCGCTCGTTGAAGTGATAGACCGTCAACGTATCCGGATCGTAAGTGCCCTTGGGATCGCTGGTCGCGAGCGCTTTCTTGTTGCCGTAATAGAGCCAGATATCGGTCCGCGCGCCCGGCGCGATGTTCGGCACCGCGACCCAGACCAGGCCTTCGCCGAGCAGCGAATCGAACTTCTCGATGTGATGCTTCAGCGGCGTCTTGTCGTCACCGGCGACAAACCGCAGATCGCTGCCGTCGTCCTTCGCCGAGCTGAAGCGGAAGTTGCCGACATGCAGCCGCACCAGCACCGGCGCCCCGCCGATCGGATCGGTGACGTTGGCGCCCGACGCGCTGACGTCGATCGTGATCTTCTTGCGCAGCGACCATTCGTCGTTCCACCACGCATTGGCGGGCGCGAGCGACGCCACCAGGGCGACGAGCCCGAACAACAATGCCGTCGCGGCGTTCGCAATGCCTCGGCGCAGCGCCGGCCGGCGCGTGCCCCGCTCGAGAGTAAGACCCATCCCCATCAGAATTCACCCCAGATTCGGAAGTTCACGCGCGGACTGTTTGCGTGCGTGTATTGTTGAGCGACCCCGGGCACCGAAAGCGCGACCATGCCGTTGAAATATTCGAAGGTCTTGAATCGGGTGCCGAGGCCGTAGCTCCATGCGACGAATGACGATTGCTGATCAGGCAGCGGCTGCTGGATCGACGCGTAGCCGGCATCGAAGAACGTGAAGAAGCGCCAATCGTTGAAGGTGATGAAGCGCGGCTTGCCGTCGCCGGTTTCGCTCTTGAGCTCGCCTTGCAGCATGCTGCCGACATTGGGGGTGCGCAGCTCGAAATTGGCGGCCGCGCCGTTGTCGCCGAGCACCTCGGACTCGAGATAGCCGCGAACGGTATCGAGACCGCCGAGGCTGAACTGCTCGCTCGAGACCAGCGGGCCGTCGGCAATCTGGCCCTGCACCTTGCCGTAGAGCTGGAACCCTTCCGGCAGCTCCTGGGTATGCGAGACGTCGAGGTTGAGGTGGGTGAAGCTCGGCGAAGCCTTGAAGCGCTTCGCGTCGAACTCGTCCCACGGGCTGCTCAGCGTCCGGATGTTGTAGGTGACGCCGGCATTGAACTGCGTCGTGAACTTCTCTTCCTGGAACGTCGCTCCATAAGTCGCGACGACGGGATAGTAAGTAACAGGTGACGAGAACCCGTCGGTGCCGAGCTTCACGGTCTGGTCGAAATGCTTGTAGTCCATGCCGACCGACAGCGTGTGGAACAGGCCCTCGCGCGTCGGCAGCGTGATCACGGCGCGCTCGCCGATGATGGTGCCGGGACCGACCACATTGGTGCCGCCGATCGTCGCGACATTGCTGTTCGACTTGACGCTGTAGAACAGCAGATTGAGCCAATCGGCGTTCGGTATCCGCGCCATGTAGGAGCCGGAGAAAACCTCGGCATCGCTCGGGCGCTCCGGCGCGACCTGATAGGTGAAGCTCAGGGAATGCCCGAGCTGCCACAGATTGTCGTAATGCACGGTGGCGGAGACGCGGCTCGCCGTGGTGGACGGCGATTGCCGGTTGTTGGCTTCGAGGCTGGCGTGGAACGGCGCCTTGTCCTCGACATTGAGATCGACGTCGACGGTGCCCGGCGCCACGCCGGCACGCAGCGCCGGAGTCACGCGGCGATCCGGCCACTGGTTGAGCGACACGATGTCCTTGGTGACGTCACCGAAATTGGGAACGGTGCCCTCCTTCAGCGAAGGCGCGCTGTCCTTGATCCGGTCGAGATCGAAATAGCGCGAATTCTTCACGCGCAGCCGCCCGACCTTCAGCTCGGTCACCTTGAGAGTGACCACACCGCCGGTCACGTTCTGCTGCGGGACCGCGACGCTGACGGTCTGGAAGCCCTTGTCGTGATACGCCTTCTCCAGCGCGGCCCGCGCCTTCTCGACGTCCTCCGAGGTCTTGTTCGGACCGAGGAAGGGATAGATCGCCTCCTCGATCTCGACCTGCGGCAGCCTATCGGCGCCCTGCACGGCGAAGTCGTCGATGTCGAAGCGCTGCAGCGGCGCCGACGGCTTTTGCGCCGGTGCATTCGCCTGCGCCGGCTGCTTGTCCGCCGCCGGCGCTGCGGCCGTAGCTGCATCTTTCGCTGCTTCCTTCGCCGCGCGCGCCGGAACGATGGCTGCCACGGAGCCAACCACGGTGAGTGCCGCAGCCGACACGCACAACCCGATCCGGCATCGCTGACGATGCCCAATAGCCCAATGATCTCTTCGACTACGCACAGACGTCCCACTTACTTCGCGCAGACGCGCGCCATCGCGACAGGAAGGCCGCGATGACGACGCCTTACTCAGAAGACGACTGGGCGAACGCAAACCCGCAAAAGAATCTGCGGCAGCGCAAAAGAAATTTTTGGTTTGTTAGGAAATCGAACGGCGTGGCGTCGATTCGGCGAATGTCGTCAGCTCATCAGCACCACACCGCCAGGCAGCGATGTGATCCGCGCGCCGAACAGTTGCTCGACCTGGGCGACGAAATTGTCGAGCTTGTCGACCTGGAAAGTGCCGTTGACGAGCCGACGTTTCAGTTCCGCGTTGGTAATGATGATCTTTCCGGCGCGGTACCGGTTCACTTCGTCGACGACGCTCGCCAGCGGCCGGTCGCGGAAGATCAACAATCCGGTCTGCCAGGCCGCGACCTGCTTGGCGTCGACCGGAAGCGATGCCTGCAAGCCCGCGCGCGAATAGGTGACCTGTTCTGCTTTACGAAGCTGTACGGAACGGCCGTCCTGCTCGACGGTGACGATGCCGTCGAGGCACGTCACCGAAACCACGCCATCGAGGCAGCGCGCGTTGAAATCGGCCTGCAGCGCGCTGATGCGTCCGTCGCGCGCCAGCATCACCAGCGGCGTCGAAGACGACCTGCGGGCGACCACCGAGGCCTCGCCCGAAATCAACTCGACCCGCGTCTCGTTCGGCGCGGGCCGCAGCGCAAGGCTGGTCTGGGTGTTCAATTCAACCGAAATGTCGGGCGCCAGCATCACCTTGCGCTGTTCGCCCTTTCCGGTCCGGTAGTCGGCCGAGAGCTCCTCGATCGACGGCCACATGTCGAGCGGCGGGCGGATCATCACATAGCCGGCCGCGGCTGCGATCGCACCGCCGAGCACGATGCGGCGCGTCAAGAGGCGTGACGGCCGGGGCGGCAACGCCACCACAGGGGCCGCTGCGGCCTGCTCATCGGCGAGTTCCTTGGCCGCGGCGCTGGCGCTGCGGAGCAACCGGGCCGCCGCCCTGAAAGCATCCTCGTGGTCGGGACTTTGCGCGCGCCAGCGTTGCAACGCGTCGACGTCAGCGCGGGTCGGCGCGCCGGCTTTCAGCCGAACAACCCAGTCAAGCGCCTCATCCAGCAACGGATCGGGCCCGGAAGTGCGGGGCGGCTCGTTCACGACGGATTGCTCATCACCCTGCTCGCCAAACCTCAACCTCCTGATCGCGTCGAGCACATAGCGAAGGTCGCTTTATAGACGATTCCGACGGCAGCAGGGCACCGCAATCGGCCGTTGCGCACAACGCAGGCAGAAACATCCGGCAATCGCAGCTTGCTCCCGGTCGCGCGCCGGGAGGCCGCGCGGCGATCGCATGCCGGGCCGATCAGGCCCGCGCGTGTTTTCAAGCGGCGCAACACTTCCGGCGAACCTTTCCGACGCACCCAAACGGTCCTTATGAGATCGCGCTCTACCCTATAGACGACGGAAGGCCCGCTATCCCGCAGAACAGAGTTTGAAAATCCTGCAGCTTGTGCCCCTGATTTCAGGTCAAGCGCCTGCAGTTGTTGGAAATAGTTCCGGCAACAAATTTCTACGGCCGGCTCCGCGTGACGGCATGCGCCGCGGCCGCGGCGAATGCGATCACGTACGGGGACGCGGACCGCCGAGACGACGGATCAGAGTATAGTCGAGGCAATCGGCACAATGGCTCAGCGCCAACTTCAAATCGCTTTCCACCGTTCGCACGCTGACACCGAGGCGGGTTGCCACATCGCTCGGCGTCCGTCCCTCGATCGTAATACTATAAAGCACATCGCGCGGCCGCTCCGGCAATTCGGCCAAGGCACGCTTGAAGGCATCAATATCGGAGCGCGCCTCGACGATTCGCGCCGGGCTCGGTCCGTCGTCGCTGACGTCGAGCAATGAATCGATTTCGGCTGCGCTGACGCGGAGATTCTGCGCCTTCTGGCGATCCCGGGCGATGTTGATCGCGATACGGAAGATATAGTCGGCGGGGCTGCGGATCGGCACCGCGTCAGTGACCCGCTCCAGCCGCAGGAACGTCTCGTGCAGGGCTTCGTACGCGAAGTCCGACGATCCCAGGCGGCGGGTCAATTTCTTGACCAGCCCGTCGTAGTTATCTGCAAGCTGGCCCCGCAGCCGCACTCGATTGATTTCAGCCACGTTCCGCGGCCTCCCAGACACCAGCCCGATATCCAGATTGAATTGTTCTTGAAGCTGCCCATCTCGTAACGGCCGCGCACAACACATTTATGACGGCAACAAGTCGACACCGAACGACACGCAAGCTGGTTGCATCGCGTCACATCCAAACAATGAACTGCTGCTCGCGCTTGCGAAGCCGAACGGGCCCGCATAATTGGATCAGGCCGGGTCGAAGACCAAAGTGATCTGAATATTGAGCCGGTCGGGTAGCGCCGACGGGATCAACGGTAGCGGCTGCGCCCGCCGGATCGCGTCGACCGCAGCCTTGTCGAGCACGGCCTGTCCGGAACTGGTCTTGACCCAGACATCGAGCAGGGTGCCGTCCCGCTGCATGGAGAACAGCGTCTCGACCGCCCCATGCAGCCGACCAAGCCGCGCCGCGTTCGGATAGCGCTGGTAGCGTGCCACGTGACGAAGCAGCGCCTGCTGAAATTTCACGGCGACACTGTTGGGCGGCGCATCGGCGGGCGACGGCGTCGGACGCAGACTCGGCACGGCCGGCTCCGCCGGCATCGGCTCCCGCGCCGGGGCCGCGGTCAGATTGTCGAGCGGCGGATCGGAGCTCTCCAGCGACACCTCGGTCCGGCTTGCGAGGGTCGCGGTTTGCGGCTGCGACACGGGCGCAACCGGAATCGGCGCAGGCGATGGGCTCGGCAACAACCGAACCTGGACGATCGAGCTCTGCTCCCGGCTTGCCGGTCCAGCCGGCGGCTGCAACCGGATCCAGTAGATTCCCCCGACGAACAGCAGGGCCGCGATCGCCGGCACCATGAGCAGACGCAACACCTCGCCCGAGGTCCACGCGCTCGGATCCTCGGGATGAAACAGCAGCGTCATCGGCCTCAAGCCGCGCACGCCATCCGCTCCGCTGGTGTCGTTGTCGATCATTGGAACGATTTCACCCGGATCGCGATCCGCACCGGCTGCGACGCATTCGCGGGCGTCGTTCGGCTGACGGTCAATCCTTGCAGCGCCGCGGTCACGGCGGCATCACGGTTCTGATCGCCGGTCGATCGCAACAGCTGGGTTCGCTGGATCGTGCGCGAGGGATCGATCCACAGATCGACGACGAGCTGATAGCTGCCGCCGCGAGACCCGATATTCTTCTGCAACGCTTTCTGAAGGTCGAGCTGCAGGCTTTCGCTGTAGTCGCGCAGCGCGCCGGTATCGTTGCCGTCACTGCTCGCCCGCACCTGCAGCGTGCCGAGCGACAGATCCGCGGTCGCAAGCGGGCTCGCCGGCGGATGGTCGGCGCGCGCGACGCGCGAAGCAAGCGTGATGGCATCCGGACGAATGTACTGGACCTTTAGATCGGTTCCCGCCAGCAGCACATTCAATGCATCCTCGGGCGTGAGGCTGCCTTCGACCGATGTCGACTTCCGTCCCGTCGCAGAATTGCTCTCATAGAGCACCTGAACGCCGGTTCGTTCGCCATAAGCCTGCAGCGCGCTCGCAAGCTGCTGGGCCGGGATGTTGAATTCGATCGCTGCGGATGCCGTGACGGTGTCGCGCTGCTGCGCGGCAACCGCGCAGATGCTGCCGATCAGCAGCGCAGCACAAATCCCGAACAGATACCGCGACGTTGCGGAGGCTCCCGGAGCGCCAGCGCCGATCGCAGCGCCCGCGCGTGCACCATATGATCCGACTGCCGTCATAACCTTGCTTCGGCCCAAAGTGACCGTGGGTGAAATTCGGCCAGCATGTCTGTGCGGGTTGACCGTCCGGCCGGCGAGCCTGCGTTCTTTATATCTGGAATGTGACGGCCGTCTAACCGGCAGCATGATCGGCCGTAGTGCCGGGAATTTGTGCTGACCTTTCAGCGCGAAAAGTTCCCGAACAGCGCCGGAGCGGCGCCGGGCTCCAGGCAAGCGACGCGGCGCGGGCCAAAAAACGAGCGAGCGCTCTCTCAGAAAAATTGATCATCCCCCTTTTCCGAACGGCAGTTCGTGGGCTAGGAATTGAGCAAGGGCGCAAAGCCCGGCCCGGATCGGCGACCAAAATGAATGGTCCGGGGACATAGCCAGGGAGGCAACGTGGGTCTCGCGCGTCAGCGGCCGGGGACGAATGCGTTCGCGATGGACGTGCTTTGCGCACGCATTCTCGAACGTCATCGGGATTCCATCCGGGTCCAGAAGCCGCATCTCGCCGTTCCGAACCTCACGCGCATCATCGGCGCGACGCTGACGCTTTCCAACAGGCACGGCTTTCACGCCACCACGCTGCGCCAGCTCGCGGAGGCGTCCGGCCTCAGCATGGGCGGCCTCTATACCTATTTCGACAGCAAGCCGACGCTGCTGTCGATGATCCTCGGCGAGGTCGCCGAAACGGCCGCCGAGGTCCTCACCGCACCGCCCGCCAGCGTGAAGCAGGATGCGCGCAAGCACCTGCACTGGATCATCGCCACCCACGTTCGCATGAGCGAGGCGATGCAGCCCTGGTTCGTGTTCTCCTTCATGGAAGCAAAGTCGTTTCCGCCCGCGGAGCGCCAGCGCGCCATCGAGATGGAGGTGATGACCGAGAAGATCATCGCCGACGTCCTCAAACAAGGCGTCGCCAGCGGGGTGTTCGCCATCGACCAGGTCACGCTGACGGCCTCGCTGATCAAGCCGCTGCTGCAGGACTGGTACGTCAAGCGCGCGAAGTACCGCAGACGCGGCACCTCGATCGAGGCCTACATCAACGCCGTCGGTGCCTTCGTCGACGCCGCGGTCGCCGGCAGGACGCGGCCGGGTCGCATCACGACCGGCTCCCGCACGAGATCCAGGCCGACAGCGCAGCCATAGCAGCAGGAAGGACGAGGAATGAAGCGATTGCGGTTCAATCAACAGGAGATCGTCTTCGCCGTATTCGCCGTGCTCTTCCTGGCGTTCTCGATTTTCCTGCGCGGCTTTCTGACGCCGGAGAACATGCTGACGCTGCTGCAGAACGTGGCGGTGCTCGGCATTCTCGGGCTTGCCATGGCGCTGGTCGTGATCGGGCGCGGCATCGACATCTCGCTGATCGCAGCCC
Organism: Bradyrhizobium sp. USDA3010; assembly: GCF_056429065.1. Lineage (NCBI taxonomy): Bacteria > Pseudomonadati > Pseudomonadota > Alphaproteobacteria > Hyphomicrobiales > Nitrobacteraceae > Bradyrhizobium > Bradyrhizobium sp. USDA3010. Next base: position 585,273 of record NZ_JBWJZD010000001.1, read on the forward strand.
TCGCGGTGCCTCCGGGTCTCGTGCTGCAGATGGTGCAGAATGGCCACTCGCTGCCGGCCTCGCTGCTGACGGCCGTGCTGCTCACGATCGCCTTCGGCCTGGTCAATGGCTGGCTGATCGCCTACGCCGAGGTCCCTTCGCTGTTTGCGACGCTGGCGACCGGCCTGCTGCTCGCCGGCCTTGGACAGGCCGCGCTGTTTCAGCTCGACGTCGTGCAGTGGAGCGACGGCATGCAGGGCTTCGAGCGGCTTGGACAAGGCACCATCCTCGGTATCCCGACCTCGATCGTGATGTTTGCGATCGCCTGCGTGGTGGTCGCCTTCCTGCTGCGGCAGACACGCTGGGGCGCCTATATCTACGCGATCGGCGACAATCCCTATGCGGCCCGCGTCACCGGCATCCCCTCGCGGCCGATCATCGTGCTGCAATATGTCGTCGCGGCCCTGATCGGCTGCTTTGCAGGCCTGGTGATGGCGGCGTCGGTCAACTCGATGCCGACCCGCGTCTTCAATTCGACCCTGATCTACGACGTCATTCTCGTCGTCGTGCTCGGCGGCATCGGGCTGTCGGGCGGCCGAGGCGGCGTGCTCAACGTCATCATCGGAACGCTGCTGATCGGCACCATGCTGAACGGCATGACCATCATGGACATTTCCTACGCCGGGCAAAACCTCGTCAAGGGCGTCGTCCTGCTGCTCGCCGTCATCACGGATTCATTCCTGAATCCGCGCAACGAAGAAACCGCACAGCAGGGCGACATCTGAACCAAGCTACAAAAAGATCAATCACGACCAAGGAGGAAGCAATGAAGTACGCTGTCAGGACTGCCAAGGTGATCGCCACAGCGCTCGGGCTCGCGGCCATCGCCGCACCGGCTCTGGCCCAGCAGGGCCTGGACGAGCCGTTCCAGAAGCCGTTCAAGGAGGCGCTCGCCGGCAAGACGGTGGCCTACGTTCCGGTCGCCATGAACTTCGACCTCACCGAAGGCTGGTATGCCGGCATGAAGAAGGAGCTCGAGCCGCTCGGCGTCAAGTTCGAGATCCGCGATCCCAACTGGAACACCAATGCCGGCGCGCAGGCGGTGACCTCGCTGATCTCGGAGAAGCCGGCCGTGATGGTGATCCACAATCCGGACGTGCAGACCTACGCCAAGCTGCTGCAGCGCGCCGAGAACGAAGGCATCTACGTCATCCAGATCAACATGGGATCGGCCTATCGCTCTTCAGCCTTCGTCGGCGCCAACTGGATCGAGATCGGCGAGAAGGACACTGAAGCCGTGGTCAAGGCCTGCCAGGGCAAGTCGAACAAGATCGCCATCGTACAGGGCGCGCTTTCGGCGGCGGCCAGCGCCTACACGCTCAAGGGCGTCGAGAACGTGCTCGCCAAGCATCCCGAGATCAAGGTGGTCTCGAGCCAGGCGGCCGACTGGGATGCGGCAAAGGCCAAGGCGATCACCCAGACAGTGCTGAAGCAGAATCCCGATCTCTGCGGCATCGTCGGCTTCTGGGACGGCATGGACATCGGCACCGCGGCCGCGGTGAAGGAAGCCGGTCTGACCGGCAAGGTGTTCGTCGCGACCTCCGGGGGCGGCGAGCGCAAGGGCGCCTGCGAGCTCGTGAAGTCCGGCGCCTTCGATCTCAACCTGAGCTACGACGTGCCGACCCAGGCCGCGCAGATGGCCGGCACCATCAAATGGCTGCTGTCGTCCGGCGCCAAGGCCGGCTCGATCAAGGGTTCGGAATACACCACCCTGATTCCGATCACCAAGGAGAACGCCGACAGCCAGACCGCGTGCTGGAATCTCAGTGACCTGAAGAAATAATCCGGCCACGTCCGCTTGACGTCCCGGGCGCGCTCTGCCCGGGACGTCGATCTCCCAAAATCCAACGCCCTGCTGGAATGCCGATGCGCGATACCCTGACGAGCCTGCGTTACCGCTATTGGCCGGATCATCTCCTCGGCGAGATCCTGTCCAAGCGTTGGACCGAGACCGCCATCCCGGTGATTCTGCTTTTGATCGTCGGCTTCGCGCTGAGCCGCTCCATCGATCACTTCCTGTCGCCGGCGAGCCTTGCCGACACCGCGCGGCAGGCCGGCGAGATCGGCTTCATCGGGCTCGGCATGGCGCTGGTGGTCATCGTCGGCGGCATCGATCTGTCGGTCGGCTCGATCTTCGCGCTGACGGATTTCTGCGCGCTCTATCTGCTCGACGTGTTGAACTGGCCGGTGCCTGCGGTGGTGGTCGCCACCCTCGCCTGCGGCGCGCTGCTCGGTGCCGTCAACGGCGTCCTGATCGGATACCTTCGGCTGCGCGCCTTCATCACCACGCTGATCACCTTGATCATCTACCGTTCGGCGTTCGATCTTCTGATCCAGCGCTACTCCAATTCGATCGCCGCGGCCTTTCCCGACATCCCGTCCTGGAATTTCATCGGCGGCGGCGACGTGTTCGGCATTCCGAGCGTCGCGCTGGTCTACATCGCGATCGCGATCTTCGGCCATATCTTCATGACGCGGCTGCGCCCGGGCTGGCACATCACCGCGATCGGCGGATCGCGCCGTTCGGCCTACAATTCCGGCATTCCGGTTCGCCGCACCATCGCGCTGTGCTACGTCGCAAGCGGTGTGCTGACCAGCATCGCCGCGCTGTTCTTCGCAGCCAGGCTCGGCACTGTCGGCGGCGACATCGGCGTCGGCCTCGAGGTGATTGTGCTGACCGCGACCGTGCTCGGTGGCATCACGCTCGGCGGCGGCAAGGGCTCGGTCGCCAAATCGCTGGTCGGCGTGCTGATCGTGCTCCTGATCACCAATGGCCTGACCACGCTCAATGCGCGCGGCGGCATCAACCGCATGGCGCTCGCAGGCATCCTGCTGATCGCCGCGATGGTCGACATCCGCTGGCAGAAGAACCGCACCCGCATCATCAGCAAGGTCTATGTCGCGCCGACCTATCACGCGTTGCCGCCGCCCCCGGCCACCGAGATCGGCCAGGGCGGCCCGTTCGAGCAGAACGACAAGCTGCGCGACGTCGAATTGATCGGTCTCGGCCGCATCGAGGCGCCGGAGGACGTGATCCTCGACCGCAACGACAATCTCTACGCCGGCTCGCGCCACGGCGACATCATGCGCTTCTTCGCGCCCGATTATCAGCGCATGGAAGTGTTCGCCCATATCGGCGGTCAGCCGCTCGGCATGGCGTTCGACCGGCAGGACAATCTCTATGTCTGCATCGGCGGCATGGGCCTGTACCGGATCACGCCCGACGGCACCGTGGAAAAGGCGACCGACGAGACCAATCGCAGCATGCATTCGGTGAACGACGACAGCCGCTTGCGACTGGCCGACGACCTCGACATCACCGACGACGGCCTGATCTTCTTCTCGGAAGCCACCGTGCGCTACGAGATGGACGAATGGCCGATCGACGGCCTCGAGGCCCGCGGCAACGGCCGCATCATCTGCTACGACACCAAGACCGGCGCGACGCACACGGCGCTGCGCGGCCTCAAATTCCCCAACGGCATCTGCGTCGCCAGCGACGGCCAGTCGATCCTGTTCGCCGAAACCTTCGGCTGCTCGATCAAGCGGCTGTGGTTCGCAGGGCCGAAGAAGGGCCGGGTCGAGGTGGTGATGGACAATCTGCCGGGCTATCCCGACAACATCAACCTCGCCTCCGACGGCAATTACTGGCTGGCGCTGGTCGGCATGCGCAGCCCCTCGCTCGACCTCGCCTGGAAGATGCCGGGATTCCGCCGCCGCATGGCGAAGCGCGTCCCGGTCGACGAATGGCTGTTCCCGAACATCAACACCGGCTGCGTCGTCAAGTTCAACGAGCAGGGCAAGATCCTCGAATCGTTCTGGGACCTGCGCGGCGAGAACCATCCGATGATCACCTCGATGCGCGAGCATCGCGGCTATCTCTATCTCGGCGGCATCATGAACAACCGGATCGGCCGCTACAAGTTGACCAACGCCGACCCGAACTTCGTGCAGTATGACAAGCGTTGGGGGAAAGCGTCGTGATCGCGGCTGTCAGGGAATTCGCCAACCGCTTCCTCGGCCGCGGCGAGGCCACCATCACCGTGCCGTCGTTCGACGGCGCGCTCAAGCCGAACCAGAAACTGGAGGCCGCGACCACCTTGCTGGAGTGCGAGGCGCCCGAGGATCTCGCGACCGACGGCCGCAACCTTTATGTCGCCGACGGCCGGCGTCTGCTGCGCCTCGACGGCAGCGCCGCGACCGAGCTGCGCGGCTTCGAGCAGCCGATTTCCGCACTCTGTATGCTCGCCGACGGCGGCCTCGCGGTCGCGCTCGGCGGCCGCGAGGTGCGCCTCTACGCCAATCCCTCATCGGCCGAGCCGAGCGTGACGTTCAGCGACGCCGCCTTCAATGCGGTCAACGCGCTGACGCTGGCGGATGACGGGACCTTGATCGCGACAGACGGCTCGACGACCTGCGGCGTCGACGATTGGGCGCGCGACCTGCTGGAGCTCAACCGGAACGGCCGCGTGTTCCGGCTGGATCCCAGGAACCGATCGGTGAAGCCGCTGGCCTCGAAGCTCGGCTACGCTTTCGGCGCCTGCGCGCGCGGCGATGGCGTCTTGGTCAGCGAGAGCTGGCGGCATCGCCTCGTGCTTGTCGCGGATGGCAGGCCGCCGCAGGTCGTGCTCGGCCACCTGCCGGTCTATCCGTCGCGGCTGTCGAAGGCCACCGGCGGCGGCTATTGGCTCACGGCGTTCACCGCACGCACCCAGCTGATCGAATTCGTGCTGCGCGAGCCGGCCTATCGGCGCCGCATGATGGCCGAGATCGACCCGGCCTATTGGGTGGCGCCGCGGCTGCGCTCGGGCTTCTCGTTCAAGGAGCCGATGCAGGGCGCGCACATCAAGACGATGGGCGTGATCAAGCCGTGGGCGCCGCCGCGCTCCTACGGCCTCGTGATCCGGCTGGGCGAAGATGGCAAGCCGCTCTATTCGCTGCACAGCCGGGTCGACGGCAGCAATCACGGCGTCGTGGCAGCGCTCGAGCTGGGCAGCGACCTCGTGCTGATCGCCAAGGGACCGGGCCGCGTGCTGAAACTGCCCCTCGCCGGGCTTGCCGAGGAGGTTGGCTCATGAGCGACACCGTGCTTTCGCTGCGCAAGGCCACCAAGCTTTACGCCGGCGTGCCCGCCATCGAGGGCGTGGACTTCGACCTTCGCCGCGGCGAGATCCACGCACTGGTCGGCGAGAACGGCGCCGGCAAGTCGACGCTGACCAAGGTGATGGCCGGCGTCGTGACATTGACGTCGGGCAGCATGACGGTCGACGGCTCCGACGTCGCGCCGCGCACGCCGCTCGAGGCCCGCAATCTCGGCATCGCCATGGTGTTCCAGGAGAACAGCCTGGTGCCGACCATGACGGTGGCGCAGAACCTGTTTCTCGGGCAGGAGAAATTCTACAACCGGCTGCGCGGCATCTACATCGCCGCCCAGCAATTCCTGCAATCGCTGAATTTCGACGTGACGCCGACCGCGACCGTGAGCGGACTCGGCGCGGCCAAGAAGCAGATGGTGGAGATCGCGCGCGCGGTCCTGCACAAGGCCAAGGTCATCATCTTCGACGAGCCGACCGCATCGCTGACACCTGAAGAGAAGAAATACTTCTTCGACCTCGTCCGCGACCTCAAGAAGCGCGGCGTCTCGATCATCTTCATCTCGCATGCGCTGGAAGAGGCCTTGCTGCTCGCCGACCGGATCACCGTGCTGCGCGACGGCAAGCACGTCGTCACCGACGACGCGGCGAAGTTCGACCGCGCTGCGATCGTGCAGGCGATGGTCGGGCGCGACCTTTCAAACACGCTGTATGGCGCCAGGAAGACCAGCGTCCGGCCCGCCGGGGCGCGCGTGCTCACGGTGCAGAACCTCAAGATGGCGCCGATGGTGAAGAACAATTCGCTGTCGGTGTTTGCCGGGCAGATCACCGGCGTGTTCGGCCTGGTCGGCGCGGGCCGCACCGAGACCTTCAAGATCGTATCCGGCGTGCTGAAGCGCGACTTCTTCCATGGCGGCGAGATCCTGCTGCATGACAAGCCGGTGCGCTACCGGGTCCCGGCGCCGGCGGTGAAGGCCGGCATCGCCTATGTCACCGAAGATCGCAAGGTCGAGGGCTTCTTCGAGACCGCCTCGATCGCCCGCAACATCTATCTCGGCCTGCTGTCGAAGTTTCCAGGCGGCCGCATGATGCTGTCGCGGCGCGAGACCAACACGGTGGGCAAGACCTGGACCCAGCGGCTGAAGGTCCGCGCCATCGGAGACGAGGCCAAGGTGGTCGAGCTTTCAGGCGGCAACCAGCAGAAGGTGGTGATCGCCAAGTCGCTGGTGCAGGAGCCCGAGCTGATCATCTTCGACGAGCCGACCCGCGGCGTCGACGTCGGCGCCATTGTCGAGATCCACGAGCTGATCAACCAGCTCGCCGACGAAGGCAGGGCGGTGGTGGTGATCTCATCCTATCTGCCCGAGATCATGGCCCTCTCCGACCGCATCCTGGTCTCGCGCCAGGGCAAGGTGGTCGAGGAATTCTCCGCGGTCGAAGCGACCGAGGAGAAGATCATGTATGCGGCGATTCATTGATGCCGCAGTCACGGCGGGCGCGCCGCGCCGGCGGCAGATGATTGGCGCTGGTCGGCGAGGCGCTGTCGCAAAAGGAGGAATCAGCACGTTTGGGCCGCAGCGCAAGGATCAGGTGCGCCGCGCCGGCGGCCTCCTTGTTGGCGTCCGTCATGAAGACACCGAGCAGCCGTCCGGGCACCACGTTGCAGCGAGTCATGAAGCGCATCGGGACAGCGAGCAATGCGCAGCGGATGTCCGCTCCGCTCATCCCGGTACTGCGGCCCTGCTCTGCGGCTGCCCGCGACGTACGCCGGTGAAATCGGGGCCAGCGTATCTAGGGTAGCGACGCCGCGAAACTGCTATCGACCGGGAAACAAATGGAAACAAAGACACCGGTCGTACCGCCCGACAGCCAAGGAACTGATGGTGGTTCACTTCCGCCAGTGCCGGATTGCGCCTTGGCTTTCCGTTGATCGAACAACATGGCAGTGCTTCCGTATCGAAATTGCCGTCTCATCCATCCTGAGCGCGACGCCGGTCGGGACTTGCTGCAATCGGAAAATGGCGCGCCCGGAACGATTCGAACGTCCGACCCTCAGATTCGTAGTCTGATGCTCTATCCAGCTGAGCTACGGGCGCATTTTCGCAGGTGGGCTTAAGCCCGCACGGCTCCGGGAGCCCCGGAGCGTCGCGAAAGAGCGCTCTAGCTACAGGCTCCCGGTCCGGTTGGCAAGGTCTGGAAACGCCAATTTCGGCCGCTGTTATAGCCGCCCTGGGTTACCGGAATGGCCTCAGGCCCTCGCCCGCTCGCTGCGGACCGACAGCAGTTCCACCGGGCGATCCGGGATCGAGATCCGGAACGTGGCGCCGATGGTGCCCTCGACCAGATGGATATGGCCGCCATGGGCGCGGATCAGCTCGGCGGCGATCGCAAGGCCCAGTCCGCTGCCGCCGGGGCGGCCGGAGGTCTGGAACGCCTCGAACAGATGCTCGCGCGCCTTGGCCGGAACGCCGGGGCCGGTGTCGGAGACCTCGATGATCGCAACCGTCCCCTCGCGGCGTCCAGTGATGCGGATCTGCTGGGCCCCGCCGTCGCTGTCCTGCCGGCTTTCCAGGGCCTGCGTCGCATTGCGCACCAAATTGAGCAACACGCGGAACAGCTGGTCCGGATCGGCGTCGATGGTGAGGCCGCGCTCGATCGCACTGATCCAGGTGATCGATACGTCGGTCGCGAGCCCGGCCGATTCCCGCACCTCGGCAACCGCAGGCTCCACCATGATCACGCGGCGGTCGGGCGCCGCCTCCTGCGCGCGGCCATAGGACAAGGTCGACTGGCAGAAGGCGATGGCGCGCTCCAGCGAGCGCAGCAGCTTCGGCGCGAAGCGCTGCACCCGCGGATCGGGCACGCTGGCGAGCTGGTCCGACAGCAGTTGCGAGGACGCCAGCAGATTGCGCAGGTCGTGATTGATCTTGGAGACGGCGAGCCCGAGCGCGGCAAGCCGGCTCTTCTGATGCAGCATCGAGACGAGGTCGCGCTGCATGTCCGACAGCTCGCGCTCGGCAACGCCGATCTCGTCGCCGCGCTGGCTGGGCACGATGATTCGCGCCGAACTCTCCGGATTCTCGTGGAAGCCGACGAGGCTCGCGGTCAGCCGCCGCATCGGGCGGACGAACAGATAATGCAGCGCCAGGTAGACCAGGCCGGCGGTCAGGCCGGCGATCAGGAGCGCGACGACCAGAACGTTGCGCGAGAAGCGGTACATCGCCTGCCGCAACGGTTTCTCGTCGATCACGACCTCGATGAATTGCGCCTGGCCCGGCGCGGGTCCGACCACGCGGATGGTCTGGTCACCGTGCTCGAGCATGATCTCGAAGGCATCGACGATCGCCGACCACACCGTCATGGCCCGCATGTCGACATCATGGTCGATCGCGGCCGGCAGGTCGGCGCTGGCGAGCAGGCGGCGCTGCTGGCCGAGCTTGATGGCGACGGCGCGGGCGCCGATGCTGGTCAGGATCTGCCGCGCCAGCGAATCCGGCACCAGGCCGGACGGGGCGGCATCGAGCACCAGCGCCGCGGTGTTGGCGGCGGCCAGGCGGTCATTGAGCCGGTTCATCCGGAAGTTGGCGATGGCCGGCACGTAGATCAGGAGCCCGGCGATCATCACCAGGGGGATCGTCAGCAGCAACAGCTTGCCCGACAGCCCGAGCCGAAGGGGCGGCTTGGGCCGCTGCTTCTGCGCGGTCGCCTGATCGTCAGTTATAGCCACAAGATAAGGCCTTGTTTGGCTTAGGGGTCGGAAGATGGGGCCCGGCCCCCAAGCCGGTCAAATTACGGATCGCTAATGTCGGCGGTTCCCCGAACGCCCCAAAGCGCTCCTCACCGGCAAAAACCCCGCGAAAACAGTTATATTCGCCCCAATTGCGACGTTTCAAAGAAGCCTCTTTGCGACGCCCTGTGACATTGACGAAAACAGGGCGCTCCCTTATAAGCCGCGCCAACTGTCCGCGATGGCCCGGTTCTTGACCGGGGGCGGCTCATTTGGGGCCGTAATCGGCTCGCTTGGGCCTGCCAGCATCATCGGACTCCATCTCAATACAACGGCAAATTGCCCGGTCAGCGGAGAATTACCCGTGAAGCGGACTTATCAACCCAGCAAACTGGTGCGCAAGCGCCGTCACGGCTTCCGCGCCCGTCTCGCCACGGCCGGCGGCCGCAAGGTCCTCGCTGCGCGCCGTGCGCGCGGCCGCAAGCGCCTGAGCGCCTGAGCCCGGACGTCTCCTCTCCGGAGATACCCATTATGGATCGGCTGAGGCAGCGGGCGGATTTCCTCGCCGTTGCCAATGGCGCACGGGCGAATACCGCAGCTTTTGTGCTACAGGGCCGCCGTCGCGACGATCAGGGCCCGATCCGCGTCGGCTATACCGTCACCAAGAAGAACGGCACCGCGACCGAGCGCAATCGCATCCGCCGCCGGCTTCGCGAAGTGATAAGACGGATCGATGCCGTATTCATGCGGCCGCACCATGATTATGTGCTAGTCGGCCGTCGTGACGCGCTGACCCGCGACTTTGCGACCATGATTGACGACCTGCGGTCGGCGCTGCGCCGCCTCGACCGGCCTGCGCCCAAGACGGGTACCGACAAGGCGGGTAACAAGAGCGCTCCCAATCCGAATGGAATGACGAGACCCTAAGAGATGTCCGACAACCGCAACACGATCATCGCCGTCATTCTGTCGGGCCTCGTCCTGATCGCCTGGCAATATTTCTATAACGTGCCGCAGATGGAGAAGCAGCGCGAGGCGCAGCGCCAGGCCGAGCTGTTGAAGCCGGCACCGCAGGCGACCCCTGGTGCTGCTCCCGGCGCCGCTCCCGGAAGCTCCGCGACGCCGTCACCGACAGCGGCCGCGCCCGGTGCCGACGCGCCGGTGGCGAGCCGCGAGACGGTGCTCGCGGCCGGCCCGCGCATCAAGATCGAGAGCCCGCGCGTCATCGGCAGCATCGCGCTGAAGGGCGCCCGGATCGACGATCTGGCGCTCGTCCAGTTCCGCGAGACGGTCGACCCCACATCGCCGGCCGTCGTGTTGCTGTCGCCGTCGGGCACCGCCGAGCCTTATTATGCCGAGTTCCTGTGGCTGACCGCCAACGGCTCGTCGGTGAAGACGCCGAACGCCGAAACCGTCTGGCAGCAGGAGGGGTCGAACAGCCTGTCGCCAAGCACCCCGGTGACGCTGAAATACGACAACGGCCAGGGCCTGACCTTCCGCCGCACCATCTCGATCGACGATCGCTACCTCTTCAGCATCAAGGATGAGGTCAACAATCTCGGCAGCACGCCGGTGACGCTGTATCCGTTCGGCCTGATCTCGCGCGGCGGGAAGCCGCCGGTCTCCGGCTACGCGATCCTGCACGAAGGCCCGATCGGCTATCTCGGCGAACAGGGCCTGCAGGAATACACCTACAAGAACCTCGACGAGGCCAAGACCCCGACCGGCGGAAATTCGCGCGGCGTCGTGTTCTCGAAGGTCACCGACGGCTGGCTCGGCATCACCGACAAATACTGGGCCACCGCGCTGCTGCCGGAAACCAATGCGACGCTCGACACCGCCCGCTTCACCACCGGCGACAAGCGCTACCAGGCCGACTACATGCTCGGCGCGCAGACCATTCCGATCGGCGGCACCGGCGTTGCCAACGCGCGGCTGTTCGCCGGCGCAAAGGAGGCCGCCACGGTCGGCCTCAACTTCCCGCTGGTCGGCTTCGGCGGCTACAACAAGCAGCTCGGCCTCAACCATTTCGATCTCCTGATCGACTGGGGCCACTTCTACTTCATCACCAAGCCGATGTTCCTGGCGCTCGACTGGTTCTATCGCCTGGTCGGCAATTTCGGCATCGCAATCCTCTTGGTGACCGTGATCGTGAAGCTGCTGTTCTTCCCGCTCGCCAACAAGTCCTACGCCTCGATGGCGAAGATGAAGTCGGTGCAGCCGCAGCTGCAGGCGCTGAAGGAACGCTATCCTGACGACCGCGTGAAGCAGCAGCAGGAGATGATGGAGATCTACAAGAAAGAGAAGATCAACCCGATCGCCGGCTGTCTTCCCGTCGCCTTGCAGATCCCGGTGTTCTTCTCGCTCTACAAGGTGCTGTTCATCACCATCGAAATGCGGCACGCGCCGTTCTTCGGCTGGATCAAGGACCTCTCCGCGCCCGATCCGACCAATCTGTTCACGCTGTTCGGGCTGATCCCATTCGATCCGATCGCGCTGCTCGGACCGCATATCGGCGCCTATCTCGTGATGGGCATCTGGCCGATCATCATGGGCATCACGATGTGGGTCCAGATGAAGCTCAACCCGGCGCCGCCGGATCCAACCCAGAAGATGATCTTCGACTGGATGCCGCTGATCTTCACCTTCATGCTGGCCGGCTTCCCGGCGGGTCTCGTGATCTACTGGGCCTGGAACAACACGCTCTCCGTGCTGCAGCAGAGCTTCATCATGCGCAAGAATGGCGTCAAGGTGGAGTTATTCGACAATCTGAAGTCGACCTTCGCCAAGAAGCCGACATAGCTTCCTGCGCCCGATCTATCACTGCGTCATGCCCGGCCTTGTGCCGGGCATCGACGTATTTGGCGGCCAGCAAAACGTTGACGCGGATGGCCGGGTCGTCTTACGCCAAAGCTGCGCTTCGGGCTTTCGCCCGGCCACGATGAAATGGGATCCTTCGCATGACCGCCGAACCTGATGCGGAGCTGATCGAGCAGGGGCGAAAGCTGTTCGCCGGCGACTGGCGCTTCATCTGGGCCTCGCCCTCGATCGAGACGCTGCCGCCGATGGCCGGCCTCGAGGTCGCCTTTGCCGGCCGCTCCAATGTCGGCAAGTCGAGCCTGATCAACGCGCTGACCGGCCGCAATGCGCTAGCTCGCACCTCGCATACGCCGGGCCGCACCCAGGAACTGATCTTCTTCGAGGGCCCGGAAAACGCGGACATTCGTCTCGTCGACATGCCCGGTTACGGCTACGCCTCGGCGCCGAAGACCAAGGTGGCGTCATGGACGGCGCTGATTCACAAATTCCTGCTCGGGCGCGCGACGCTGGCGCGGGTCTATGTGTTGATCGACGCCCGCCACGGCATCAAGGACGTCGATCAAGACGTGCTGAAGACGCTCGATAAGTCCGCGGTCAGCTACCAGGTCGTGCTGACCAAGGCCGACCAGGTCAAGGCCGGCGAACTCAAGACCGTCACCGCCGAAACCATCGCGACGCTGGCAAAACATCCCGCCGCGTTCCCCGAAGTGCTGGTGACCTCGTCGCGCACCGGCGACGGCATGCCGGAGCTGCGTGCCGCCATGGTACGCCTGATCGAGGAGCGGCGCCGATGAACGGCGCATCCCGTCTCCTGATCGGCGTTGCCGCCATCATGGGCGCGTGCGGCGTGATATTGGCGGCGGCCGCGGCCCATCTGCCGGACGCATCGCGGCTGGCGGCGGCATCCTCGATGCTGCTGTTCCATGCCACCGCCGCCATCGCGACCATTGCGGTCGCGGAGCGCGGGATCATCCATCTGAAGCTCGGTGTCGTGGCGGCGGCAGGCTTCGTCATCGCGGCGTCATTGTTCGCGGGCGACCTCACGCTGCGCCAATATGGCGGCCATGGCCTGTTTCCGATGGCGGCTCCATCAGGCGGAACGCTGCTGATCCTGAGCTGGCTGGTGCTGGCGGTTTCAGCCATGTGGCCCAGACGCTGAACGGTAGCCCGGATGCAGCCAACGGGTCGCGCGAATGCGCGCCCGATGACAGGCTCCGCGAAATCCGGGGACCGCAGCCGCGGCACGATTCCCGGATTTCGCTTGCGCTCGATCCGGGCTACGGATCGCGATCCCCACTTTGCGCCCTGCCCGGCAATCAGATAGAAACGCGCCCGTCCCTCCGCTGACGTGAGACCAGCCCCATGACCGACCAGCACATCAGCCCGCTCGATCAGGCCCGCATCCTGTCCGAGGCGCTGCCGCACATGCAGGAATATGACGAGGAAACCATCGTCATTAAATATGGCGGCCATGCCATGGGCGCCGAGGACACCGCCAAGGCGTTCGCGCGCGACATCGTGCTGCTCGAGCAGACTGCGATCAATCCGGTGGTCGTGCACGGCGGCGGGCCGCAGATCGCGACCATGCTGAAGCGCCTCGGCATCCAGTCGGAGTTCGCCGCCGGCCTGCGCATCACCGATGCCGCGACCATCGAGATCGTCGAGATGGTGCTGGCGGGCTCGGTCAACAAGCAGATCGTCGGCTACATCAACGAGGCCGGCGGCAAGGCCGTCGGCCTCTCCGGCAAGGACGGCAACATGGTGAAGGCGTCGAAGACGACCCGCACCATGGTCGATCCGGATTCCAACATCGAGAAGGCCATCGATCTCGGCTTCGTCGGCGACCCCGAGAAGGTTGACCTCACGCTGCTCAATCAGCTGATCGGCTATGAGCTGATCCCGGTGCTGGCACCGCTGGCGACCTCGCAGGACGGCCAGACCCTGAACATCAACGCCGATACCTTTGCCGGCGCGATCGCGGGTGCGCTGAAGGCCAAGCGCCTGCTGCTGTTGACCGACGTGCCCGGCGTGCTCGACAAGTCCAAGAAGCTGATTCCGGACCTGTCGATCAAGGAGGCCCGCAAGCTGATCGCCGACGGCACGATCTCCGGCGGCATGATCCCGAAGGTCGAGACCTGCATCTACGCGCTCGAACAGGGCGTGCAGGGCGTCGTCATCATCGACGGCAAGACGCAGCACGCCGTGCTGCTCGAGCTCTTCACCAACCAGGGCACCGGCACGCTGATCCACAAGTAATGGCAGACGAGGTCGTCATCGCGGGATGCGCGGCGAGGATACCTCGCCGGTCGCCGCCGGCGCGGCTCGCGATGTCGCTGCCGGCCGCGCTGGTGTCGTTCCTGTTCTCGGCGGCGCCGGCGCATGCCGATCTCAAGCTGTGCAATCGCATGAGCTACGTGATCGAGGCCGCGATCGGCATCGACGACAAGGCCGCGACGGCGACGCGCGGCTGGTTTCGCATTGATCCCGCGACCTGCCGCGTCGTGGTGCAGGGGGCGCTGACCGCGGACCGCGTGCTGCTCAATGCCCGTGCCCTCGGCGTCTACGGCGCGTCGCCGATCCCGCAGAACGGCACCGACACGCTCTGCGTCGCGCAGGACAATTTCGTGATCGCCGCCGCGCGGCAATGCCGCTCCGGCCAGACACCGGCGCAGTTCACCCAGATCACGCCGACGCAGAGCGATGACGGCAATCTCGTCGCCTACCTCGCCGAAGACAGCGAGTATGACGACGAGCAGGCGCGGCTCGCCGGCATCCAGCGCCTCTTGGTGATCGCGGGCTACGATGCGGCGCCGATCGATGGTGTCGACGGGCCGAAGACGCAGAGCGCGCTGTCGGCATTCCTCAGGAGCCGCGGGCTCGGCAGCGACATCGTGCAGTCGCCGAACTTCTTCGCCACCATGGTCGATGCCGTGCAGAAGCCCTCGCCGTCGGGGCTGACCTGGTGCAACGACACGCCGCACAAGGTGATGGCCGCGGTGGCGACCGACGACGGCAAGATGGTGACCAGCCGCGGCTGGTATCGGATCGACCCCGGCAAGTGCCTGCATCCCGACGTGTCGGGCACGCCGAAGCAGATCTATTCCTTCGCCGAGGCCGTCGACGGCGACAACCGCGCCATCCGCATCAAGGACAAGCCGCTGAACTGGGGCGGCGCGGTCCAGCTCTGCACCCGCGAAAGCAAGTTCGAGGTCAACGAGCAGGGCGACTGCGCCACCCGCGGCCTCACCGCGCTCGGCTTCACCATCGTCGACATGACCAGCGGCGGCAAGACGCTGCGCTTTGCGATGCCGTGATGAAGACAGTGGCGCCACATGGATCACCGTCGTCCTGGCGAAAGCCAGGACCCATTACCACAGGCAATCATTTGGCGAAGACTGGTAGTGACCGACCGTTGCGCGGTATTGGCACCGCGCTTCATTTGATGGATCACGCGGTATGGGTCCTGGCTTTCGCCAGGACGACGACGGAAAGATAACATGAAAACTCCCCGCAGCTTCGGCCATGTCGAGACCTGGGTGTTCGACCTCGACAACACGCTGTACCCGCATCACGTCAATCTGTGGCAGCAGGTCGATGCGCGGATCGGCGAGTTCGTCGGCAACTGGCTGAAGATCTCGCCCGAGGAAGCGCGGCGGCTGCAGAAGGACTATTACCTGCGCTACGGCACCACGATGCGCGGCATGATGACCGAGCACGGCGTGCAGGCGGACGACTATCTCGCCTATGTGCACAAGATCGACCACTCGCCGTTGCAGCCGAATCCGGCGATGGGCGCTGCGATCGCCAAGCTGCCGGGGCGCAAGCTGATCCTGACCAACGGCTCGGTCGACCATGTCGATGCGGTGCTGGGCCGGCTCGGCATCTCCAACCATTTCGACGGCGTGTTCGACATCATCGCCGCCGATCTCGAGCCCAAGCCTGCGCCGCAGACCTATCAGAAGTTCCTCAGGCTTCACGACGTCGACCCGGCGAAGGCTGCGATGTTCGAGGACCTCGCGCGCAATTTGGTGGTGCCGCATGAGCTCGGCATGACCACCGTGCTGGTGGTGCCCGACGGCAGCCAGGAGGTGGTGCGCGAAACCTGGGAGCTCGAAGGCCGCGACGCCGCTTATGTCGACCACGTCACGGACGATCTCACCGGGTTCTTGCAGCGGCTCGATCGGAAGCCGTAGCCTCTCAACGGGTGTCGTCCCGGCCTGGTGCGCAATTGCGCACGGGAGCCAGGACGACGTGGAGTTTGCCTTGACTCCATCGCCCCAAATTCCGAAAAAGCCCTGCAAATTCCCTCATATCCCCGATACGCCCAAGGATTGTCCCGATGTCGCTGTCCGCCCTCGAAACCACCGTCAACACCGCGTTCGACGCCCGCGATGGCATTTCGACGTCGACCAAGGGCGAGGTCCGCGAGGCCGTCGACCACGCGCTGGAGCTGCTCGACAAGGGCGAGGCCCGCGTCGCCGAGCGCGAGGCCAGCGGCAAGTGGAAGGTCAATCAGTGGCTGAAGAAGGCCGTGCTGCTCTCGTTCCGCCTCAACGACATGAGCGCCATTCCCGGCGGCCCGGGCAAGGCGTCGTGGTGGGACAAGGTGCCCTCGAAGTTCGAGGGCTGGGGCGAGAACCGCTTCCGCGACGCCGGCTTCCGCGCCGTGCCGGGCGCGATCGTGCGCCGCTCCGCCTTCATCGCCCGCAACGTCGTGCTGATGCCCTCCTTCGTCAATCTCGGCGCTTATGTCGATGAAGCCACCATGATCGACACCTGGTCGACGGTCGGCTCCTGCGCCCAGATCGGCAAGCGCGTGCACATTTCCGGCGGCGTCGGCATCGGCGGCGTGCTCGAGCCGCTGCAGGCCGAGCCCGTGATCGTCGAGGACGACTGCTTCATCGGCGCGCGCAGCGAGGTCGCCGAAGGCGTGATCGTGCGCAAGGGCGCGGTGCTGTCGATGGGCGTGTTCCTGGGCGCGTCCACCAAGATCGTCGACCGCGAGACCGGCGAAATCTTTGTCGGCGAAGTCCCGGAATATGCCGTCGTGGTGCCGGGCACCCTGCCGGCCAAGCCGCTGAGGAACGGCCAGCCGGGCCCTGCCACCGCCTGCGCCGTGATCGTCAAGCGCGTCGACGAGCGCACCCGCGCCAAGACCAGCATCAACGAGCTGCTGCGGGACTGATCGCCGTCGCGGAAATCGACCCATCACCGTCACCCTGAGGAGGCCGCGAAGCGGCCGTCTCGAAGGGTCGACGGCCCGACTGTGGCCGTTCACCCTTCGAGACGCGCTACGCGCTCCTCAGGGTGACGGGGCCGGGACTGATCGAACCAAATTCCATCCGACCCCGACAAAACTCCGGGCCGCGAAAAATTGCCGCTGCCCGGAGTTTTTTCATGGACTGGGCCAATTACCTGTTCGGCTTCAAGGGCCGCGTCAACCGGGCCAAATTCTGGCTCGCAGCACTGATCATCGTGTGCTGGATGATATTCTTGGCCGCGCTGGTGCTCCTGGCGGGCCTCGGCGGCAAGGGTGCGTCGTTCGGCTTCAATGTCGACGACATCTTCCGGGCGTTCGACCCGGACAGCTACAAATCGCTGACCTCCGCCGGATTGCCCGCGCTGCTGGTCAAGGCCAGTGGCACGGCGTTATTCGTCTGGGTCTATATCGCGGTCTCGATCAAGCGCCTGCACGACCGCGACAAGAGCGGCTGGTGGATGGTCCCGTTTTTCGCGATCCCCGGTCTCATGAGCCAATTCTCGGACCGGCTTCCCGATGATTCCTATTGGGTGATGGCGGCGGGCGGGATCGTCTCCGTGCTCTATATCTGGGGCTTCATCGAGCTGGCGTTTCTGCGCGGCACCTCTTACCCCAATCGCTATGGTCCCAATCCGCTTGGGAAAACCCATGTGCGGCAAGGCGGCGACCGCGGCAACGGGTCGCGCTCCAGGCAGGGCTGGGATCAGCAGAGCGAGCTCGAATGATGCGGCACAAAGCTGGTCCACCCGCGGTGTGACGTGTTAAGCGAGGCGCATGAGTGATGCTGTCTCGATTACCCGCGATCTGGTTCGCTGCCCCTCCGTCACCCCGGCCGACGCCGGCGCGCTCAGCGTTCTTGAAAATTTGCTGAAAAGCGCGGGCTTCGAGGTCCACCGCGTGACGTTCTCCGAGCCCGGCACCGCCGATGTCGACAATCTCTATGCCCGCATCGGCAGCGCGGCGCCGCATATCACCTTTGCCGGCCACACCGACGTGGTGCCGCCCGGCGATGAAGCGGCGTGGACGCTCGGCGCGTTCTCCGGCGAGGTCAAGGACGGCTATCTCTACGGCCGCGGCGCCGTCGACATGAAAGGCGGCATCGCCTGCAGCGTCGCCGCGGTGCTGCAATATCTGCGGGATCATGCTGGCAAGGCAAACGGTTCGATCTCCTTCCTGATCACCGGCGACGAGGAAGACGTCTCGATCAACGGCACCGTCAAGCTGCTGAAATGGTGCGCCGAGCGCGGCGAAAAATTCGACCATTGCGTGCTCGGCGAGCCCTCCAATGTCGAGGTGCTCGGCGACATGATCAAGATCGGCCGGCGCGGCTCGCAGTCCGGCACGCTCATCGTCGATGGCGTGCAGGGCCACGTCGCCTATCCGCACCGCGCCTCGAATCCGGTGCCGGATATCTCGCGGCTGATCGTGGCGCTGAGCGATGAGCCGCTCGATCACGGCAGCGCGCAATTCCAGGCCAGCAACCTCGAATTCACCACGGTCGATGTCGGCAACACCGCGGGCAATGTGATCCCCGGCCAGGCGCGGGCGAAATTCAATATCCGCTACAACGACAACCACACCCAGGAGAGCCTGCGGCAGCTGGTCGACGCGCGGCTGGAGAAAGCCTGCGGCAACCGCATCCGTGCCCACATCGACTGGCAGCCGTCGAACTCGAACGTGTTCGTGACCCAGCCCGGCCCGTTCACCGACCTCGCGGTCGCCGCAATCGAGGAGGTCACCGGCCGCAAGCCGGAGCTTTCGACATCGGGCGGCACGTCGGATGCGCGCTTCATCTCGAGCTATTGCCCGGTGATCGAATTCGGCCTGGTCGGCCAGACCATGCACCAGATCGACGAGCGCACGCCGGTGGCCGATCTGGAGAAGCTGACGCGGATCTATCGGTGCGTATTGGACAGGTATTTTGCGTAATCCAGCCGCGTGGCTGGACAAAATATCGAAAACAACCCCATGCACAGTAGGGATTGGGGCCGCTAGTAGTCCACCCGCACCAGATATAGCCCGTCCGGCGGCGCGACGGGGCCGCAGGCGGCACGGTTGCGGGCGGCCAGTGCACCAAAGAGATCGTCCGCATTCCAGCGGCCCTCGCCGACCCAGACCAGCGATCCCACCATCGAGCGCACCTGGCTGTGCAGGAACGAGCGCGCCGACGTCACGATGTTGATGGCATCGCCCTCGCGCGTGACGTCGAGCTGATCGAGCGTCTTCTCCGGCGACTTGGCCTGGCACTCGGTGTCGCGGAAGGTGGTGAAATCGTGCTTGCCGAGCAGCCGCTGCGCGGCGGCGTGCATCGCGCCCGCATCGAGCGCGCGCGGCACGCGCCAGACGCGACCGATGTCGAGCGCGAGGTTCGCCCGCGTGTTGGTGATGCGATAGAGATAGTGCCGCTTGATCGCCGAGAACCGCGCCTCGAAATCGTCGGGCACGATGTCAGCCGCGAGCACGCCGATCGGATTGGGCCGCAGATGCGCGTTCAGCCCGTCGCGAAAGCGGCCGGGCGGAAAATGCTTGGCGATGTCGCAATGCGCGACCTGGCCGCGCGCATGCACGCCGGCATCGGTACGCCCGGCGCCATGGACGCGCACGTCCTCGCCGCAGATCGCCTTGACCGCCGTCTCCAGCGCGCCCTGCACGGTCGGTGCATTGTCCTGGATCTGCCAGCCGGAGAACGGCGTGCCGTCATATTCGATGGTGAGCTTGTAGCGCGGCATCAGGCGAGCCGCGCCGGCGGCTTCAGCGGCGTGCCGCGCAGAAAATCCGCCGCCTTCATCGGCGCCTTGCCGGCGCGCTGCAATTCGAGAATCCGGACCGCGCCATCGCCGCAGGCGATCGCAAGATTGTCGTCGAGCACATCGCCCGGCTCGCCCGCGCCTTTGGCCAGTTCGCAGCGCAGGATCTTCAGCCGCACCGGCTCGCCCTCGCCTAAGAGCTCGCACCAGGCGCCGGGGAACGGCGAAAGCCCGTGAATGTGCCGCAGCACCGCACGCGCCGGCTGCTTCCAGTCGATCCGCGCCTCAGCCTTCTCGATCTTGGCGGCATAGGTGACGCCGTCCTCGCTCTGCTTCGTCAGCTGCAACCCGCCACGCTGCAGCGCGCCCATTGCGCGCACCATCAGATCGGCGCCGAGCGGCGCCAGCGCGTCGTGCAGGTCGGATGCCGTCATGCTGTCGGAGATCGGCAGCCGCTCGGCCATCGCGACGTCGCCGGTGTCGAGGCCGACATCCATCTTCATCACCATCACGCCGCTTTCGGCGTCGCCCGCCATGATGGCGCGGTTGATCGGCGCGGCGCCGCGCCAGCGCGGCAATAGCGAAGCATGCAGGTTGAAGCAGCCGAGCTTCGGCGCGTCGAGAATCGCCTGCGGCAGGATCATGCCATAGGCGACCACGACGGCGGCATCCGCGTCAAACGCGCGAAATTCCTCGAGCGCCTCCGGCGTCTTGAGGGTCTTCGGCGTCAGCACGGGAATGCCGAGGCGGCGCGCCTCCTGCTCGACCGGCGTCGGCTGCAACTGCAGGCCGCGCCGCCCGCCCGGTTTCGGCGCGCGGGTATAGACCGCCACGACCTCATGGCCATGGGCCACCAGCTCCAGCAGCGTCGGCACCGCGAAATCGGGCGTGCCCATGAAGATCAGACGGAGAGGCATCAGACAGGGCTCGATGGCATTTGGAGTGCTCCGTTATGCACGGGCTCAAGCGCGAAGCGCGTCCTCGCATCAGAAGCCCCGGGCATCCACGTCTTTCGTATCAGCGAAGCAAGACGTGGATGGCCGGGTCAAGCCCGGCCATGACGCGTCTGAGGAGCCGGCAACGCCTACTCCGCCGCGCGCTTGGCGGCCTTCTCGAATTTCTTGAAAACGCGGTCGCGCTTCAGCTTCGACAGATAGTCCACGAACAGCACGCCGTTGAGGTGGTCGATCTCGTGCTGGATGCAGGTGGCATAGAGCCCATCCGCATCCTCCTCGTGCAGCTTGCCGTCGAGGTCGGTGAAGCGCAGGCGGACCCGCGCCGGGCGCTCGACCTCCTCGTAATATTCGGGGATCGACAGGCAGCCCTCTTCGTAGACCGACAGCTCCTCCGAATGCGAAATGATCTCCGGGTTGATGAACACCCGCGGCTGCGGCGTGGTCTCGCCGTTCTCGTCGCGCTTGGCGAGGTCCATGGTGATCAGCCGCAGCGGCTGCGCGACCTGGATCGCCGCGAGCCCAATGCCCGGCGCGTCATACATGGTCTCGAGCATGTCGTCGGCGAGCTTGCGGATCTCCGGCGTCACCTTCTCGATCGGTTTCGACACCAGACGCAACTGCTTGTCCGGCAGGATGATGATTTCTCGTAATGCCATGGCGGCGATTTAAGCTGCTGACTTCATGGGGTCAATCCGCTCAGGAACCGGCTAACGCAGCCTTAACCACGTTTCTTCACGCAACGTTAACCACGAAATTTAAGGGCGTGTTTACCACAAATGTTCCCTTTTCGTTCGATGACGGTGCCGAATCGGCTACAACTGATGGCATGAACGAGATTCTCCTCACGATTGGCGACCTTCCGGTCCGTGTCGCCGACGCGTTAATCGGCCTTGGCGCGCTGGCGCTGATCCTGCTGTTCGCCATCGCCGTGGTGATCGCGCGCGCCAGCCGGCGCGGCGCGGAACTCGCGATGGCCCAGGCCATTCGCGCCGACGAGCTGGAGGAGCGGCTCGCCGACATGCTACGGGCCCAGAGCGAGGCCTCGGGGCGGGTCGACGCGATGGGGCAGGCTCTGGCCGGCCGTCAGGCCGAGATGGCCCGTGCCGTCAACGAGCGGCTCGATTCGGTGACCCACCGGGTCGGCCAATCGATGGAACAGACCACGCGCAACACGATGGATTCGCTGCGCGTGCTGCATGAGCGGCTCGGCATCATCGATCACGCGCACAAGAACCTCAACGAGCTCACCACCCAGGTGACGACGTTGCGCGACGTGCTCGCCAACAAGCAGTCGCGCGGCGCCTTCGGCCAGGCGCGGATGGAGGCGATCGTCCAGGACGGCATGCCGAAAGGCTCGTTCGAGTTCCAGTACACGCTGACCACGGGCAAGCGGCCGGACTGCGTCGTGTTCCTGCCCGACCAGCGCCCGCTCTGCATCGACGCGAAGTTTCCGCTGGAGGCCATGACCGCGCTGCACGACGCGCGCAGCGACGAGGAACGCAAATTCGCCAGCCAGCGGCTGCGCGCCGACGTGCTGAAGCATGTCAGCGACATCGCGGAGAAGTACCTGATCCCGGGCGAGACCCAGGACACCGCGCTGATGTTCGTGCCCTCGGAATCGGTCTATGCCGAAATCCATGACGGCTTCGACGACGTGGTCCAGAAGGCCTATCGCGCCCGCGTCGTGCTGGTGTCGCCCTCGCTCTTGATGCTGGCGATCCAGGTGATGCAGCAGATCCTGAAGGACGCCCGCATCCGCGACGCCGCCGACCAGATCCGCAACGAGGTGATGCATCTCGGCGACGATCTCGGCCGCCTGCGCGAGCGCGTGCTCAAGCTGCAAAATCACTTCGGCCAGGTCAACGAGGACGTCAGGCAGATCCTGATCTCGGCCGACAAGATCGAGAAGCGCGCCGGCCGCATCGAGGAACTCGACTTCAGCAAGTCCGAGACCCCAATCGAGGTGCCGCGGTTCGTGAAACCCAGCGCGCCCGAGCTGTTCCCCGGCCCGCGCAAACTGCAGGCGGGGGAGTAGGTGTTGCCTTCAGAAGTCGTTTGGCGCTCGCGCGCCCGGCTCTACCCCCGAGATAGCCGCCGGCGGCGGAAGGCCTCTGGGATACTGGATCGCCCGGTCAAGCCGGGCGATGACAGTCTTTTTGCGGCCGAATCTGGTAACGACTTCTCTATGATCGTGCCTGGTGATGTTGCTGACCGCAGATCGCGCAGCATAATCAGGTGTCATCGCCCGGCTCGACCGGGCGATCCAGTATCCCAGAGGCAGCAGTTTGGGGGCACGCAGCTTCTACGTCTACATCCTCGCCAGCCACATCGGCGGCACGCTTTATATCGGCGTGACAAATGACCTCATCCGCCGCGTCGGCGAGCACAAGCTGAAACTCATCAAGGGCTTCACCGAGAAATACGATGTGGTGAAGCTGGTTTATTTCGAGCAATTCGATGATCCTGAGAACGCGATCAAGCGCGAGAAGCGGCTGAAGAAATGGCCGCGCGCCTGGAAAATTGCCCTGATCGAGAAGGACAATCCGGACTGGATTGATCTTTACCCGGAGATAGCCGGTGGCGGCGGATAGGCCTCTGGGATACTGGATCGCCCGGTCGAGCCGGGCGGTGACAGTCTTTTTGCGGCCGAATCTGGTAACAACTGACCATGACCGCACCTGAAGCGACTGCGCCCCCGCCCCAAAAGGCCGCCTCATGGCACGAATTGGTCGCCGTGTATTTTCAGCGGCGCGTGCTAGTTGTGATGCTGCTCGGGTTTTCTGCTGGCCTGCCGTTCTCACTCGCCGGCCAGACGTTGCAAGCCTGGATGACCGAAAGCGGCGTGAACATCAAAACGATCGGCTTGTTTGCGTTTGTCGGCACCCCCTATTGGGCGAAGGTTTTCTGGTCCCCCGCAGTCGATGCCCTCGATGTGCCCGTGCTGAGCCGACTGCTCGGACGGCGTCGCGCATGGCTCATCCTGACCCAGCTATGGCTCATGGGCGCGATCATTCTGCTCGCCTGTTGCGATCCGTTCAAAGCTCCCGCGCTGGTGGCGATCGCGGCCCTGCTAGTGACGACGGCATCGGCGACACAGGACATTGTCATCGATGCATTCCGCGTTGAAAGCCTCGGCAAATCCGAGCAAGCGGCCGGAATGGCCTCCTACGTCGCAGCGTACCGCGTCGCCGCATTGGTCTCAGGCGCCGGCTCATTGCTGCTCGTCAGCGCCATCGTGAACACGGGCGTCGATCAGCAGCACGCCTATAGCGCGACCTTTGTGGTGATGGGCGTTCTGATCGCAGTCGGGATAGCAGCAACCTTGTTGGCGATCGAGCCGGAACAATCCGTCGAGGTTAGCGCGGAACATGCCGGCACCGGAGAAGTCGCTGGAAGGCGCGTCATTGAGGTTGCGGTCGCCAGTCTCAAAGATTTCCTGTCACGGGATGCCGCGATCGCAATCTTGCTCTTCGTCACGCTGTTCAAGCTAGCGGACGCCTTGGCTACCGCCATGAATACGACGTTCGCGCTGAAGATGGGTTTCTCCAGGGTTGAGCTCGCGGCTATCTTGAAGGGCGTCGGCTTCGCTGCAGCCCTGGCGGGCGGCTTTGTCGGAGGATTCGTTTGCCGCTCATTCTCGCTCAGCAAGAGCCTCTGGATCGGCGGGATCCTGCAAACAGTCGCCATCCTCGCCTTCTCGTGGCAGGCACTCGTCGGCTACGACGTTGCGTGGCTGACATTTGCGATCACGGCTGAACAGTTCACCGCAGGGCTCGGGACCGTAACGTTCGTTGCCTATCTTTCGGCACTGTGCGGCAACCCCTTGCACACAGCGACACAATACGCGCTTCTAACGGCACTGGCGGCGCTCGGGCGGACCGTCTTCGCCGCGAGCAGTGGCTATATCGCCGATGCGACAGGGTGGTTCGTCTATTTTCTTGTCTGCACCGCGTCAGCCATTCCGAGCTTCATTCTGCTCGCCTGGCTGCAACGGCGCGGACATTTTGACGAGCTGGGGCCGGTCAGGATTTGACGCCAGGCTGTCATCACCCGGCTTGACCGGGTGATCCAGTATTCCAGAGGCGTTCGTAATCCAGCGGAGAAGCCGCGGCGTACTGGATCGCCCGGTCAAGCCGGGCGATGACACCGCAATTGACGCAGCTACTTCGCCACCACGCTCCACTTGGTGACGATGGCTTCGCTCATCTCGCCGGCATCCTTGGCGCAGGCGATCTCGTCGACCTTCACCGAGATGGCCTTGCCGGAGAGGCTCTTGAGCTGCGCGGCCTGGGCGTCGTTGGTCGGAATCAGCTGAAAGGTTTCCGGCCCGGTCTCGAGGTTGCAGAGACCGTTCGGCGGCGGCAGGCGGCGCGGCTCGCTGGTGATCTGGTAGGTCGCGACGCGCTTGCCGCGATTCTTGGTGTCGCGCACCTTCATGACGCCGAGTTCCCCCGACAGTACGTCGCCGGCCCGGATCATCTTGCCGGGCTTCTGCGGCGCGTCGCTCTGCTGCGCGATCGCACAGGGCGCGGCGAAGGTTGCCGCCAGAAGCGCAACGCCCAGGCGTACGCCGAATCGGTGTGTCGTCATTTGCAGTGGTTCCGTACTTGATTCGTCAGAGCGTGGATGACCGTCCCCGAATCGTCATCCACCCTATCGTTTTGTTTCAGTGCGATCTTTTCGACTTATGAAGGATCGCCCGGCAAACAACGTTGCGTCCGGCCTTCGAGCGCGCGCTAGAACAGCGTCCGCTGCCGCATCGCAGCCGATAGCGTACCTTCGTCGAGGTAATCAAGCTCTCCGCCGACCGGCACGCCATGCGCCAGCCGCGTCACCCGCACATTGGCCTCGGACAGGAGGTCGGTGATGTAATGCGCGGTGGTCTGGCCATCGACCGTGGCATTGAGCGCCAGAATGATCTCGCTCACTTCAGGCGCATGCGCGCGCGCCACCAGCTGATCGATGGTGAGATCCTGCGGGCCGACACCGTCGAGCGGCGACAGCGTTGCGCCGAGCACGTGATAGCGTCCATTGGTCGCATTGGCGCGTTCCAGCGCCCAGAGATCGGCGACGTCGGCGACCACGACGATGATCGAGGGATCGCGGCGCGGATCGGTGCAGACCGTGCAGGGGTTTTGTGTATCGATGTTTCCGCAGGTCTTGCAGACCTGGATCTTGTCGATCGCGACCTGCAGCGCCGCGGTGAGCGGCGTCATCAAAGCCTCGCGCTTCTTGATCAGATGCAGCGCCGCGCGCCGCGCCGAGCGGGGCCCGAGCCCGGGCAGCCGCGCCAGCAACTGGATCAGGCGTTCAATCTCGGGGCCGGCAACGCTCGCAGCCATTTAAGTTGGACCAAATCCCGGCGGCAGGCCGAGCCCGCCGGTGAGCGCCATCATCTTCTCCTGCATCGCGGTCTCGGCCTTGCGCCGCGCATCGCCATGCGCGGTGACCAGCAGATCCTCGAGCACCTCGCGCTCCTCCGGCTTCATCAGCGACGGATCGATCTTGATGCCCTTCACTTCCATCTTCGCGGTCATGCGCACGGCGACCAGGCCGCCGCCGGAGATGCCCTCGACCTCGACATTGCCGAGCTCGTCCTGCATCGCCTGCATCTTGGATTGCAGCTGCGCTGCCTGTTTCATCATGCCGAGAAAATCAGCCATGGGTGCGTTCCTATCGCCAGATCAATCGTCGTCGCCGTCGGAAGTTTCAATCGGGTCTTCGCCGGTCGCATCCGCCACCGGAACCTCGGCGGCAAGGCGGCGGACCTCGACCACCTTGGTGCCGGGGAAGCGCGCCAGCACCTCCTGCACGCGGGGATCAGCCTCCGCGGCACGCTGATGCTCGCTGCGCGCCAATTCGTTCTGCGAACGCACCGTGGGCTGGCCGGCCTCGTTGGAAATGATCACGGTCCAGCGCCGCCCGGTCCATAGTTCGAGCTTGCGTGACAGATCGGTAACGAGCGCGCGCTGCGCCTTCGGCTCGAGCCCGATCTCGAGCTGGCCGTCCTCGATGCGCACCAGCCGCACATCGGCCTCCAGCGCGCTCTTGGTCATGATGTCGCGCTTCTCGCCCGCGAGCGCGATCAATTGCGGAAAGCTCGTGATCCGCAGCGCCGGCGCAGCATCGGCGACCGGCGCGGCCATCTGCGGACGCGCGGCGAGATCGGCGCGCGGCGCAACCTGCGGTCCCCGCGCAGACGGCATGGCCGACATCGTCGAGGCCGGCGCGCCGCGTGGCGCTGACGATGCGGCGGAGCCCGACGTCGCGGGCGCCGCGCCGCCGCCATTCTGCTCGATCATCCGGATCGCTTCATCCGGCGTCGGCAGATCGGCGACATAGGCGATCCGCACCAGCACCATCTCGGCAGCGGCGGCCGGGCGCGTCGCGGTCTGCACCTCGGCGATGCCCTTGAGCAGCATCTGCCACATCCGCGACAACACCCGCATCGACAGCTTGGCAGCGAATTCACGCGCCCGCACCCGCTCAGTCTCGCCGAACGCGACATTGTCGGCCGTCGATGGCACGACCTTGACGCGGGTGACGAAATTGACGAACTCGGCAAGGTCGGACAGCACCACCACCGGATCGGCGCCGACATCATACTGCGCGCGGAATTCGGCGAAGGCTGAGGCGAGATCGCCGCGCGCCAGCGAATCGAAGAGATCGATGACCCGGGTGCGGTCGGCGAGGCCGAGCATCTGCCTGACCGCGTCGGCCTTCACGAGGCCTGCGGCATGCGCGATCGCCTGGTCGAACAGCGACAGCGAATCGCGCACCGAACCTTCGGCGGCGCGCGCGATGATGCCGAGCGCCTCGGGCTCGACCTCGACGCCTTCCTTGGCCGCGATGTTGCCGAGATGCTTCATCAGCACATCGGCCTCGACGCGGCGCAGGTCGAAACGCTGGCAGCGCGACAGCACCGTGATCGGAACCTTGCGGATTTCGGTGGTGGCGAACACGAACTTGGCGTGCTCCGGCGGCTCCTCCAGCGTCTTCAGGAAAGCGTTGAAGGCCGCGGTCGACAGCATATGGACTTCGTCGATGATGTAGACCTTGTAGCGCGCGCTGGCCGGCGCGTAGCGCACGCTGTCATTGATCTGGCGGACATCGTCGACGCCGGTGTGCGAGGCCGCGTCCATCTCCAGCACGTCCATGTGCCGGCTTTCCATGATCGCCTGGCAGTG
The DNA here is from genome assembly GCF_056429065.1 of Bradyrhizobium sp. USDA3010. NCBI lineage: Bacteria > Pseudomonadati > Pseudomonadota > Alphaproteobacteria > Hyphomicrobiales > Nitrobacteraceae > Bradyrhizobium > Bradyrhizobium sp. USDA3010. Next base: position 613,102 of record NZ_JBWJZD010000001.1, read on the forward strand.
CACGCCGAGGTCGGGCATGTGGATGGTCGGCCCCTTCACCGAGCCGTCCGGCTTCGCGTAATTCAAGGCACGGGCGAGGATGCGCGCGGTGGTGGTCTTGCCGACCCCGCGGACGCCGGTGAGGATCCAGGCCTGCGGAATCCGCCCGGTCTCGAACGCATTCGAGACGGTGCGGACCATGGCCTCCTGGCCGATCAGATCCTCGAAACTGGAGGGGCGGTATTTGCGGGCGAGAACGCGGTACGGCTTGGCCGTATCAGGCGCGCCGCCCAAATCGAAGCCGCCGTCAACGCTTGCTTTGCCTGCGCCGTCGGACGGTTGGGAGGGGTCGCCAGCGTCATTCATGCATCGATCCGCAACTAGGGAATTGTCTCTTCAGCCGGCGTGCGGATATGAGCCGAAATCGAGCGCCGGGCGCGGAGACCGCCGTTCCAGCGCGATTCGCTCGGAAAAACAGGTAGGAGACTGACGAGCGACCCGATCCGGACCTCGTTAGGGCTGCTTCCTTCCGGACCTGACCCGGTTGGCGAGTGGCTCGTCCACCGCCAATCTCCCGGTCCCTATTTGGGGCCAAAACCGCCGGAAAGCAAGCGGCCTGACCGGGCTTTGTGGGGCTTGTCTGGGAACACGGAAAGGCATTACTTGCGCCTCATGCCCGCCACCAACTGGTCGCTGCATTCGCAGCTCAAGAAAGACACCATCGACATCGGCGACCTGCCGCTGTGCAAGGTGCTCGTCATCAAGGATGCGCATTATCCCTGGCTGCTGCTGGTGCCGCGGCGCGACGGCGCGGTCGAGATCATCGACCTCGACGAGGTCGAGCAGGCGCAGCTGATGACGGAGATCACCCGCGTCTCGCGGGCCCTGAAAGAGGTCACCAAGTGCGACAAGCTGAATGTCGCAGCCCTCGGCAACCTCGTCCCGCAACTCCACGTCCACGTCATCGCGCGCCGTACCAGCGACGCTGCATGGCCGCGTCCCGTTTGGGGCGTGATGCCGCCGCTGGCGCATGACGCCGAGGAAGTGCAGAATTTCATCAGCGCGCTTCGCCGCAAGATCTGGTTGGGTTGATTTTCGATGTCTGCATCCGATTCATTTCCGCTTGGCCAGCCGGCCTTCGTCACCCATGCGCTGGACCGCGCCGCGCATCTGCGCAGCAATGACGAGAAGCTGTTCGCGCTGGAGGGCCATCGCGAGGCCAGAGCCTATGTGATCTATCGCGACTCGCTGGTCGTGAAGCAGGAGGAAGGCGGCGCCCGCGCCCTGCTCTCGCTGGAGGAGGCCCGCAGCTTTGGCGCCAATCCCGGCACGATTTTCCTCGGACTGCGCGATGCCGCGCCGATCTTCGGCATGGGGATCGCGCCGCAGGCGGCCGAGAAGCTGGTCGGGCGCGCCGACGTCGCGATCACCGAATTGCGCGGCATGGCGATGCAGGGCGTGGTGCCGCCGGAGCAGCTGTCGGCCATCGCGATGGCGAAATCGATGGTGACCTGGCACCAGCGCCACGGCTTCTGTCCGAACTGCGGCACCCGCACGGCGATGAAGGACGGCGGCTGGAAGCGCGAATGCCCGAGCTGCAAGGCCGAGCACTTTCCGCGCACCGATCCGGTCGTGATCATGCTGGTCACGTCGGGCGACAAGGTGCTGCTCGGCCGGCAGAAGCAGTTCATGCCCGGCATGTATTCCTGCCTCGCCGGCTTCGTCGAAGCCGCCGAGACCATCGAGGACGCGGTCCGGCGCGAGATTTTCGAGGAGTCCGGCATCCGCTGCACCGACGTCAATTATTACATGACGCAGCCCTGGCCCTATCCGTCATCGCTGATGATCGGCTGCACCGCGCGTGCGACCAACGAGGACATCGTGGTCGACCGCACCGAGCTGGAGGATGCGCGCTGGTTCGACCACGCGGAGGCGACGCTGATGCTCAAGCGCCAGCATCCCGACGGCCTGGCCGGCCCGCATCCGTTCGCGATTGCCCATCATTTGCTCGGCCGCTGGGTGCACCACCGAAATCCGTTGGACCAGTAGCGGGAACCGGACATCGTTCTGCCGATTACATCCGGACAGGTTGAGTTGACGGAACCATTGCGACGGACCCCTGCATGAATTTTCAGAACGGCGCCACGAAAGTCCCGCCCCGCATCCTCTGCATCGGCCTGCCGGTGCGCGACCTGACCTTCCGCGTCAACGTGCCGGCCCGCGGTTCCAAGGAGAACGCCACCCATTTCGACGAGATCTGCGGCGGCAACGCGCTGAACGCCGCCATCGGCATCGTCCGGCTGGGCGGCCGCGCCTCGATCTGCGGGCCGATGGGCGATTCGCGGGAGACCTCGAGCCGCTACATCTTCGACAAGCTGGCCCAGGAAGGCATCGAGACCAACCATCTCATCCACATGCCGGACCTGGTTACCCCGATCTCGGCGATCATGATCGACGACACCGGCGAGCGCACCATCGTCACCTTCCGCGACCCCGAGCTCTGGAAGGTCAAGCTGCCGCCGACCGAGCTGTTGCTGGAGGATTGCGCGGCGATCCTGACCGAGAGCCGCTGCGCGCCGTTCTGCACCGAGCTTTGCGCCGAGGCGGTCAAACGCGGCATTCCCGTGGTGGTCGACGTCGACCGCGCGATGTCGATGCGGGAAGGGCTGCTTACCGCCTCCTCCCATCTGGTGTTCTCCAGCGAGCCGCTGCAGCAGACCGCCGACGTCACCGACGACGGCCAGGCGCTGCAAAAGCTCGCCAAGCTCACCCCCTCCTTCCTGGCCGGCACGCGCGGCCATCAGGGCACGATCTGGCTCAACGAGAAGGGCGGGCTCGAGGAGACGCCGGCCTTCCCGGTCCATACCGTCGACACGCTGGGCGCCGGCGACGTCTTCCATGGGGCGTTTGCCCTCGCCATTACCGAGAAGCAGGAGTTGCGGCAGGCGCTCCGCTTTGCCTCGGCCGCCGCAGCGCTGAAATGCACCCGCTTCGGGGGCGCTTATGCCGCACCGCAACGTACTGAAGTTGAAGCGTTTTTGGGCGAACACGCCGACGTCCGGCCGGCCTGACCGGCCACGACCCGCTTGATTTGGAAGATTTTTCTCTATATGAGGGAGTTTGAACCTTCATGTGGAACTTTCTTCTATGACCGATGTCGCCATTCAGCTTCATGACAACAACCGCCGCCTCGACGCCATCGATCGCAAGATCCTGACCGTGTTGCAGGAGGACGCCTCGCTCTCCGTCGCCGAAATCGGCGACCGGGTCGGGCTGTCGTCGACGCCGTGCTGGAAGCGCATCCAGCGGCTCGAGGCCGACGGCGTGATCCTGCGCCGCGTGGCGCTGGTCGATCAGAACAAGATCGGGCTCGGGATCTCCGTGTTCGTCTCGGTCGAGAGCGCCGACCATTCGGAAGCCTGGCTGCGCAAATTCGCCGACGCCGTCAGCGCCATGCCCGAAGTGATGGAGTTCTACCGGATGGCCGGCGACGTCGACTACATGCTGCGCGTCGTGGTCGCCGACATGCAGGCCTACGACGTCTTCTACAAGAAGCTGATCTCGGCCGTGCCGCTGAAGAACGTCACCTCGCGCTTCGCAATGGAGAAGATCAAGTCGGTGACGGCGCTACCGGTGCCCGCGGCGTAAGCGCCGCCCGCTGAACCGTCATCGCCCGGCTCGACCGGGCGATCCAGTATGCCGCGGCCTCTCGGCTCCATCACTACCGTCTCTGGAATACTGGATCACCCGCATGCGCGGGTGATGACCCCATTCTTCGCGGCGAGTACCCGCCTCAAATCTTCTGATTGTAATCGCCGACCTCGGGGTGCGTGCGCAGCACCGAATCCATCGCCTCGAACATGTCGCGCATGCGCTGCTCGCTGACCGGGCTTTCCACCACGACCACGAGCTCCGGCTTGTTGGAGGATGCGCGCACCAGGCCCCAGCTGCCGTCCGCGACCGTGACGCGCACGCCGTTGACGGTGACGAGATCGCGGATGTTCTGGCCCGCGACCTGCGCGCCGTTCTGCTGCAGCGTCTCGAAGTGCTTCACGACAGCGTCGACCACGCCGTATTTCGCCTCGTCGGCGCAATGCGGCGACATGGTCGGCGACGACCAGGTCTTCGGCAGCGCGTCCTTCAGGTCGGCCATCGACTTGCCGGGGGCACGGTCGAGCATCTCGCAGATCGCGATCGCCGACACCAGGCCGTCGTCATAGCCGCGGCCGAACGGCTTGTTGAAGAAGAAGTGACCGGACTTCTCGAAGCCGGCGAGCGCGCCCAATTCGTTGGTGCGGCGCTTCATGTAGGAATGCCCGGTCTTCCAGTAGACGGTTTTCGCGCCCTGCTTCTGCAACACCGGATCGGTCACGAACAGCCCGGTCGACTTCACGTCGACGACGAACTGCGCGTTGGCGTTGATCGCCGACATGTCGCGCGCCAGCATGACGCCGACCTTGTCGGCAAAGATCTCCTCGCCGGTGTTGTCGACCACGCCGCAGCGGTCGCCATCACCGTCGAAGCCGAGCCCCACGTCGGCCTTGTGCGCCAGCACCGCATCGCGGATCGCGTGCAGCATCTCCATGTCTTCGGGATTCGGATTGTATTTCGGGAAGGTGTGATCGAGCTCGGTGTCGAGCGGGATCACCTCGCAGCCAATCGCCTCCAGCACCTGCGGCGCGAACGCGCCCGCGGTGCCGTTGCCACAGGCGGCCACCACCTTCAGCCTGCGCGTCAGCTTCGGCCGGTTGGTGAGGTCGGCGATGTAGCGCGCCGGATAGTTCTCGTGGAACTGATAGGAGCCGCCGGCCTTGTTGTTGAACGCGGCGTTGAGCACGATCTCCTTCAGCCGCGTCATCTCGTCGGGGCCGAAGGTGAGCGGACGGTTGGCGCCCATCTTGACGCCGGTCCAGCCATTGTCGTTGTGCGAGGCGGTGACCATCGCGACGCAGGGCACGTCGAGATCGAACTGTGCGAAATAGGCCATCGGCGTCACCGCAAGCCCGATGTCGTGCACCTTGCAGCCGGCCGCCATCAGGCCCGAGATCAACGCGTATTTGATCGAGGCGGAATAGCCGCGGAAATCGTGACCGGTGACGATCTCCTGTTTGACGCCGAGCTCCGCGATCAGCGCGCCGAGCCCCATGCCCAGCGCCTGCACGCCCATCAAATTGATTTCCTTGTTGAACAGCCAGCGCGCGTCGTATTCGCGAAACCCGGTCGGCTTCACCATCGGCTCGGATTCGAAGGCATAGGTGTTCGGGACCAGCGCGGATTTCGGCTTGGGAAACATGGGTCGGCCTTATGGTCGCATGCAAAATGACATCGCCGCAGCCTTTAGCGAATACGCAGGCCGGGCGAAAGGTGGGACCGGGGCTGGTGGCCGACAATTACGGCGGAAATCGCGGCGGATAGCGAGACAGGCACAGGCCTATCCGATCAGAGCGCGATCTCCTGCTCGATCACTAGTCTCAGCGGCGGCAATGCCTGCTCAACCGTCTCCCATACTAACTGCGCCGCAACATCCTCATAGTCGTGCCGATACACGTTGCCGGCCCCGGCCATCTGTTTCCACGCAATCCCAGGATGCCGCGCCTTGAGGTCGGCTGGGAGACGCCGCGATGCCTCAGAAATGATCTCGAGGCAGCGCGTTACAGCATAGACAGAGCGAATATCGGCCTTGAACTTTTCGCGATCGAGGCCTTCGACAAACCGCATCGCCATATCGATGTGATACAGGATATCATGGAGCGCGCCGTCTACGCGATCAGAAGGCATAGATCGCGTCGGCCGTTGCAGCAGGACGGACATAGGGCTTCAGGGCATCACGATTGACTACGTCGACGGGCCCTTCGAATAATCCCGAAATATACTCCTTGATGTCCATGTAGTCGAAAACCGTCAGGCGAGCGCCCGGATCGATTTCGATCATGATATCGATATCGCTATCAGCGCGGTGGTCGCCGCGTGCAACCGAGCCAAACAGAGCCGCATGCATCACCCCGCGCCCGCGCAAAGCCCGCTCGGAACGCCGCAACGTATCGATCGCATCGAACCTGTTCATCGGTTCAATATAGCACCGCGCAGCCGCGACCGGGAGGGGGCACCAAGCGGCCGGACTTACTGCTCCAGCAACAATTTGCCGTTGGCGTATTCGAAGCGCTTCAGCCTGGACAGGAAGGACAGGCCGAGCAGGTTCTCGGACAGCGCCTCGTCCGGCAGCACCATCGCGTCGACGTCGCGCACGGTGAGGCCGCCGATCTCGACCATGGCGAGGCGGGCCCGCGCCGCCTTGATGGTGCCGTTGGCGGTGGTGACGCGCGAGGTGTAATCGCCCGGCACCGGGCGCAGGCCGAAGCGCGCGGCCGAGGTCTCGTTCAGGGCCACCACGTAGGCGCCGGTGTCGACCATGAAGTTGATGCGCTGGCCGTCGATGCGGCCGTCGGTCGCGAAGTGACCGCGCGGATCGGGCGCAATGCTGAGCGTGCGGGCGCTGGCCTGCGCCACCGTGACGGCGGGGGCCATGGTCTGCTTTGCGGTGGTCGCGGCGGCCGGCGACATCTTGCTGGCCATCTGGGCCATGAAGGTGCCCAGCCCGATCAGGATGGCCGCGAAAATCATCAGGTTACGCATGACACCATACTCGGAAAACCGAACACGCGATTTCACCACGCCCGCCGCCCCGCCGCGAGCGAGGGTGCCAGCGCGAGCCTGCCATTTTGGCGAAAAGGATGAGCGAAGAGTTAATGCGACCGCGCTGAGGCGGCCGAATGTCATCGGCCGCCTCGCCCGGACGGGATTTGCCGCCTCTCAGGCCGTTTTCGCGACCGGGCTCGGCATCGCCACGCGCAGCGCGTAATAGACCGCACCCGCGATGGCGACGCCGAAGAACCAGCCATAGACGGCCCACCAGGCCGGCAGGATCGAGGTGAAGTTCGGCAGCACCGACGAGAACAGGGCGCCGATCGCGGCCGCGATCAGCGCGCTGACGTTCCAGCCGCTCTGGAAGCGATATTCGCCGTCCTCCTGGTACAGCGCTGGCACGTTCACGCGACCTTTGGCGATCAAATAATAATCGACCATCATGATCCCGAAGATCGGCCCCATGGTCGCGCCGATCAGCCCGACGAACGAGGCCGCACTGCCCTCCCAGGGCGCGAACGGATACAGCGCCAGCGCGATCAGCGCCGCGATGTAGCCGCCCTTCTTGAAGTCGATATGCCGGGGAAACACGTTCGAGAAATCGAACGCCGGCGAGACGAAATTGGCGACCACGTTGATGCCGAGCGTTGCCACCGCGAAGGTGACCGCGGCGAGCAGCGCCAGGAACCAGCTGTCGAACTTGGCCGAGATCTGGTCGGGATGTAGCAGCACCTCGTGATAGACGTTGAACGCCGCGATCGTGGTGACGCCGGCGACCAGCGAGAACAGGATCAGATTGACCGGCAGGCCCCAGATATTGCCCTTGCGCAGCGCCTTGGCGTCGGGCGCGTAACGCGAGAAGTCGCAGAAATTGAGATAGAGTGCCGCGAAATAGGTGATCCAGGTCGCGGCGACAGCGCACAGCGCCGGGAAGGTGCCGGGCTCGCCGGGCACGCCGGCATCCCTGGTCTTCTCCAGCAGCACATCCTGCGGGATCGGCGCGGTGAGCGAGATGCCGCCGGCCGCGATGCAGAGATAGATCGCGAGGATCAGCATCATCAGCCACACCGCCGGCCCCGCCCAGTCCTGGAAGCGGCGCACCGTCTCCATGCCGCGCTGGATGATCAGGAGCTGCAGCGCCCAGATCACGACGAAGCAGATCACCTCGAGCCCGGAATGGCCGAGCACATGGGTGGACTGGTGGAACGCCTTGAAGCTGTCGATGCGCGTCAGCAGCGCGACGATCGCGCCCGAGGCCGCCGCGGTCTGCGCGCCGTACCAGAAGCAGGCGACGATGGCGCGCACCAGCGCCGGAATGTTGGCGCCCCAGATTCCGAACGAGGCCCGCGCCAGCACCGGATAGGGCACGCCGGTCCTGACGCCGGCATTGCCGATCAGGCTCATCAGCACGAAGATCACCAGCGAGCCGGCACCGATCGCGAGGATGAAGTTGACGAAGCTGCCGCAGAGCAGGAACAGGCTGGCGGCGAGATAATAGCCCCAGAGGCTGTGCACGTCGGAGGTCCAGACGTTGAAGATACTGAAGGCGCCCCAGTTGCGTTCCTTGGCCGGCGCCAGGTCTTCGTTGTACAGCGATGGCGATGCGTTCTTGATCTCCAGGTTCTTGAAGTCCATGGCGGCCTCCCCAAAGTGCGAGCCCGTGATCCCATCCCAGCCTGCAAATCTAACCACCGTTTGCCGGCGCTCGCCAGCGCAACCGGTCAGCATGATCGGGAAAAGTGGGGACCGGATTGCGCGCGCGACAACCGCTGCGCGTTTGCGCTGATATCAGGTGCCGCGCGGTTTCACGCGCCTGGTCGGCATCGCGCTGGCGGGATCTTCCGGCCAGGGATGGCGCGGATAGCGGCCGCGCAGGTCGGAACGCACCGCAGCGTAACTGCCGCGCCAAAAACCCGGCAGATCGCGCGTCACCTGCACCGGCCGCTGTGCGGGCGACAGCAGTTCCAGCACCAGCGGCACCGCGCCCTTGGCGATCGAGGGATGGGTGTTGAGCCCGAACAACTCCTGCAGCCGCACCGCGATGGTCGGGCCCTGCTCGGCCTCGTAATCGATCGCGAGCTGCGTTCCGGTCGGCGCCTCGAAATGCGTTGGTGCCTCGCGATCGAGCCGCGCCCGCAAGTCCCACGGGAGCAACGCCATCAGCGCGTCAGACAGGTCACCGGCGGACAGATCCTTCAACGCGGTCTTGTCGTAGAGCGCGGGCACCAGCCAGTCGTCGGCGCGCGCGGCGAGCGCCGTGTCCGACAGATCGGGCCAGCTGTCGTCCTCGGCCTTGCGCAGGAACATGACGCGGTCGCGCCACTGTTTCGAATGCTTCGGCCACGGCAGCCGGTCGAGACCGGCCGCGATCAGGCCGTCGGCGAACACGCGCGCAGTCTCGGCCGACGGCTTGAGCGGCATCGACGCTTCCGACAGCGTGATCGCATGCAGCGAACGCCGGCGGCGCGCGCGCAGCGCCATCGCGCCGCGGTCGAACGTCACCTCTTCCACATTCTCGATCTGATCGGCGAAGCGCTGCTCGATCTCGTCCTGGGTGATCGGCGCCGCCAGCAGGATGCGGCCGCTCGCGGCGGTGCCGGTCAGTTCGGCAACCGCGATATAAGGCAGCCGCGCCAGCGCCGCGGTCTGCTCCACGGCAGCGCCGCGGCCATTGGCCAGCACGAAGCTGCCATTGCCACGGTTCTTCGCGACACGGTCCGGGAATGCGAAGGCCAGCATGACGCCGGTCGAGAGGTCCTTCTGCTCGCTCACCGCTGCCTTCACCTGCGAAGCCCAGCGCGCGGCCATGCTGCGCGCGCTCGATGCCCGCTGCGAGCGGTCGCGGCGGAACTGGTCGAGCCTGTGATCGAGATCGACGCTGTCGCCGCCGAGCCCGCGCTCGCTCAGCACGGCGGCAATCTCGGCCGCCTCCTCGCCCGCACCGAAGCGCGCGGAGTCCACGATCATGCGCGCCAGCCGCGGCGGCAGCGCCAGCGCGCGCAGGCTCTTGCCCTCCTCGGTGATGCGGCCGTCATCATCGAGCGCGCCGAGCTCGCCGAGCAGCGATCTCGCTTCCTTCAGCGCCGGCCCCGGTGGCGGGTCGAGGAAGGCAAGGCTTGCGGGATCGCTGACGCCCCATTGCGCGAGGTCGAGCACCAGCGACGACAGATCGGCGGAAAGGATCTCGGGCGCGGTGTAGGCCGGAAGCGACGCGGTCTGCGGCTCGTCCCAAAGACGGTAGCAGACGCCGGGCTCGGTACGGCCGGCGCGGCCGCGCCGCTGATCGACCGCGGCGCGCGAAGCCCGCACGGTCTCGAGCCGGGTCAGCGCAATATCCGGCTCGTAGCGCGGCACCCGCGCCAGGCCGCAATCCACCACAATGCGAACGCCCTCGATGGTCAGCGAGGTCTCGGCGATCGAGGTCGCCAGCACCACCTTGCGGATGCCCTTCGGCGCCGGCGCGATGGCGCGATCCTGCACGGTGGCATCGAGCGCGCCGAACAGCGGCACGATCTCGACCGAGGCGTCGTGCACGCGCTCGGCGAGGAAGCTCTGGGTGCGGCGGATCTCGGCCGCGCCCGGCAGGAAGGCCAGCACCGAGCCGGCATCGGCGCGCAGCGCGGTCGCGATCGTCTCCGCCATCTGCCGCTCCAGCGGCGCGTCGACCTTGCGGCCGACGTAACGGGTCTCGACCGGGAAGGCGCGCCCCTCGCTCGCGACGACAGGCGCGTCACCGAGCAGCCGCGCAACACGCGCGCCGTCGAGCGTGGCCGACATCACGAGGATGCGCAGGTCCTCGCGCAGGCCGGTTTGCGCATCGCGCGCCAGCGCCAGCCCGAGATCGGCGTCGAGCGAGCGCTCGTGGAATTCGTCGAACAGCACCGCGGCGACGCCGTTGAGCTCGGGATCATCGAGGATCTGGCGCGAGAAGATGCCCTCGGTGACGACCTCGATCCGCGTCGCGCGCGACACCTTTGAGCCGAAGCGCACCCGATAGCCGACGGTCTCCCCGGGCCGCTCGCCGAGCGTCTTCGCCATCCGCTCGGCGCTGGCGCGCGCGGCGATGCGGCGCGGCTCCAGCACGATGATTTTCTTGCCCTTGACCCACGGCGCATCGAGCAACGCCAGCGGCACGCGCGTGGTCTTGCCGGCGCCCGGCGGCGCGACCAGCACGGCGGCATTGTGGCGATCGAGCGTGCGGTCGAGCTCATCCAGCACGGCGTCGATCGGCAGCGGGCTATCGAAATGGTGCGGCAAGGAGTCTCATCGCGGCAGCGGCCTCGGCCGACCTGCGTCCTGTGGTTAACGAACCCCGGATTCGCTCAGGATTCGCTTGGGATTTCCGAGCCTCTTAGACCATTCGCCGGTTACAGGGAACCGGGGAAAGGTCCGCCTTCGGCGGCACATCATTTGTATGGATAAAGGAGAAAGCAACCGATCGGGCCGATGATGAGCCCGATCACGCCGGAACGGGACAAGGATGACCACTAACGGCACACAGGCTGCGACAGATCGTTCCGCCGGGAACGCGGCCGCGCGCGTCGATTGGGTCGACTATGCCAAGGGCATCTGCATCGTCATGGTCGTGATGATGCATTCGGTGCTGGGGGTCGAGAAGGCCGCCGAGCAGACCGGCTTCATGCATTATGTCGTGATGTTCGCAAAACCGTTCCGGATGCCGGACTTCTTCCTGATCTCGGGGCTGTTCCTGTCGGTCGTGATCGATCGCGATTGGCGCACCTATCTCGACCGCAAGGTGATGCACTTCGCCTATTTCTACGTGCTGTGGGTGACGATCCAGTTCGGCTTCAAGGCACCGTCGCTGGCCGCTGAGGCAGGCTGGGCCGCGGTCGGGCTGCAATATCTCGAGGCCTTCATCGAGCCGTTCGGCACGCTGTGGTTCATCTATCTGCTGCCGATCTTCTTCGTCGTCACCAAGCTCACGCGCAATGTCCACCCGCTCGCGATCTGGCTCGTTGCCGCGGCGCTGGAGAGCGCGCATGTCATGACCGGCTGGACCGTGATCGACGAGTTCTGCGCCCGCTTCATCTACTTCTTCACCGGCTATGTGCTCGCTGCTTACGTGTTCGCGCTGTCGGACCGCGCGCGGGCGCGGCCCGCATTTGCACTGCTCGGGCTTGGGCTCTGGGCGCTCGTCAACGGCAGCCTGGTCGCGCTCGATATCAGCGAATGGCCGGTCGTCTCGCTGGCACTCGGCCTGGCCGGCGCCTGCGCGATCATCGTGACCGGCACGCTGCTGGCGCGCGCGCACTGGCTCGGCTTCCTGCGCTTCTGCGGCGAGCACTCGATCGTGATCTACCTTGCCTTCTTCCTGCCGATGGCCGCGACGCGCACCCTTCTGCTGCGGTTCGATGTCATCCACGACATCGGCCTGGTCGCGCTGATCGTCACCGCGGTCGGCGTCGCGGGCGCGCTGCTGATCTGGCGACTGGCGCTGGCGGCGCGGGCCAATTTCCTGTTCGAGCGGCCCGACGCGTTCTGGATTGCCCCGAAAAAGCCAGCGCCCGCGCTGCAGGCGGCCGAATAGTGCCAAAAGTCATGGCTCGGATTCGTTCCAACAGGGACGAATCCGGCCATTCCAATTTTCCGTATGTTGAAATGACTGGCTTTTTGGTCCCGAATGTTTCGTCGCCGGGGCCGCGACGAAACAATTCTCCGGGTCACGAAACCATTTTCCGCTTTTCGCGCAGACATCCGGAAACGGGCGCTAACTAACGTTTCTCCCAACGAACCGCCGCCCAACGGCGAAATGGGAGCCTGTCATGCCGAACGTCATCGCCATCAACTCTGCAGCCAAGAAGCACATCGACGCTGCACGCGCGACCTCGGATGAAACGCTGCTCGCGCATATCGCCAAGAACGACCGCACCTCGATGCACACGCTCTATGCCCGTCACAACGTCCGGGTTTACCGCTTCGTGCTCCGGATGGTGCGCGACACCACGATGGCCGAGGACCTGGTCAGCCAGGTGTTCCTGGACGTCTGGCGCACCGCGACCCAGTTCGAGGGCCGCTCGCAGGTCTCGACTTGGCTGCTGTCGATCGCCCGCTTCAAGGCGCTGACCGCGCTGCGTCAGCGCAGGCATGAGGACATCGACCAGGACGACGTGCTGGAGATCGCCGACGGCGCCGACACGCCCGAAACCTCGCTCGATCGCGCCACCACCAGCGAGATCCTGCGCGCCTGCGTGGCCAAGCTGTCGCCGGCCCACCGCGAGATCATCAATCTGGTCTACTACCATGAGAAGTCGGTCGAGGAGGCCGGCCAGATCATCGGTATCCCGCAGAGCACGGTGAAGACCCGCATGTTCTATGCCCGCAAGCAGCTCGCCGACCTCCTGAGGGGCGCCGGCGTGGACAGCGTCGCCGCCTAAAGTAAAGCAAATTCAGGTTCTTAGCAGGAGATCAAGCAATCCTGGCAATTGTCCACGAAGCCAAAAAAGTCCGGCAACGAAACAATTGAAACAATCGACGACATCACCCGGAAAAACGCGATCTCTATACCCATATCCAACGACGCAACCCCAACCCCAATTCACTGACCCAGTTTCGATACCTCCCTAGTTCTAACCTCCCAAGTAACCTCCAACGACCCGGCCGGGATGCCCCCCAGCCGGGTCGCTCTGTTTCTGGCGCGCGGTCGTGAGGCCGAACGCAGCTCGTCTCACACGGACGTGACGTCGTCCGCGGCCAACTCTCCGTAACGACCACGCCGTCCTGGCGAAGAACATCAGGCGTACCCGGCACGGCCTTCTGGCGCGCCGGGACTTCTGATGGACGGACGACGATGCTCAGCCTTGCCCTTGCCCTGCTTGCCGGTGTCGCCACCGTCGCCGCCCCTTGCACCCTGCCGATGCTGCCGATCCTGCTCGGGGTATCGATAGGCCAGACCGGCAAGGCGCGGCCCGCGATGATCGCGCTCGGCTTCGTGATGTCATTCTCTGCCGTGGCATTGCTGCTGAGTGCGATCACGCGCGCCTTCGATTTCGATCCGAACCTGCTGCGGACCGGCGCGGCCATCCTGCTCGCGGGCTTCGGCCTGTTGATGATCTGGCCGGCGCCGTTCGAGTGGCTGTCGATCCGGCTCAGCGGCGCCACCAAAGCGTTTTCGAGCGAAGTGGATACCGGTTCGCGTCGAGAAAACGCGTCTAAACAAGAGGGCAGCCTCAGTCAGGCCGGGCCGTCGCCGAGCCTGTTCGGCGGCTTCGTGCTCGGCTCTACGCTCGGCCTGGTGTGGACGCCGTGCGCCGGTCCCGTGCTCGGCTCGATCCTGACCATCGTCGCGACCTCGAAGGACACGGCGTGGGCGAGCCTGCAGCTCGTCACCTACGCGATCGGCGCCGCGATCCCGATGCTTGCCATTGCCTATGGCGGGCAAGCCGTGACCACCCGCGTGCGCAGCATGGCGCGGATCGCGCCGCGCCTGCAGCAGGGCTTCGGCGTCGTCATCATCGCCTTCGCCGCGCTGTCCTACCTGCAATACGACACGCTGATCGTGGCGTGGCTGACCCAGTTCTATCCCAACGGCCAGATCGGCCTGTGAGCTCATAAGGAGAGATCGATGTCCCTGCGCTTGATTGCTGTATCCGCTCTGGTGGCGGGCCTTGGCCTCGGCGGCGCCGTCATCCCCGGCCTCTGCACCGAGTCGAACGCGCCGGCCGTGCCCGTTCCAATGGCCACCGCGATGACCACCGCGCAGAGCCAGGCCGCGCCCGAATTCGCAGGGATCAGCAACTGGTTCAATTCGCAACCGCTGAAGCTCGCCGATTTGCGCGGCAAGGTCGTGCTGGTGGATTTCTGGACCTATGGCTGCGTCAACTGCGTCAACACGCTGCCGCACGTCACCCAACTTTATTCAAAGTACCGGGATCGCGGCCTCGTCGTGATCGGGGTCCACACGCCGGAATTCCCGTTCGAGCATTCGGCCTCCAACGTGCAGGCGGCGCTGAAGCGGCACGGCATCCTCTATCCGGTGGCGCAGGACAACAATTCGCAGACCTGGAACGCCTACGGCAACCAGTATTGGCCAGCGCAATACATCATCGACCAGAACGGCAAGATCGTGTTCCAGCACGCCGGCGAGGGCCAGTACGACGAGATCGACCGCACCGTCGCCCGGCTGCTCAACGCCAATAGCTGATTGGACAATTTGTCAGCCAATTGGACAATCCGCCGTCATTCCCGGCATGATAGGCTCAACGCCGGGAATGCGCGATCCCGAACGTGATCGCGCCCGAAATTGACGACGGACGGTGCGTGATGTTTGAAGGCTGGGATGCGGTCGTACTCGCCCGCGCGCAATTCGCTTTCACGATGTCGTTCCACATCGTGTTTCCCGCATTCTCGATCGGGCTTGCCAGCTACCTCGCGGTGCTGGAAGCGCTGTGGCTTGCCACCGGGCGCGAGGTCTACATCAACCTGTTCAATTACTGGCTGAAGATCTTCGCGGTCGCGTTCGGCATGGGCGTGGTCTCGGGCATCGTGATGTCCTACCAGTTCGGCACCAACTGGTCGGCCTTTGCCGACAAGACCGGCCCGGTGATCGGCCCGATGATGGCCTATGAGGTCCTGACCGCATTCTTCCTCGAGGCGGGCTTTCTCGGCGTGATGCTGTTCGGGCTGGAGCGCGTCGGCCCCAGGCTGCACTTCGTGGCGACGCTGATGGTCGCGGTCGGCACGCTGATCTCGGCGTTCTGGATTCTGTCGGCCAATTCCTGGATGCAGACGCCAACCGGTCATGCCGTCAATGCCGACGGCCAGTTCGTCGCCGCCGACTGGCTGAGGGTGATCTTCAATCCGTCCTTTCCCTATCGCCTCGTGCACATGGTGCTGGCGGCGTATCTCACCACCTCGCTGGTGGTCGGCGGGGTCGGTGCCTGGCACCTGCTGCGCGACCAGCATCTCGCCGGCCCGCGCGTGATGTTCTCGATGGCGATGTGGATGGCAACCCTGGTGGCGCCGATCCAGATCCTCGCCGGCGACCAGCACGGCCTCAACACGCTGGAGCACCAGCCGGCCAAGGTGATGGCGATGGAAGGCCATTATCAAAGCCACAAGGACGGTGCGCCGCTGATCCTGTTCGGCTGGCCCGACCAGCGCGATGCCAAGGTGAAGTATGCGATCGAGGTGCCGAAACTGTCGTCGCTGATCCTGAAGCACTCGCTCGATGCACCGCTCGCCGGCCTCGACACCGTGCCGCGCGAGAACTGGCCGCCGGTGCCGATTACCTTCTGGTCGTTCCGCATCATGGTCGGGCTCGGCTTCCTGATCCTGGGGCTCGGCCTGTTCAGCCTGCTGATGCGCTGGCGCGGCATGATGTACCAGTCACAGCTGCTGCATCGCTTCGCGGTCCTGATGGGCCCGGCGGGCTTCATCGCGGTGCTCGCCGGCTGGATCACCACGGAGACCGGGCGGCAACCGTTCACTGTCTACGGGCTGCTGCGCACCACCGATTCGGTATCGCCGCTGGCAGCGCCGGCGGTGGGCTCGTCGCTGATCGCCTTCATCATCGTCTATTTTGCCGTGTTCACCGCGGGCGTGATCTACATCCTGCGTCTGATGGCGCAGCCGCCGCATCCCGGCGAGCAAGGCCCGACAAAAGACCTTCCCGCCCGCGCGGCCGGCATCACGCCGGCGGCAGGTGCAGCCGTGGAGGGCGTGCGATGAGCATCCCCATCGACCTCGCCACGATCTGGGCCTTCATCATCGCCTTCGCCGTGTTCGTCTACGTCGTGATGGACGGCTTCGATCTCGGCCTCGGCATCCTGTTTCCGCTGTTTCCGCAGAAGGCCGATCGCGACGTCATCATGAACACGGTGGCGCCGGTGTGGGACGGCAACGAGACCTGGCTGGTGCTCGGCGGCGGCGGCATGATGGCGGCGTTTCCGCTGGCCTATGCGGTGCTGATGCCGGCACTCTATACGCCGATGATCGCGATGCTGCTCGGCCTCGTGTTCCGCGGCGTCGCCTTCGAATTCCGCTGGCGGACCCAGAAGGCGCGCAACAAATGGGACCTCGCCTTCGCCGGCGGCTCGCTGGTCGCGACGCTGGCGCAGGGGATCGCGCTCGGCGCCATCCTGCAGGGCATCCATGTCGACGGGCGCCACTATGGCGGCGGCTGGTGGGACTGGCTGACGCCGTTCAGCGTCCTGACCGGCATTGCGCTCGTGATCGGCTATGCGCTGCTGGGGGCGACCTGGCTGGTGATGAAGACCGAAGGCGAACTGCGCGAGCGCGCCTATCATCTGAGCTGGATGTTGTTGGTCGCGATGCTGTGCGCGATCGGCGCCGTCAGCATCGCAACGCCGTTCCTGGCCGTGCAGTACACCCAGCGCTGGTTCGCCTGGCCCAACATCATCCTCACCGCGCCGGTACCAATCGCGGTCGCCGCCGTCACCGCGCTCTTGCTGCGCGCCCTCGGCAACAAGAACGACCACCAGCCGTTCTTCCTGACGCTCGCCCTGTTCGCACTGTCCTACGCCGGGCTCGGCATCAGCATGTATCCGTACATCGTGCCGCAGAGCATCACGATCTGGCAGGCGGCGTCGCCCGCCAACAGCCAGATCTTCATGCTGTTCGGGGTCTCGATCCTGGTGCCGCTGATCCTCGGCTACACCGCCTGGGCCTATTGGGTGTTCCGCGGCAAGGTGCGCCCCGGCCACGGATACCACTGATGCCACCAGAGCATTTTCCAGCGAAGGGGATCCCGGTTCGCGTCAAGAAAACGCGTCAAAAAGAGAATCGAGAGCCTCGTTCCGATTCCATCGGAACGGAAATGGCTCTGGTGCCGAATCAGCGGCCGCTCGGCCAGCGCCTGTTGTGGTTCGCAGCGCTCTGGCTCGGCGGCGTCGGTACCGTGACCCTGGTCTCTTTCGCGTTGCGACTCTGGATTGCGCCGAAATAAGGCCGCTCACGCGGCGTGCCACGGGTGCAATGACAAAAAACAGAAGCATTACAGTGATATAGTGTGACGCCCGCCCTAAACTTGCCATCAAGCTGCCGCTGAGATTTGATGCCACCCGCGATTTGGGTGGAGCCATTGGCCGCTGGGCCAACAAGGAGAGCTTTGCATGACGAAACTTCGTCACCTGGTCTGGATGTTGATCGCCACGGGCGCCCTCGTGCTGTCGACATCGCAAGGCTTTGCCCAGAGCCGACCCGATGCCGACGAGCCGGGCCTAGTCGCCGACGACAGCTACGAGCTCGACCCGGAATGGCAGAAGCAGGTCGTGTACTACCGGACCAACGAGGCGCCGGGCACCATCATCGTCTCCACCGCCGAGCGCCATCTCTACCTCGTGCAGGGCAACGGCCGCGCGCTCCGCTACGGCATCGGCGTCGGCCGCGACGGCTTCCAGTGGCAGGGGCTGGTGACCATCACCCGCAAGGCCGAGTGGCCGGATTGGACCCCGCCGCCGGAAATGATCGCCCGCCAGCCCTATCTGCCGCGCTTCATGGCGGGCGGCCCGGGCAATCCGCTCGGCGCGCGCGCGATGTATCTCGGCACCACCGTGTACCGCATCCACGGCACCAACCGGCCCGACACCATCGGCACCGCAATCTCGTCCGGCTGCTTCCGCCTGGTCAACGCCGACGTCGCCGATCTCTACAATCGCGTTCCCGTCGGCACCAAGGTGATCATCCGGCAGAAGCCCGAACTGTAATCCCCACCCACCCGCCTTCGATATCCGACCTGTTTTTCACCGATCATTCGCGAGAGAGAACCCATGCGTACATTTCGAGGCGGCCTGACGATCGGGCTCGCGGTCGCCGCGCTGGTTGCGGCCGCCGCTATCACCTATGAGCGCTACGACACCCGCACGCTGAAGCGCACCGTCCGCCGCGGCGACGTGCTGTGCGGCGTCAACAAGGGCCTGCCGGGCTTCTCGATCCCGGACGACAAGGGCAACTGGACCGGCTTCGACGTCGACTTCTGCCGCGCGGTGGCCTCGGCGATCTTCGACGATCCGTCGAAGGCGAAGTTCGTTCCGCTCGACGCCAGCGAACGCTTCAAGGAGCTGCAGAACCGCAAGGTCGACATCCTCTCGCGCAACTCCACCTGGAGCATGTCGCGCGAGACCAATTACGACCTCTATTTCCCGGCGGTCGCCTATTATGACGGCCAGGGCTTCATGCTGCCGCGCTCGCGCAACATCGATTCCGCGCTCGACCTGAACGGCAGCAAGGTCTGCGTGCAGGCCAACACCACGACGCAGCTCAACCTCGCCGACTATTTCCGTGCCAACAACATGAAGTACACGGAGATGAAGTTCGACAAGCTGGACGATGTCGTGAAGGCCTATGACACCGGCCAGTGCGACACGCTGACGTCGGACGCCTCGCAGCTCTATGCGCTCAGGCTCAACCTCTCCAAGCCGAGCGACCACACCATCCTGGCCGACATCATCTCCAAGGAGCCGCTGGCGCCGGTGGTCCGGCTGCGCGACGACGACTGGATGATGATCGTGAAGTGGACGCTCTACGCCATGATCAATGCCGAGGAACTCGGCATCACCTCGAAGAACATCGACGAGGCGCTGAAGTCGAAGAAGCCGGAAGTCATGCGGCTGGTCGGCACCGAGGGCTCCTATGGCGAGGATCTCGGCCTGACCAAGGACTGGGCCGTGCGCATCATCCGCCATGTCGGCAATTACGGCGAGGTCTACGACCGCAACGTCGGCGCCGATTCCAAGCTGAAGATTCCGCGCGGCATGAACCAGCTCTGGAACGCCGGCGGCGTCCAGTACGCGCCGCCGATTCGGTAACGACGCGTAGCCAGGCCACAGCCGCCACCGCATCCGCAGCTGTCATCACCCGCGAAAGCGGGTGATCGCCCGGTCGAGCCGGGCGATGACAGCCTGTTGTGTGGCGACAGCGCGTTGCGCGGCGCCAGCGCGGCCTCTCAGTATCCCTTGCCGCTCGCCAGTTGGTCGGTGTGAAAATTGCTGTCGCCGAGCAGCTCCTGGCAGACGCGGGCACGCTTCATGAAGAAGCCGATGTCGAACTGGTCGGTCATGCCCATGCCGCCGTGCATCTGCACGCCCTCCTGGACGGCCAGCGTCGCGGTGGTGCCGGCGCGCGCCTTGGCCACCGCGACCGCATTGCCCGCCTTGCCCAGATCGGCATCGAGCGCCTGCAGCGCCTTCAGAACGGCGGCGCGGGTGATCTCGATATCGATGTAGAGCTCGGCGGCACGGTGCTGCAGCGCCTGGAATTCGCCGATCGCCTTGCCGAACTGCTTGCGCTCTTTCAGGTAGGTCACGGTACGGCCGAACACCTCTTCGGAGAGACCGACCATTTCGGAGGCGACCGCGCCGCGGCCGATATTGAGCACGCCCTCGAGCAGCCCAAAGCCCTGGTCGACCTCGCCGAGCACGCTGTCGGCATTGACCTCGACATTGTCGAACACGATGCGCGCCGCGTTGTGCGAATCGACCATCGCGGTGCGCTCGACCGCGAGGCCCTTCGCCTTCGGATCGACCAGGAACAGCGTCAACCCGTTCTTGTCGCCGGCGCTGCCGGCCGTGCGCGCCGCGACGATCAGCAGATCGGCGGTATGGCCGTCGACCACGAAGGCCTTGTCGCCGGACAGCTTGAAGCCGTTGCCGGAACGCGTCGCCTGCAACTTCGTCTGCAAGGGACGATGCTTCGCGCCTTCATCGATCGCGAGCGCCGCGAGCAGCGAGCCGTTGGCGATCTTTGGCAGATGCTGCGCCTTCTGCGCCTCGCTGCCGCCGCGCGACAGCGCTGAGGCCGCAAGCACCGAGGTGGCGAGGAATGGCGAGGGCATCAAGGTGCGGCCGATCTCTTCCATGACGATGCCGGCCTCGACGCAGCCGAGCCCGCTGCCGCCGAAGGTGTCCGGCACCAGCAGGCCGGAGAAGCCCATCTCGGCGAAGGTCTTCCAGAGCTCGCGCGAGAAGCCGGTGGTGTCCTTGCTGTCGCGCAAGGAGCGCAAATGCGCCACCGGCGCCTTGTCGCTGATGAGACCGCGCGCACTGTCGCGCAGCATGGATTGTTCTTCGGTGAGGACGAGGGCCATGGATAGATTCCGCTCTTCGATAATTCAAATTCAGACGATGTTGAGTTCGTCATTCCGGGGCGCGACATAGTCGCGAGCTTTGATGTGCAATTGCACATCGGAGAATCCATACTCCCGATCGTGGTTATGGATTCCGGGCCTGGCCCTTCGAGCCATCCTGAAATGACGCGTGGTGAAACGGTGCCTCACGCGCCCGGCAGATCGAGGATGCGCTTGGCGACGATGCCGAGCATCACCTCCGAGGTGCCGCCCTCGATCGAGTTGGCCTTGGTGCGCAGCCAGGCGCGCGGACGGGCGCCGCCCCTGGAACGGTCGCTCTCCCATTCCAGCGCGTCGATGCCGCCCGCCGACATCAGGATCTCGTAGCGCCGCTTGTTGAGCTCGGTGCCGTAATATTTCATCGCCGACGAGAACGCCGGATGCGACTGCCCGGCCTTGGCGAGATCGACCGCGCGCTCCGCCGCCGCGGCGAGCGCGGCCTCGTCGACCTCGAAGCTCGCGATCTGGCTGCGCAGCTGGGCGTCGTCGAGCCTGCCTTGCGCGTCCGCGCCGACCGAGTCGGCGGCGATCTGACCGAGCGGACGGCCGACGCCGCGCTCGCCCATGCCCGAGATCATCGCGCGCTCGTGCTGCAGCAGGTATTTCGCGACGTCCCAGCCGCGATTGACGGTGCCCACGACGTGCGACTTCGGCACGCGGACATTGTCGAAGAAGGTTTCGCAGAACGGCGAATAGCCCGAGATCAGCAAGATCGGCTTCGTGGATACCCCCTTCGACGTCATGTCGAACAGAATAAAACTGATGCCGTCGTGCTTCTTGGCTGCGGGATCGGTGCGCACCAGGCAGAAGATCCAGTCGGCGTAATTGGCGTAGGACGTCCAGATCTTCTGGCCGTTGATGATGTAGTCGTCGCCGTCGCTCACCGCGCGGGTCTGCAGCGAGGCGAGGTCGGAGCCGGCGTTCGGCTCGGAATAGCCCTGGCACCAGCGGATCAGGCCTGCGGTGATCTTCGGCAGATGCTCCTTCTTCTGCTCCTCGGTGCCGTATTTCAAAAGCGCAGGTCCGAGCATCGAGATGCCGAACGAGGTCAGCGGCTGACGCGCCCCGATCGCCGCCATCTCCTGGCGCACGATCTTGGCTTCCTCGCCGTCGAGGCCGCCGCCGCCATATTCCTTCGGCCAATGCGGCACGGTCCAGCCCTTGTCGCGCATCCGCTCGAACCAGACCCGCTGTGCGTCCGACGAGAATTTCGTGTTGCGGCCACCCCAGAAGGTGTCGCCATCGGAGGTCATCGGTTTGCGCATCTCCGCCGGGCAGTTCTGCTCCAGCCAGGCGCGGGTCTCGGCGCGGAATTTCTCGAGGTCAGCCATGGTGCGTTTCCAGTCAAAATCGTCGAATTGGAATCGACCTTAGCCCCGCGCGGCCGCCGAGTTCAATATGCCTCGCAGCCGCGCCATGCTCTGGCGTCGCTACTCCCCTCACGCGATCGGGTGTATCGCCGAAGTGGGGTAACGATTGAAAAACAAGAGGAAACGGACATGCGGCTGAAGCTGCTTTCGCCTAGCGAAATGAACCCCGCCCAGAAAGAAACCTACGACGAGTCGATCGCCGGCAAGCGCGGCGCGCCGCCGGCACCGATGATGGCCTGGCTGAACAGCCCGGAGATGGCGCGGCATGCCACGCGGCTCGGCGAGGTGCTTCGCTTCGACACGGTCTTCCCGCCGAAGCTGTCGGAGATCGCGATCCTCGTCACCGCGCGGCACTGGACCGCGCATTACGAATGGTATGCCCACAAGCGCCTCGCGCTGAAGGGCGGCCTCGATCCGAAGATCATCGAGGACATTCGGGTGCGCCGGACGCCGAGCTTCGACGATCCCAAGGCCAGGATGGTCTACGACGTCGCCAAGGCGCTGCACGAAGGTCATGGCCTGCCGAAGGGACTGTATGACGAGGCGGTCGAGGTGCTGAGCCTGCGCGGGCTGGTCGAGGTGATCGGCCTCTGCGGCTACTACACCATGGTGTCGATGACGCTGAACACGTTCGAGTTCCAGCTGCCGGGTGGCGAGTTGTCGGAGCTCTGCTAGGTTCAGCCGGCCGTGGCGCCGTTCGGAAACGCTGCGTTTCAGGATGGATTGCTCCGGCGCCGGCAAATCCGGACTATATCAGGTGGCGAAGCCTTGCCCCTGACGGCACGGCATTGATGCCAACGGAGCCAGCTCATGCCGGAAAATCCCCCCATCATCGCGGGCACGCGGATCGGGCATGTCCACCTCAAGGTCGCCGATCTCGAGCGGGCGCTCGGCTTCTATTGCGGCGTGCTCGGTTTCCAGTTGCAGCAGCGCATGGGCGCGGACGCGGCCTTCATCTCGGCCGGCGGCTATCACCACCACATCGGCCTCAACACCTGGGAGAGCAAGGGCGGCCATCCGCCGCCGCCAGGCACCACCGGCCTGTTCCACACCGCCATCCTTTATCCGACCCGCCCGGCACTCGCCGATGCGCTGCATCGCGTGCTGTCGGCCGGTATCCAGCTCGACGGGGCCAGCGACCACGGCGTCAGCCAGGCGCTCTACCTGCGCGACCCCGACGAGAACGGCGTCGAGCTCTATTGGGACCGACCCGAAGCCGAATGGCCGCGCAGCGCGGACGGCAAGCTTTCGATGTTCACGCGCCGGCTGGACCTCGAGGATCTCTTGAAGCAGCGGGCGGCGTAATTCCGTAGCCCGGAAGGAGTTTGTAGCCCGGATGAAGCGAAGCGAAATCCGGGGTTCGCCTCCATGAAGTGATGCTGTTCCCGGATTGCGCTTCGCTCCATCCGGGCTACAGGTTCAGCAAGTTTTGGACGATCCAGCCAGCCGCGTAGAGCCCGACGCCGAACACCGCATGCGTCAGGAGGCTTTGCAGCCGCGCCGCCCATGGATGGGGCGTCCGGCTCGCGGCAAAGCCCGCGCCCATCGCGGGCTGCATCACCAGGAATGGTGCAGCCACGCTGCCGATCCCGACGATCAGAGCCGGAGCGATGCTGGGCTGCCGCGCCCACTCAAGGCCGAAGATCGCAAGCAGCACGCCGGCAAAGCCGATCCCGATCAGATAATGCGCGGTCCATCCGATCGCCCGTTCGCCCGCGACCGGCGGCGACGCGGCGATGCGGTCGTGGCGCAGGCGCCCGGATGCGAGATGGCCGAGCCACCGGCCGACCAGCGCATAGTCCAGCGGCGGGATGCCGAGCAGGCGCTTGCGGACCAGTCCCCAGATATCCATCACGACCGTCGCGCCGGTCCCGATCAGCATCGCACGCGCCAGAAATTCCACGGCGTCAGCCATGCGCAGCCTCCACCGGCGCGCGTGCCGCGACCATCCAGCAGGCCGCGGTGAAGCGAATTTCGTTGCCGTGGACGTAGCGATCGAAAGCACCGCGTGCGGCCTCGATCACCTGCGTGCGACGCGGCTCTTCCATCCCCTGCAGCATCGTGCCGACCGGGCCGAGCCAGCTCACATAACGGGTCAGCTCCGATGCCGGAAAGCTCAACGCGATATCGATCGGCTCGATCGCGATCGCGCCCCAGCCGCTGTCCTCCAGGATGCGCTCGACCCGCTTCCGGTCCGCGAAGCCGAATTGCCCCGGCGCGTCGGGACGCCGCGGCGGGAGATCCGGCAGCAGCGGCTTTGCCGCCCGCTCCGCCGTCGTCATGAACGGGTTCTCGGCCGCACCGCGCCACGCGATGAAGCGGAGCGCCGCACCCGGCCGGGCCGCGCGGCGCAGATTGGCGAAGGCCTGCACCGGATCGGCAAAGAACATCACGCCGAGACGCGAGATGATGATGTCGAAGCTCGCCGGCGCAAAGCCATGGGACTGTGCGTCGGCGCAGATGAAGTCGGCAGGCCGCCCTTCCCGCTCCGCGCGGTCACGCGCCGCCGCGATCATCGGTTCGGAGATGTCGATGCCGGTGCAATGCCCCTGCGGGCCGAGCACGTCAGCGACGGCGAATGTCGTGGCGCCCGTGCCGCAGCCGATATCGAGCACATGGCCGGCCGCGGCATCGGCCACCGCCCGTACAAGCAGCTCTTCAAGCGGCTTGAACATCCCTTCCAGAACGTCGCGTGTCTGGACCCAGGCGCGCCCGGCAGCGCCGTTCCAGAGTTTGACCTGCTCGTCCTCGGCCTGCGGTGCGACACTCATGATCTCGTCCTTTTGCTATTTGCCCGTCCTGATGCTTGCCTTGGGCAAGCGCCTGGCGGCACACTGCCAGTTCAAGTGAACTTGAGGTCAAGGCCATGCGGGACATCGACATCGCGGAGGTGGCGCAATTGTCGGGCGTTCGCGCCTCGACTTTGCGCTTCTACGAGGAAAAAGGACTGATCGCCTCGCATGGACGGCGCGGGCTGCGCCGGCTGTTCGATCCGGCCGTGCTGGACCGGCTGGCGCTGATCGCGCTCGGGCGCGCTTCCGGCTTCTCGCTCGACGAGATCGCGAGAATGTTCGCACCCGACGGCAGGCCGCGCATCGACCGGAAGATGCTGGCTGCCAAGGCCGACGACCTCGACCGCACCATCCGCCGGCTCAACGCGATGCGCGACGGCCTGCGCCACGCCGCCGTCTGTCCCGCGCCGACCCACATGGAATGTCCGACGTTCCGACGCCTGCTGCGGGTCGCGGCAGCCGGCAAGATCGGTGAGAAGAAGGCGAAGAAACCGCGACGCAAGTCGGGATCGTAGCCCGGATGCAGCTAACGGGTCCCGCGAACGCGCGCCCGATGACACGCTCCGCGAAATCCGGGGGTCTCTCCATGAGGTGACATTGTTCCGGGATTACGCTTCGCTTCATCCGGGCTACGTTTTTCGGCCGATCATGATCGTCACCGCCGCGATCAGCTCCAGGCAGATGCAGCCGTAGAACGGCAGCGTGTAGCTGCCGGAGAGGTCGTACAGCAGCCCGATCACGCCGGGGCCGAAGGCGTAGGTGATCTGGTTGATCGCGGTGATCAGGCTGACCAGCACGCCGAATGCGCGCGGATCGAATTCGCGCTGCACGATCAGCGCCGGCAGCGTGATCAGATTGCCGACCGAGAAGCCGAACAGCGCGCAGGCGGCAATCCGGGCAATGTCGTTGTGCACGTTGATGATGACGACCAGCGCGATCGCCTGGCTGACAAAGGACAGCGCCGACGCCAGCCGCTGGTTGAGCCGGTCGATCACGAAGGAGAACGAGACCCGGCCGACCACCGCCATCGCGGTCAACAGCGCCATCGCCACCGTCGCGCGCTCGCGCCCGATCACCTGATCGAGATAGGCGATCAGATGCACGATGAAGCCGACCTGGGCGAACAGCACCAGCGCGAAGGCAATCGAGACCGAGAGGAAACGGATATCGCGCAGTGCCCGGGCGCGCACCTGGGCCGCCGACGGCGCATCGGCCGCCGCTGAAGTCACCGCATGCAGATGCACCGGTGGCCGCCCGACGAAGATCAGGATCACCGGCACCATCACCACGACGAGCAGCACGGCGGCCGCGATCATCGCGCCGGAGAAGCCGAAAGTGCCGATCCCCGCCACCAGCAGCGGCACGCCGATAATCCCGCCAAAACTCGCACCGTTCAGCGCCAGGCTGATCGCCATGCCGCGCTTCTTGTCGAACCACAGGCCCAGCGTGTTGGTGATGATGCCGAGGCTGGTGCCGGCCCAGCCGAACGCCAATAGCGCATCGGCGAGATAGAGCTGCCAGGGCTCGCGCACCTCGCCGATCGCAACCGCGGCGACCGCCATCGCGAGGGTGCCGGCGATCAGGCAACTGCGCGCACCGAACGCCTTGATCGCCTCGCTGACAAAGGCAACCAGCGCGGCGCCGAACAAATAGAAGAACGTCGTGCCCGACGAGATCAGCGACGCCGGCCAGCCGTGCAGCCGCTGCAGCTCGGCGACATAGACGCTCTGGCCATAGAAGCCCAATCCCCAGCCGAAGGTCGCAAGCAGGAAGCAGACGACGACGATGCGCCAGCCCTCGTAGCCAAGCGAGGATTCGTCATGCAGCGCGGGCGATGATGCGTCCATTTCTTGCTCTTGCTTCTCACATCGTCATGGCCGGACCAATCCGTTCCCACGATGCAAGCAGCCTTGCAAGCCGATCATTTCGAAGCCGATCGAAGTGTCAGCAATTGGCAGCAGGAAATCAGATGCTGAGGTCTGGAATCTCGGCCACCGCGCGCAATTTCGCCCGACGCTTGGCGAACGACGCGAGCGACAGCACGGCAAGGCCGAGCAGCACCGGCGGAAACACCACCACGTTGACGGCGTTCCAGCCGTAATGCGCCAGCAGCTGGCCCGACGAGAACGAGCCGATCGCCATCATGCCGAACACGAGGAAATCGTTGAACGCCTGCACCTTGTTGCGTTCCTGCGGCCGGTGCGTCTCCAGCACCAGCGCGGAGGCGCCCACGAACGCAAAGTTCCAGCCGATGCCGAGCACGAACAGCGTGGCCCAGAAGTGCGGCGCGGTGATCCCTGACAACCCGATCATCGCGGCGACCGCCTCCAGCGCCAGCCCGAGCGCGACGATGACGGGCGCGCCGAAGCGGGCGATCAGCGAGCCCGTGAAGAAGCTCGGGCCGTACATCGCCACGATGTGCCACTGGATGCCGAAATTGGAATCGCTGACCGACAGCCCGCACATCTTCATGGCGAGCGGCGCCGAGGTCATCACCAGATTCATCATCGGATAGGCGATCACGCCGCACAGCGCCGCCGCAATGAAGCGCGGCTGTCTGGCGATCTCGAGCAGAGGGCGGCCGCCGTGCAGATCCGCCGGCGCGGGCTTCGGCGCATCGAGACCCGACAGCACCGCCATCGCCACCAGCGCGACCAGCGCCTGCATCACGAAGGAGAACGCGAACAGATAAGGCGGCCAGATGTCCATGGTCCATTGCACGAGCTGCGGCCCGAGCACGCCGGCGAACACGCCGCCGGCCATCACCCACGACACCGCCTTGGGCCGGAATGCGACGCTGGCGCCATCGGCGGCGGCAAAGCGATAGGACTGCGCGACGGCACCATAGAGCCCGCCGAGGAAGGTCGCGCCGCAGAACAGCCAGAACGATGAGTGCAGGATCGCCCAGGCGCCGAGCGCACCGGTCAGCGTGCCGCAGAAGGTGCCGACGATGAAGGCGACCCGCCGGCCATAGGCGCGCGAGATCGCGCCGGTCGGCAGCGTGCCGGCGGCCAGCCCGAGCACGTACATCGAGAGCGGCACCGTCGCGAGCGAGATGTCGGGTGCCAGCGACGCACCGACGATCGAGCCGGTGGCGAAGATCACGGCCGAATTGGCGCCGGTCAGCGCCTGCGCCGCCGCAAGCCGCCACACATTGCTGCGCGCCCGCGCGTCATCGCTGATTTCGTCCGCAGCTGTCACGTCGATCATCGGTCGTCCCGCCTTGAAGCCCCGGCGGGAGCCTCCAATCGCGCGCACTATGGAGAGCAGGTGCAGGCCGATCAACCGGCGCAAACGGACGTAGGCCATGCGGGAGGCGCACGGTTGTTGGCCAGGTCGAACACCCACACTCCGGCGTCGTCCTGGCGAAAGCCAGGACCCATAACCACCGAGTTTTGTTATAGGAGGGATCGCGGCCCCAGCCACGCGCAACAACCAGCATTTGGGGTAATGGGTCCTGGCTTTCGCCAGGACGACGTCGCGTGTTGCATGGCGCATCACCTACCGCACAGGCTTCTTGCCCGGCCGCTTCTCGGCGCGCAGCGCGCCGGTCTTGTGCACCCTGGAGCGCGGCGCGATCGGGGCGCCGCGCGGATATCCGCCCGGCCATTCGAGCGCGAGCGAACTCGCAAAGCCGAAGAAGCTCGAACGGCTCATGCCGAGCTCGGCGGCGCGCCTGTCGATGCGCGCGATCAGGCTTTTCGGCAGATAGACGTTCACGCGCTCGGATGGATCGGGCGGATCGACGCCGACCATGAAGAAGGCGGCGACGTCGGAGCCTTTCGGCGGCACGATCCGCTCGATCGGCGTCGGCTCCGGCAGCGCGCGGCCCTGCTCGGCCCAGCCGTCCACCGCCTGCGCCAGGGCCCGCTCGGCCCGCTCGATCGCCTCTTCCTGCGACTTGCCGCCGGCGACGCAGCCGGGAAAGTCGGGAAACCACGCCCCGAACGCGCCGCGCGGCCCGCGCTCCAGCACGGCCGGATAGAGCCGTCTCTTCATTCTGGCCTCCGTCGTCGAAGTATGCTATTTCACACACAATAGGTGTGTCAAATGACACATCTCGGATCAACGAGGAAATCCTGGCGATCGACGACGGCGGCTGACAGAACGTGACGAAAGTGCCGGGATTGCCGACGAACGTTGCCGGCTGCGTCGGGACTGATGGTGCCCGGCCTATAGCTAAGCCAATATGGTTTTGCAGGGCGGGCTAGCGAAGCATAACCCGCCATCGTTCGCGGCACGTCACAATGATGGATTACGCCTTCCGCCTTCGCACGCTGCGCTACGGCAGACGCAGTCGGCCAATCGCTTTACGATTGAGCCGCATCCTTCCGGACGAACATCAGGATCATGTTGTTGGCCGGCATCTCGAAGCTGCGGTCGAGCTTCAGCCCGACGCGCTCCGCAAGCGTCTCGAGATCGGCGATGTCGCGCACGCCCCACTCGGCGTCGCGTTCGCGCAACGACGTGTCGAACACGGCATTGCTGAGCGCGGTGTGCTTGCCGCCGCGCTTGAACGGGCCGTAGAGGAACAGCCGGCCGTCGGCGCGCAGATGCCGCGCGGCGCCGGCGAACAGGCCCTCGGCGACGCGCCACGGCGCGATGTGGATCACATTGGCGCAGAAGATCGCAAGCAGTTTGTCCGGACCTTTGCCGTCCGGTGGCACCGGCGACCAGGCCGGGTCCGACAGATCGATCGGATGCGGCGGTCGGATGTTGGCAAGGGCGGCATGCGCGCGCCAGGCCTCGATGCTGCGCAGATGCGCGGCATGGAGGTCGCTCGGCCACCAAATGATGTCAGGCGTCCGACCGGCGAAGTAGATGACATGCTGGCCGGTGCCGCTGCCGGCCTCCAGCACGTCGCCGGATCGGCCGGCAAGGTAATCCTTCAGCACCGCCCAGATCGGCTGGTGATTGCGGTGAAAGGCTGCCGCATCGAGCCGCCCGTCCGCCTCGACCGGCCTGCCGTCCTTGCCGAACTCCACCACAAACTCCGCCACCGCGCTTCTCCTGTTAGCCGTATGTAGACAGTGCAGCCACGATGGGCAAAACGGAACCGACAGATGCCCTTCCCGTCATCCTGAGGTGCGAGCCCTTGCAAGCCTCGAAGGATGAATCGGCCACAGTCGGGCCGGCGACCCTTCGAGGCTCGCTCCGCTCGCACCTCAGGGTGACGGGCATGGTTCTGTGCACGCGGATGACCGTTAACCGCCTCGCGCTCGCAACCATTCTCCGAGTTGCCAGCCGATGGCCTTTGTGCTTTCCACTCTTTATATTGCGATGGGATCATCGAGATTGAAGCCCGGGAAACGTCCTTGATCGCCACTTTCTCCAAGCCAGCCCTTGTCCTGGCGCTGCTGGCGGGCACCGCCATGGCCGCGCCCGCGCAGGCCCAATCCGCCGCCGAGGGCCAAAAGCTCGCCTTCGACCGCGGCAAGGGCAATTGCCTGACCTGCCATGTCATCAAGGGCGGCGACCTGCCCGGCACGATCGGCCCTGAATTGACCGGCCTCAAGGCTAAATACAGCCGCGACGAGCTGATCGCGATCGTGACCGATGAGACCAAGCGCAACCCGCAGACGGTGATGCCGCCGTTCGGCCGAAACCGGATTTTGAGCGAGAAGGAAATCAACGCGGTGGTGGACTTCCTGCAGACGCTGTGACGCGGCGACATCAGCTTGAGGAGATTTTTTCGATGAACATCACGACCAGCGAATTTTTTAGGGACCGCCGCCTGGTGTTGAAGGGCGCCGGCGTCGCCGCGCTGATCGGCCTCGGCGTCATTCCGTTCGACGTGCCGCAGGCGCTCGCCGCCGCCAACGACAAATATCCGGAAGAGGCGTTCAAGCAGAAGAACGAGGCCGATGCGATCAAGGCGCTCTATGGCAAGACCGCCGAGCCCTCGGACAAGGTCAAGATGGACGCACCGGAGATCGCCGAGAACGGCGCTGTCGTGCCGATCTCCGCGACCACGACACTGGCCGACGTCACCTCGATCTCGTTCCTGGTCAGCGAGAACCCGATCTCGCTGATCGCGACGTACAGGATTCCGGCCGGCACGCTGCCGAGCGTCGCCAACCGCATCAAGATGGCCAAGACCAGCAACGTCACCGTGATCGTCGAGGCCGGCGGCAAGCTCTACAGCGCCCAAAAGGAAATCAAGGTCACCGTCGGCGGCTGCGGCGGCTGAGCGCGCATGATCCGGAAAAGTGGGAACCGGTTTTCCGATAAGATCATGCGCAAACAACAGGGATAAACCAGATGGCATCGAGCATTCGCGTGCGCGCCACGTCAAACGGCGACACCACCGAGGTGCAGGCGCTGATCCAGCATCCGATGGATTCCGGCTTCGTCAAGGACGCCAAGGGCGAGATCGTCCCGCCGCATTTCATCCAGGTGCTGACCTTCGAGCATGACGGCAAGCCGGTGTTCGTCGCCGACTGGGGCGGCGGCGTCTCCAAGGATCCCTACGTCAAGTTCGCCTTCAAGGGCGGCAAGAAGGGCGACGACCTGAAGGTCAGCTGGGTCGACAACAAGGGCGCGACCGACACCACGACGGCGAAGATTCAATGACCCGGCGGCTCGCAATCCGCGCAGCAATCGCGACGCTGGCGCTCGGTCTGCTGGCGCCGGCCGCGCACGCAGCCGGCGCCGTCGATCCCGCCGCCGACAAGGCCGCCTTCCAGAAATTCTTCACCAGCAAATTCCCCAAGCTGAAGCTAGAGGATTTCGTCAACGGTCCCTATTCGATGAATGAGGACCTGCACAAGCAGTGGGAAGAGAAGGAGCAGTTTCCGCCCTACGAGTTCTCGCTCGAGGCCGGCAAGGAGATGTTCTCGACGCCGTTCAAGAACGGCAAGACCTACGCCGACTGCTTCCCGAACCAGGGCATCGGCATCCGCCAGAACTATCCTTATTTCGACGAGAAGGAAGGCAAGGTCGTCACGCTCGAGCTCGCGCTCAATCGTTGCCGCGAGGCCAATGGCGAGGCGCCGTTCTCCTATGTGAAGGACGACATGGCGGCGCTCACCGCCTACATGGCCTTCACCTCGCGCGGCAAGCCGATGGATATCAAGATCCCGGACGATCCGCGCGCGCTGGAGGCCTATCAGAAGGGCAAGGAGTATTTCTACACCCGCCGCGGCCAGCTCAATTTCTCCTGCGCCACTTGCCACATCCAGAGCCCGGGCGAAAGGATCCGCGCCGAGGTGCTGGCGCCGGCGCTCGGCATCCTGAACGCGATGCCGATCTACCGCTCGGAATGGTCAGGCATGGGCACGACCAGCCGCCGGTTCACCACCTGCAACAGCCAGATCCGCGGCGTGCCGCTCAATCCGCAGGACGACGAGTACCGCAACCTCGAATACTACCTGTCCTATGTCAGCAATGGCCTGCCGATTTCGGGGCCGGGAGCGAGGCCATGAGCGCGGCCATCAGAGCCATCTTCGCGGCATCAGCCCTGCTGGTCGCAACGGTGACCGCAGCCCTCGCCGCCTCCGAAGCCGACTACAAGGCGGCCTACGCCGCGGCTGAGGCCGCCAACAAGGAAGCAGGCCTGCTGCGCAACCAGTGGACCACGACAGCCTCGACGCTATCCGCCGCAAAAAAGGCCGGTGAAGCTGGTGATTTCGACACGGCAGTCGCCCAGGCCAAGGAGGCCGAGGCGCTGGCAAAGGCATCGATCTTCCAGGCGACCAGCGAAAAGGAACGCTGGAAGGACATGGAAGTTCGCTAAAGGCGCGCAGGGCCACGGGGGCCGCGCGGAGAGAGTGATGATCATCCGCCGCCGCGATTTCCTGAGAGCTTCGGCCGCCGCAACGCTTGTGGCCGGCCTGCCCCGACTCGCGCGTGGCGCCGACACCGCCAGCGTCTACGACTTCGAACGCTTCGGCAACGCCCGCATCCTGCACATGACCGACACGCATGCGCAGCTGAAGCCGGTGTTCTTCCGCGAACCCGGCGTCAATATCGGCGTCGGCGCGATGGCCGGCCAGCCGCCGCATCTGGTCGGCAAGGCGTTCCTCGACCGTTTCGGCATCCGGCCCGATAGCGCCGATGCCTATGCCTTTACCTGCGTCGAGTTCGAGAAGGCCGCCGTCCGCTTCGGCCGGCTCGGCGGCTTTGCGCATCTGAAGACGCTGATCGACAAGCTGCGCGCCGATGTCGGCGAGAAACGTGCGATCCTGCTCGACGGCGGCGACCTCTGGCAGGGCACCGGGCTCGCCAATGCCATGAACGGCGCCGACATGGTGGAGGCCGCGAACCTGCTCGGCATCGAGGCGATGACCGGGCACTGGGAATTCACCTATGGCGAAGAGGTGCTGCGCGACAATCTCTCCCGCTTCAAGGGCGAGTTCCTGGCACAGAACGTATTCCTGACCGAGGAAGCCGCTTTCAACGACGCCAAGGCGTTCGATCCGGCCTCCGGGCGGGTGTTCAAGCCGTCCACGATCAAGGAGATCGGCGGCCACCGCGTCGCGATCATCGGCCAGGCCTTTCCTTACGTGCCGATCGCGCACCCCAAGCGCTTCACGCCAGACTGGAAGTTCGGCATCCGCGACGAGGAGCTGCAAAAACTCGTCGACGGCCATCGCAACAACGACAAGGTCGAGGCGGTGATCCTGCTGTCGCATAACGGCATGGACGTCGACCTCAAGCTCGCCAGCCGCGTCACCGGCATCGACGTCATCCTTGGCGGCCACACCCATGACGCGATCCCGATCCCGATCACGGTGACCAACGCAGGCGGCGTCACGCTGGTGACCAATGCCGGCTCCAACGGCAAGTTCATCGGCGTGCTCGACCTCGATCTTACCAAGGGCAAGGTCGCCAATGTCCGCTACCGCCTGCTGCCGGTGTTCGCCGAGCTCTTGAAGCCCGATCCCGCGATGCAGACGCTGATCGACAAGATGCGCGATCCGCATGCCGACGAGTGGAGCGACAAGCTCGGCACCGCCGACCGCCTGCTCTATCGCCGCGGGAATTTCTCCGGCACCGTCGACCAGCTGATCTGCGATGCGCTGCTGAACGAGCTCAACGCCGAGATCGCGCTGTCGCCGGGCTTCCGTTGGGGCCTCACCACGCTCGCCGGCCAGCCGCTGACCATGGAAGACGTGCTGTCGGAAACCGCGATCACCTATCCCGAGACCTACGTCGCGACCATGACCGGCAGCCAGATCAAGGATGTGCTGGAAGACGTCTGCGACAACCTGTTCAACGTCGATCCCTATTATCAGCAAGGCGGCGACATGGTCCGTGTCGGCGGCCTCGCCTACACCTGCACGCCCGGCGAGACCGTCGGCAAGCGCATTTCCGAGCTGAAGCTCGGCAACGGCAAGCATCTCGAAGCCGGCAAGCACTACAAGGTCTCGGGCTGGGCTTCGGTCAACCAGCAGAACGGCGCGCCGATCTGGGATGTCGTGGCCAAGCATCTGCGCTCCGGCCGGCCGCCGAACCGCGACGAACCCGGCGTGACGCTGAAAGGCGTCGAGGACAACCCGGGCATTGCGAGGCACGGATGACGCGGCGCGCGCTCATCGCGGCGCTCGGCCTCGCGGCGATCGCGCTGGCAACGCCGCCGGCCCGCGCCCAGCTCGCGCCGCTGCAGGACAAGCCGTTCGCCGAGCACAAGGTCGTGCTGCAGCTCTCCGACAACGATCCGAAGAAGCAGGGCCTCGTCATCAGCGTCGCGAGCAATCTGATGAAGCACTACGACCCCGACAAGGTCGCGGTCGAGATCGTCGCCTTCGGCCCGGGCATCGAACTGCTCAAGCCCGATAATGCGAACCGCAAGCTGGTCGAGAGCCTGGTCGCGCAGGGTGCGCGGGTCGACATCTGCCTCAACACCCTCGACACGATCGAGCGCGACACCGGCAAGCGGCCGGACTACATCGCGACCGCCACCCCAGTACAGGTCGGCGTCGCACAGATCCTGCTTCTCACCGAGAACGGCTACACGCTGGTCCGTCCTTAACCCGCGGTCGCCTGAACGCGCATAACCCCTCCCGCGGAAGGAGCCGGGCCGTTCACCCTTCGAGACGCCGCGACGCGGCTCCTTGGGGTGACGGGGATGGGCTTAGTTGGGGGGATGGATTTGCTTTGAATCGACCCTATCTATGGAATAATATCCTCCATGTGACTTGACCCGGAGAACAGGTAAGCCGTCATGATCTTTCGCCAGCTGTTCGACAGCGTGTCCGGCACCTACAGCTATCTGCTCGCGAGCCGCGCCGGCGGCGAGGCGCTGATCCTCGATCCGGTGCTGGAGAAGGCCGACCGCTACTGCAAGCTGCTGCAGGAACTCGACCTCCGACTGGTCAAGGCGGTCGATACGCACCTGCATGCCGATCACATCACCGGCCTCGGCGAGCTGCGCGACCGCACCCAGTGCATCACCATCATGGGCGAGCAGAGCAAGGCCGACGTGGTGTCGATGCGCGTCTCCGACGGCGACAAGGTGACGATCGAAGGCCTCTGCCTCGAAGCGTTGTACACGCCCGGCCACACCGACGATTCCTATAGCTATCTGATGGGCGACCGCGTCTTCACCGGCGACACGCTCTTGATCCGCGGCACCGGCCGCACCGATTTTCAGAACGGCAGCGCGCGAGCGCAGTATGATTCGATCTTCAACCGCCTGCTGAAGCTGCCGGAAGAGACCCTGGTATTCCCCGCGCATGACTACAAGGGCGACACCGTCTCCACCATCGGCGAGGAGAAGCGCTACAATCCGCGGCTGCAGGTGAAATCGATCGACGACTATGTCGAGCTGATGAACAATCTTCATCTCCCGAATCCAAAGATGATGGACGTCGCGGTGCCCGCCAACATGCATGTCGGCCTGCACCAGGACGAGCTCGCCAAGGAAGGCCTGTCCATCAGCGCGCGCGACGCCATCGCGAGCCTCGGCCGGCCCGATATCCTGCTGGTCGATCTACGCGAGAGCGGCGAGCGGGCCAAGCACGGGACACTCGCGGGCGCGCTGCACGCGCCCTATCCCGGGATTTGCGCCACGTTGCAGCCCGGTGGCATGCTGCGCGAAGTCGCGGCCGCGACCGGCCGCCGCGTCGTGTTCTTCTGCGCCTTCGGCGAACGTTCCGCGATGGCGGTAGCTTCCGCGAAGAAAGCGGGATTGGCGAACACCGCCCATATCGAAGGCGGCATCGATGCGTGGAAGAAGGCCGGCGGGCCGGTGGTGACGGGGTAACCCGTTAGCCGCGCACAATTTCTAGCACCGTCACCCTGAGGTGCGAGCCTTGCGGCGCAATTGCGCCGCTGGGCGAGCCTCGAAGGGCGACGGCCCCGCTCCCTCCGGCGAACGCCCGGAAGCATCCGGGCCGTGCATCCTTCGAGACGCGCTACGCGCTCCTCAGGATGACGGATGACGAGTGATCACCGCGTCACCCGCTTGAGTTCCGCCGTCAACCGATCCAGCGCATCGGCCAGCATGACGCCGCCGCACACCGTCAGCCGCTCCGGCAGCACGATCCGCTTGTCGGCCGGATAGAAGCGTTCCAGCGCCGGATGCAGCAGGAAGGCGCGGCCCTCGTCCTCGGCGCGATCGCCGGCCTCCGACACCAGGATGAAATCCGGCCTCAGATTTACGATTGCCTCCAGCGAGGCAAATCCGCCCGCGTCGAGCCCGAGTTCGCCGGCCGCGTTGCTCAGGCCAGTTGCCGCAAGCAGCGAGCTGATCAGGCTGCTGCGACCTGAGACAAAGCCGCGCCGCTCCACCGGCAGCACCCGATAGTGATGACCATCAGCCACCGCCCGCGCCCGCGCGATCGCCGCATCGAACCGCGCGATCTCGGCCCGCGCGCGATCCGGATGCTGTACCACGTCGCCCATCGCGCGGATCTGGTCCCTCACCTCGTCCAGCGTGCGCGGCACCGTGAATTCGACGAGGTGCAATCCGTTGGCGTTCAGGAGATCGCGCGTCGCGCGCTTGTCGAACAGGCTGACCACGACGATGTCGGGCTTGAGCAGCAGCACGTCCTCGGCCTCACCGGACAGAAGCGGATAGTTTCGCGCCAGCTCGGCGGCCCAGGATTGCCAGCCATCGCGCGAAAAGCGGCTGAGGCCAAGGATCTGATCCGGGTCGGCCAGCGACAGCACCAGCTGGTCGCTGCAGACGTTCATCGAGACGATGCGCGGTCCGCCGGCGGACGCGGCTGCATACGACATCAGCCATGCCGCTGCGGCCACCGCTGCGAGACGCCGCATCCCCATCACACGTCCGCCCATGGCACGATGACGGCCTCGCGCTGAAATTCGGCGCGGTAGGCGCTGACCCGGAACACGCTGGCCAGCACGCTCTCGGACAGCGCTTCAGCGGGCGCACCTTGCGCCGCCAGCCGCCCGTCCGACAGCACCAGCATGTGATCGGCAAAGCGCGCGGCGAGCCCGAGATCGTGGGTCACCACGATGACCAGTACGCCGGTGTCGGCGACGTTGCGCAGCTTCTGCATCACGTCGATCTGGTGGCGCGGATCGAGCGAGGCGGTCGGCTCGTCGGCGAGGATCACCGGCGCCTCCACCGCCAGCACCCGGGCCAGTGCGACGCGGCTGCGCTCGCCGCCGGACAGCTCGGTGACGCGGCGGTCGCTGAATTCAGTGACTTCGACCGCCTGCATCGCGCGCAGCACCGCCTCCATATCCTTTTGCGACAACCGCGCCGGATCGGTCGCGCCATGCGGATAGCGGCCGAGCGCGACGATATCGCGCGCCGGCAGCGGCCAATGCACCATGTGCCCCTGCGGCAAATAGGCGAAGCGCTTCGCCCGCTCGCGCAGCGCAAGCGCGGCCAGCGCGTCGCCGCCGATCCTGATCTCGCCGTCGGATGGAATCAGCCCGGCCAGCGCGCGCAGCAGCGTGGTCTTGCCGGCGCCGTTCGGGCCGACCAGCGCGACCAGATGGCCCGCTTCCAGCGACAGCGAGACATCGTGCAGCACCTTGCGGCTGCCGAGCGAGGCATTGAGCGCGGTGGCGGAGAGCAGCGTCATGCCACGCCTCCGCCGAGCGCGCGGCGTTCGCGCATGATCAGATAGAGGAAGAACGGCACGCCGATGATCGAGGTCAGCACGCCGACCTTGATGTCCGACGTCGAGGGGATGATGCGCACCGCGATATCGGCGGCGAGCAGCAGTGCCGAACCGGCGAGCGCGCTCGGCACCAGCAGCCGCGCCGGATCGTGACCGATCAGGGGGCGCATCAGATGCGGCGCGACGAGACCGATGAAGCCGATCGTGCCGGTGACCGCGACCGCGCCGCCGACGCCGAGCGCAACACCCGCGATCACGAGCAACCTTAGCCGCCCGACATCGACGCCGAGACTCTGCGCGGCCTCCTCGCCGAGCGTCAGCGCACGGAACGCGTTCGCCTGGCTGAGCAGGATGGCCGCGCCCGCGATGATGAAGGGCAGCGCCAGCGCCACGTGCTGGAAGCTGCGGTCCTCGAGCGAGCCGAGCAGCCAGAATGCGATCTCCAGCACCACGAACGGATTGCTGGAGAGATTCATCACCAGCGCCGTCGCCGCCCCCGCAAAGCTCGAGATCGCGAGTCCCGCGAGGATCAGGATCAAAAGCCCGGCATTGCGGCCGGCAATCGCCAGCAGCGCGAACACCGAACCGAACGCGGCGATGATCGCCACCACCGGCAGCGCGTAGGAGCGCACATCGGCGAGGCCCAGCGCGATCACCAGCACCGCGCCGAATGCCGCCGATTGCGGTGCGCCGAACAACGACGGCGAGGCCAGCGGATTGCGCAGCAGTCCCTGCAGCGCTGCGCCCGATAGCCCGAGAATACCGCCGATCGCGAACGCCAGAACGGTGCGCGGCAGCCGGATCTCGCGCACGATCACCTGCGCCACGTCGCTGCCGCCGCCGAACACCGCCTCGATCACCGCAAGCGGCGACAGCCGCACCGGCCCGATGCCGAGCGAGAGCACCAGCAGCAGGACCACGAGCGCGAGCAGCGCCGCGGTAGCGCCCCACCGGCGCCGCGCCGCGACCTCGGCCGCCAAGGCAAAATCCTGCACGTTCATTGGATCCATGCTCTTACAGCGATCGCCGTGGCAGACAAGCGACACCCGACAGAAACCGTGGCCACCTGGCGGCCGCCCGACCTTCGCCGGATTGACTTTGCCCAGCCGAACCCTAGATGAACATGACGGTTCTTTCATGAGATGAAAAGGGAATGCGGTGCGGGGAAACTTCCCCAACGCCGCGGCTGCCCCCGCAACTGTATGCGGTGAATCCTTCGTCACAGGCCACTGGGAATCTCGGTCCTGGGAAGGCGACGAAGGGTAACGACCCGCGAGCCAGGAGACCTGCCGTCAGCCGTGGTCACACGCGAAGATGCCGGTCGGGGAGTACAGGCATGAGCTTCACTTGAGGCTGCAAGCAGCTGAGCCTGCGAGCACGATGGTGAGACTGGTTCGCGGTGACGTGCCACTGACGTTACCGAGGTCTCTCTTAGATGTTCTCCAACTCTTCTTCCCGGCGGCGCCGCGCGCTTCTGCTCGCGTCG
Organism: Bradyrhizobium sp. USDA3010; assembly: GCF_056429065.1. Lineage (NCBI taxonomy): Bacteria > Pseudomonadati > Pseudomonadota > Alphaproteobacteria > Hyphomicrobiales > Nitrobacteraceae > Bradyrhizobium > Bradyrhizobium sp. USDA3010. Next base: position 652,512 of record NZ_JBWJZD010000001.1, read on the forward strand.
ACGATGATCGCGCCGACAATCGTTCTCTCGACCGCACGGGCGCAGCAGGCGCCCTCTCCCAATCAGCTGCCGGCCATCGAAATCACCAAGCCTGGCGACCAGAATTTTACGCGCGCCAGGCCAGCCGCTGACGAAGCGCCGGCGCCACGCCGCCCGGCGCCGGGCACCACGCAAGGCAACAATGTGGGCAGCGGAGCAGGATCGAACACGACAGGGACCGGACCGGCCACCGGAACGGGCGGCCCAGGCGGCGGCGGCCGCCAGTTCGCCGGCATTGTCGGCTCTTCCTCGACCGTGATCACCGCCGACGACATCGCGCATTCGCCGGTGCAGTCGCTGCCCGAGATTCTCGCGCAGGTGCCGGGCGTGCAGCTGCAATCGCTTTATGGCGGCCCGAACGGCGCCAAGACCGCGGTCGACCTGCGCGGCTTCGGCGCATTCGCCTCCGACAACACCCTGTTCCTGCTCAACGGCCGCCGCCTCAACGACGTCGACAAGGCCGGCTTCGATCTCACCACGATCCCGCTCGATTCGATCGAACGCATCGAGATCACGCGCGGCAACAGCGGCGCGGTGCTCTACGGCGACAACGCGGTGGGCGGCGTGGTCAACATCATCACCAAGACCGGCGCCGGCGGTCCGCCGGCCACGATCAGGGCCGAAGGCGGTTTCGGCTCGTTCAACACCCGCATGGCCGCGGTGTCCGCGGCGCTTAATTCCGGCCCGTGGTCGACCTCGTTCTACGGCAACGGCATCAAGTCCGACGGCTACCGCGTCAACAATGCGCTCGACCAGCGCAACGCCGTCGGCAACGTCAACTACACGACATCGGATCTCACCGCCTTCCTCACCGTCACCGGCAGCGACCAGAAGCTCGGCCTGCCCGGCGGACGGCTGGTCGATCCGTCGATCGGCGTCAACGAGCTGCTCACCGATCGCCGCGGCGCGGCGACGCCGTTCGACTATGCCAACCAGCAAACCGCCAGCGTTACCGCCGGCTTCACCAAGACGCTGATGAACGGCGTCGACCTCATCGTCGACGGCGGCTGGCGGCAGCGCGAGACGCAAAGCGGCTTCTTCGGCACCGTGCCGACCATCAGCTTCGCCTCGACCTATAACGATGCGGCGCTACAAACCTGGTCGCTCACGCCGCGGCTCAGCGTCAAGAACGTCGTGCTGAGGATGCCGTCCACGATCCTGACCGGCATTGACTATTACGATTCGACGTTCCGTGAGGCACGCGGCGCCTATCAAGGCGTCGATCCCTACCACATCTACAATATCGAGCAGCAGACCCTGGCCGGGTACTGGCAGCACACGATCGGCCTGCTGCCGACCACCGATTTCTCCTACGGTGCGCGCGTCCAGAATACCAGCGTGTCGGCACGCGACCGCTACGACCCGAACGCGCCATTCGCCTTCGACACGCAGGCGGCGCCGCTCGACAGCAACGAGACGCAGTACGCGCTGCATGTCGGCGCCGAGCATCGCTTCACCGACACCTTCTCGGTATTCGGCCGCGCCGCGCGCGCATTCCGCACGCCCGACGTCGACGAGCGCGTCGCTTCGGGTCCGTCATTCGACCCGCTGACCTTCGCCCCGATCCCGCAGAGCTTCCAGCTCAAGACCCAGACGTCGCAGGACGTCGAGGGCGGCTTCCGCGTCAGGACCAACCTGTTTCAGGTCCAGAGCAGCGTCTATCTGATGGATCTCGAGAACGAGATCCATTTCAATCCGGTGCTGTTCTACAACGTCAACCTCGACCCGACCCGCCGCTACGGCTCAGAGACCAGCGCCTCGCTCAAGGTCAGCGACACTGTGACGTTGCGTGGCGGCATGGCGATCACTCGTGCGGTGTTCCGCGAAGGCATGTGGGCCGGCAACGACGTGCCGCTGGTCTCGCGCTACACCGGCAATCTCGGCGTGACCTGGAATATCTGGCAGAACTATCTGGTGTTCGATGCCACAGTGCGGGCCTGGAGCTCGCGCATCATGGACAACGACCAGGCCAACACCCAGAGCCGGATTCCCGGCAATGCCACCGCCGATCTCAAGCTGAGCGGGCAGGTTGACCGCTTCTTCTGGTCGCTCAGCGTGAACAATCTGTTCAACGCGCTGTACTACGACTACGCCATCGCGAGCTCGTTCACGGCCGGCCGCTTCTCTGCCTATCCGCTGCCCAGCCGCACCTACATGGTCAAGGCGGGCGCGACGTTTTGAGCTATCCGGCGCGGCGGGTGTGACCGGCCGCGCCCATCTCCTCACGTTACAAGCCCCGGTGAACTGGAGTAGAATTCCGGCTGCTGATTTGACCCGCGCAGGGGAAACGCATGGCCAAGGCCGGAAAGAAGAGCAAGGGCGGCGGCAAGATCGACGACAAGACCGACGACAAATCGAAAAAGCCTCCGCCGCCCGCGGCGCCACAGGACGACGATTATTACGAGGATGGCGACATCGCCACGCCGAAGGTCGATCGCTACGGCAATGATGACGAGCCGTTGTGAGGGATCAGCACTATCCCATCCCCACGTCGTCCCGGCGAAAGCCGGGAGATGGAGTCACGTTTGAAGTGCAACGATTGATTTGAGCTTGGAGAATGCCTCGGCGGGTGTCTTGAAGTCCAGGCATTTGCGTGGGGTATCGTTGAGGCGCTGAGCGAGCCGCCTGAGGGCGGCTGC